>CAYLJO010000152.1:0-15475 GCA_964383905.1 uncultured Blastocatellaceae bacterium
TCTGGTGGAACCGAGAAAACCGAAGATGATACCGAATGTCGCCCCGGCTCCGATGATAGTGGCAATCAGCGATGCGATCAGTACCAGTTTCCAGCGCATTCAGCGTCGATCCTTCGGTAAACGCCTGCGGATTATGAACCCAGGCCGCACCTGTTTAGACACGCAAAGCTGTGAAAAGCGTCGCCAAGCATACCATAGCTCCCGGAATCGGTTAATTTATTCATCGATCCATTGAATAAATGATTAAACTCTTTTTCTTATGGTGACAAGAAACGTGCTGCTCTACCTTTCGCGCCAGGAAGGTCTTAAGGATTTCGCGACACGCTTCCGTCCCTTCAAAAAGCTCACCACACGCTTTGTCGCGGGCGAAGATATAGAGGAAACCATTGTCGCCATTCGCGAAATAAATGCCAGAGGCTGCACGGCCTCTTTCGATCATCTCAACGAATCCGTCACCAGCCCCGCTGAGACTGAAGAAGAGGTGCGCGAATACCTGCGCATCCTTTCACGTATTGACGACACCGGGATTCGATCAAACGTCTCCATCAAGCTCACGCAGTTTGGGCTGGAGATTGATCCGGAACTGGCTTACAGAAATGCTCGTCGGGTGGTGCAGGATGCTGCCCGGCGTAATAATTTCGTTCGCATAGACATGGAAGGGTCGAGCGTCACGCAACTGACAATTGACACGTTCAAGCGCCTGCGTGCCGAGTTTGGCTTAAACGGTGTGGGGATCGTGCTCCAGTCGTACCTGCGGCGCACCGTTTCGGACGCGCAAGATCTGCTGAAAATCCCGGCGCGCATTCGTCTTTGCAAAGGCGCGTACAATGAGCCACCGGGAGTCGCTTTTCCAGATAAAAAAGAGGTTGACGATAACTATGTCCGCGTGATGAGGATGCTGCTTTCGAGCGGCACGTATCATGGCATCGCGACGCACGATCCGAAGATGATTGACGCGACTATCGGCCATGCGCAGCGCGAGGGGATTAGCAAAAAGGCTTTCGAGTTCCAAATGCTTTACGGTGTCCGGCGCGATCTGCAGGAACAGCTCGCACGTGACGGCTATAACGTGCGTGTCTATGTTCCGTATGGGAAACACTGGTACCCATACTTCATGCGCCGTCTGGCAGAGCGCCCGGCGAACATCTGGTTCGTCATGAAGAATACGTTCAGGGGTTGAAGCGAAAGGCCGCTGGCGATATTTTGTTTGGGGGAATGGGAACCGAGGGCCAGAGGGTGACGGGGAGCGCGACCGATCTGCCCGCGGCGGCGCCTCGGTCACGTGAGAGCCGGGGGCAGAGATGAATTTTGAGTACGCATGGATTTTATGGACTGTGCTCGGCGTCGTTCTGATCGTCGCGGAAGTTTTTACGTCGGGGTTTGTCATGCTATGGTTCGGCATCGGCGCCCTGGCCGCCGCATTCGCCGGAATCGTTGGTATTGAAAGCCTGCCGCTTCAGTTCCTAATCTTTGCGGTGGTCTCGATTGCGCTCACGGCCGCCTCGCGCACTATCTTCATTAACTACTTTTCGCGCGAGAAAGCCGGCACGGAACTTAAAACAGGTGTTGACGCGTTGCCGGGCAAGGTCGGCACGGTGGTCTCTTCAAGTAAGGGGGCGCTGCACGAGGGGGCGGTTAAAGTCTACGGCTCGACGTGGACGGCCTACCCGGCTGAAGGGGAAGAGCCCCTCGAAGCCGGAGACCGCGTCACGGTTGAGAGGGTGCAGGGCGCATCAATCTTTGTTCGTCGTGTCGGACACGGGGCCGATTGGCGCGCACCCACCGCGCTGCCTGAGAGAAAAGATCGCTCCTGATCGACCTGAATCCCATCCCCCATGAGCGGCAATTGGCTGGAATAATCGCGGGCTGCGAAGCGGGTTGATTGATTGCTCTGACTCACCCCAGAGGGTAGGTAAACTTAGGAGCCAGGCGTTTGAGGGGATGTGGCCTGCGCAATCAGGTAAATTAGCGTGCGCCCGGCACCGCCCCGGAGCCGCTGCGCCCATGAGGTTCGAAGCCCGGGCCACTCGGACGGAAGGAGCGTGCCTTTCTCCAGCACGTTGAATCCCGCCGCCTTATACCGGGGGGCCAATACTGTTTCCAAAAACTCCGCGGAGAGCGGATTCAGTCCAAGACGGTTGATCTCGGAGCGATCCCGTTGGGGATCGATGCCGATGATGACCTCCAGCCAGGCGTCCGGCGCACAGATGCGCCGCAGGCCACACATCACCGCCTCGTCCCCCGTGGCGACGGCACGCAGAAGGCTTCCCCACGGAAAATGCACGTGCACCTCGTCGGCCACGCCATCCAGCTCGGAAGGTCAATCCTCGACCGCGGCATGCACGAATAAGAGATTAGGAAGACCGCCTTTGCTGGGCTTCCGGTGGATCTTCTCGGAGATCTTCTCCAGCGCGGGCGGATGCGCGTCGATCCCGAGATAGAACTTCTCGGGATTCTGGCGAGCGCACTGGTAGACAAAGCGACCGTCGCCCGTCCCGACGTCGATGATCACGCCCCCGGCGGTAGGGGTCGATGAGCTCTCGGAAGGCGCGTCAGTCGAGTTAGTAGAAGCCCTTGCCACGAATGACCTTCAGCATAAGATTCACCCTTGCCCGGTAAGTTGGTCCTTTATTGAATTTCCGTATCAGGCTCCTGCGTATCGCCGAGCGTTTGATCGTCTTCAAGCGGTGGAAGCTCAATGGTGATTCTGTCGGAGTTCGGCGGCAGCAGATCATCACCCGTGAAGCGCGCCAGCACGACCGTGATGTTATCCTCACCGCCACGCTCATTGGCCTCTTCAATAAGCGCGGCGCACGCGCTGGCAAGATCACCCTGCGCTTCCAATACGATGCGCTGTATATCTTCGGCGCGTAGCTTCCCTGATAACCCGTCGCTGCATAAAAGCAACAGGTCGTTCCGGCGCAGGCGTATGCGCCCGGTGACGGGCGTTAATTCACTTTGCGCGCCGAGAGCCTGCAGGATCACGTTGCGGAACATATGGGTTTCGGCCTCTTGCTCGCTAATTTGGCCGACGTCGACGAGCTGTTGGACGAGCGATTGGTCCTTCGTCGCCAGCTTGATATTATCCCCGCGAATCAAATACGCGCGGCTGTCACCGACCTGAATTAAGTCGAGCACATCGCCTTTTACTGCCGCCCCGGTAAACGTCGCGCCCATCCCGCTATAACGCGCGTCCTCCTGGCTCTTGTGATGTATCTTCAGATTGGCGTAGACGGTCGCGTGACGCAGGCACTCTCCGAGCGACTTGCCGTCATCATTACTATCGTCCGCGTCGCTCCCGATCAACATCTCGCGCACCTCTTCGACGGCCATCCGGCTTGCAACATCACCGGCGAGCGCGCCGCCCATGCCGTCGGAAACGACCAGCACCAGACCCTTATCGCCGAGATCGAAACGTCGCATCTCGATCGGCGGTTCCGCGCCATCCGAGCCGGTCCATGTCCGCGCGGAAGACAGATCTAGCAGGAGGAAGTTGTCTTCGTTACCGCGCCTGACGCGGCCCACGTCAGATTTTGCGTATAGCTCAATAATCATATCAAGATGCGGTGTATCGCCTGAGGGAACGAGAGAATCGTTTTCACACGGTGCGATGTCCCCGTGCAGGTTATACCTTTCCTAGCGCTTGATCCAAATCCGCGATGATATCATCCGTGTCTTCAATGCCGACCGAGATGCGGACGAGCCCGTCAGTGATGCCGAGCCGGTTGCGTGTCTCCGGCAACACGGATGCATGCGTCATGGTGGCCGGATGCGAAACGAGCGTCTCCACGCCGCCAAGACTTTCCGCAAGGGTGCATAGCTTAACGGATTCAAGAAGGTTGCGCGCCGCCGCCAGCGAGCCCACATCAAATGCTACCATGCCGCCAAAGCCTTTTTGCTGCCGCTTGGCCAGGTCATGCTGGCGGTGTGAGAGCGACCCCGGGTAGTAAATCTTTTGTACCTTGGGATGCTCCTCCAAAAAAGCCGCCACCGCGCGCCCCGAACGGTCATGCTGCTCCATCCGCAGGGCCAGCGTTTTCGTCCCACGCAGTACCAGCCATGAGTCAAATGGCGAAAGAATGGCGCCCGCTCCATTCTGCACAAAGGCGAGCCAGTTGGCATCTTCCTCGTTATTTAATACGACGATGCCGCCGACGCCGTCCGAATGCCCGTTCAAATATTTAGTCGTGGAGTGCACCACAATATCAACGCCAAAGTCAATCGGGCGCTGCAGGTAGGGCGACATAAAGGTGTTGTCGCAAACAACGCGCGCGCCGGCGCGGTGCGCGATTTCGGAGACGGCACGCAGGTCTGTGACGATCATCACAGGATTAGTCGGCGTTTCAACAAACACCATCCGGGTGTTCTTCTTCAATACTGCTTCGACGTTCGCCGCATCCGAGGTGTCAACGAAATCAAACTCAATGTTGTAGTTGGCAAGAATACGAGTAAAAAGGCGGAACGTGCCGCCATACGTATTATCCGAAACAATGACATGATCGCCCGAGCGCACCAACCGCAGAGTCGCGTCAATGGCTGCCATACCCGAAGCAAATGCGTAGCCAAAACGCGCGCCTTCGAGCGCCGCGACGTTGCGTTCCACGGCCAGCCGCGTCGGGTTTTGCGTCCGCGCGTACTCGAAGCCCTTATGCTTGCCCAACCCTTCTTGCGCGTAAGTAGATGTTTGATAGATCGGAACGCTGACCGCGCCCGTGGTGGGGTCAGCTTCCTGCCCGGCATGAATGGCCGTTGTTGCGAAACCCATAATAGTAGATCGTTAACAGTAAATCGCCAATCGTGAATCGTGATTAGGCAAATACGGTATTTTATTTATTCACGATTTACCATTCACGAGTATACAGTCTCCAGACTGATATAACACTGCGCGCCGTCTCGACAGATGACTGAAACGGCCTGCCTGGCCCTGAGCATCCGGTGACGCGATAGGCGAAAGCTGAGATACGGCTGGACAGGGCGGCGCTGGATTGAAATATTACATTTACGCGTAAATGTAAGTGATCGGTAAGCCGGCAAGATACGAGAGGTAGAGCAGCGGAGTGTTGCTTATCAACGATGTTCTCAGTCGTACCCGGCAGTAGCATCAGCATGAATTACCAGCAAGAATCTCTGAATAAAAGGGGTTAAAACCAGAGACTAGATGAACAATGAATGGTAGCCCGCATGCGCGATGCTGTCAAACCGCGCCACCCGCCGGAAAGGAGGAAAGAGGAATTATGAATGAGGAATGCGGAGTAATTATTTAGAATAACCGGTCAGCAAAGACGCTATATTGACATCTCTGATCGACAGTAATAGAGTGCGTATACTCTCATGATCGTCCGCGTGTTGACTGGCGGCGGCTATCGCTCTTCTCGGCGGTATGTAAGGGCCGCAGGTAACACAGCCAACTCCCTTCGATCAGTCAGAGTGAGCGTTTCATAGCTTTAGTTGAGACGCCTGATGCCAGCCGGACAGATTTTGTCTGCACACCTCGCCGGCCCACATCTTACGGATACCTGAGCTAGACGTCTCCACAGTCAATTACATGGACTTTCGAGTAAAGAGGTCGTATCACGGGAACTCACAGGTACCAGCGAGCGCAAGTGCGCCAACGGCTATGTTCTCATGTCCGGCCCTTCTCGCAATTTTAAGCTACTGTCAAACAGCAAAAGAAGGAACAGTCAAACGAGAAAATCTTATTCGTCTGGCTCGGCTGTTCTTCGCAACAGCCATACCGGGGCCGCAGGGGTGATGAAGCACCGTTTCTACAGTCTGGCAAAAGCGTGTTTAGCCGTTGCTGTAGCGCAGTGCCTGGCTGGCGTGCTGCTGCACGGCGCAGGCTATGTGTGGGCTCAGCGGCTTGCGTTTCGCCGCTACGATGCGTCTAACGGGCTAAGCCACAGCAGGGTCAATTGCATATACCAGGATGCGAAGGGATACCTATGGTTCGGAACATGGGACGGGCTCAGCCGTTTTGATGGCTCTCGCTTCACCAACTATGGCCGCAACTAAATTCGTGCTCGTCATAGACTCGCCGGCTTCCCACCCTATCCGCAGGTCACGGTCAAACAACGACTGCCGCGCCGACTAATCGCACTGCCATTTTTCGCCCCTCTCGATAGCGACGCTCCATGGCTCTATCTTCCCTTGTTTGACACTCGAAGGCGCTGCGAGTTATCTTGTTGTCCCGTGAATCACGCGGCTTCGGATCCTCTACCAAACACCGTCGTCGTCATCCCCGCACGCTACAGTTCGACGCGTCTCCCGGGCAAGCCTTTGATCGACATTGCCGGGCGGCCCATGATTCTGTGGGTGCTCGAGCGCGCGCTCGCCGCACGCAATGTCGCGCGCGCGATTGTCGCGACCGACGACCGGCGGGTCTTTGATGTTGTTCGCGCCGCAGGGTTCGAAGC
Source organism: uncultured Blastocatellaceae bacterium (assembly GCA_964383905.1). Classification (GTDB taxonomy): domain Bacteria; phylum Acidobacteriota; class Blastocatellia; order Pyrinomonadales; family Pyrinomonadaceae; genus CAYLJO01. The sequence continues at coordinate 6,414 of CAYLJO010000152.1, forward strand.
CATGATGACCCGAAATGACCATGCCAGCGGCAGCGACCGGTCGGCCGAGGTCGCCGCTCGGCTTGAAGATGCCGTAGATCTGATCGTCAACGTGCAAGGGGACGAGCCGCTGATATCCCCGCTGACGATCGAACTCGCGGTAAATGAGCTGTGGGGCGCAGACGATGTTTCAATTGTCACGGCGTGCGAACCCTTTTCATCCGCCAAAGATGTGTTGAGTCCGGACGTCGTCAAAGTCGTCATGGATGAGGCCGGGCGGGCCCTATATTTTTCGCGCTCGCCCGTACCTTATCCCCGCGACGCCGTGCGCCAATACGGGACGCTTTCGACGGCGCTCGAAAGCGTCCCATCATTGCTGGGGCTATTTCGTAAACACACCGGGCTTTATGTCTACCGCCGGCACTTTTTGTTAGAATTCACGAAGTGGCGGCAGTCGACGCTTGAGCGCATCGAGTCACTGGAGCAACTGCGCGCGCTTGAGCGCGGCATGACGATCAAAGTTGTAGAGGCATATGCGCCTTCCATCGGCGTCGATACTATGGAGGATCTCCGGCACGTGCGCCAGATCATTGAATCACAAGGTTTCGAGTTAAAGCCAAACTCGAAATCCGGGACTCGAAACTCGAAACTTTCTTAGTGAGGTTGGCGATGCCTAAATATATTTTCGTGACGGGCGGTGTGGTTTCAAGCCTCGGCAAAGGATTGGCCGCGTCTTCCATCGGCTGCCTGCTTGAAGCGCGGGGGCTCCGCGTCGCCCTCATTAAACTCGACCCGTATATTAACGTTGATCCGGGAACGATGTCCCCATTTCAGCACGGCGAGGTCTTCGTAACGGACGACGGCGCGGAGACCGACCTCGATCTGGGCCACTACGAGCGCTTCACACATGCCCACCTTTCGCAGGCCAACAACTGGACTACCGGCCGTATCTACCTCTCCGTGATCGAGAAGGAGCGGCGCGGCGATTACCTCGGTAAAACAATTCAGGTCATCCCGCATATTACTAACGAAATCAAAAACGCGGTGCGTGCCGTCGCCGATCAGGATCAGCCGGATGTTGTAATCGTGGAGATCGGCGGAACGGTCGGCGACATTGAGTCACTGCCGTTTCTCGAAGCGATACGCCAGATGGGCAACGAGGAAGGCGCGGGCAATGCATTATTCATACATGTGACACTCGTGCCGTTCATCGCCGCGGCGGGAGAACTCAAAACCAAACCGACTCAACATTCCGTGCGCGACCTGCGAGAAATAGGTATCGCGCCGGACATCCTGCTGTGTCGCTCTGATCGCCCGCTCTCACGTGATTTGCGTTCAAAGATCGCGCTCTTCTGTAACGTCAAAGAATCAGCCGTCATCACCGCGCAGGATGTCGATACCATCTACGAGGTGCCGCTCGCTTTTCACGAACAGGGATTAGATCAACTTATTGTGACCTTGCTTAATATCGGCGAGCGCGCGGCGCATTCTGATCTCTCAAGCTGGCGCGAGCTCATCGCGACGATCAGAGAGCCTTCGTCGGGCACAACCTCGATCGCCATCGTCGGCAAATACGTCGAGCTTGAAGATTCATACAAGTCTTTGCGCGAAGCCCTGACGCACGGCGGCGTCGCCAACAATCTGCGCGTGGACGTTCGCTGGATCGAGTCCGAAGGATTGATGGATGACGATTACGAAGCCCGCCTGCGTGATTTCGACGCAATTCTCGTGCCCGGCGGCTTCGGCAAGCGTGGCGTCGCCGGAATGATCAAAGCGATAGCCTATGCCAGGCGCACGAAGACGCCTTACTTCGGCATCTGCCTTGGGATGCAGACGGCATGCATCGAATACGCGCGCTCGATGTGCGGGCTGAAGGATGCGGACTCGACCGAGTTTGATAGCGCCACACCGTACCCCGTGATCTTCAAGCTGCGCGATCTCGTCGACGTCGAAGAGCTCGGCGGCACGATGCGGTTGGGCGCGTGGCCTTGCAAACTCTCCGACGGGTCGCTGGCGCGCAAGATCTACGGGGTCGAAGAGATCAGCGAGCGGCACCGCCACCGCTATGAGTTTAATCCCGAATTTCGCGAGACGCTGGAGCGCGCGGGCCTGCAGTTCAGCGGCGTTTCGCCTGACGGAAAGTTTGTCGAGATTATCGAATTGCCGCGCGAGACTCACCCCTGGTTTCTCGGCTGCCAGTTTCATCCCGAATATAAATCAAAGCCTCTCCGTGCCCATCCACTCTTCGCTTCATTTGTGCGCGCGGCCTACGAGAATCGCATGCGCAACGAGACTGCGCTGGAAGAGAGAAGCGAAACAGAGATTTTGGCCCATGAACGCGCCGGCGTGGCGGGTGACGATTAAAGGTAAAAGGAGGTGCGCATGCCTGGGGCAGGGGGCCTCACGGCTCCGGCTGCGTATGCTCGCGTCCAATGATCCGGATGCATCCTCCGCCATCCGAGCCGGTCCGGAAGTGAGTAGATTCATCGGTCCGCCGCCGGTCAAGGGAATAGGCAGGAGATTAAGTACGTGAACGCTGGGGAGGGCAAGGTTTTGGCTTCCTGGCGTTCGTTTGTCAGGAGCATAGACGTTTCATTGGCCGGTGTGGGTTAATCTTCCTTGAGCGCACGCCGGGGATTGAAGTCGGATACGGTCTGGCGAGACAATGCCGGGGCGCGCCATTGCAACAGAAGCGGCGGAAGCCGCTCTTGAGTAAGGTTCTGAGGGACTAAAACTTGAGCGTCTCGTCCACCGTGGCCGTACCCGAAAACTTTGCTTCCCGGCGGGTGATGGAAAGCGCGGGACGAAATACGAAAGGGAGGCGCGTTACTACATCGGTGTTGTAGTGTACTATGCCATCAGAAAGGAAACATTCAGACCGGATACATCGCCGTATATATTACGGAGCATCTGACTATCTGTCCCCGGCAGCCTTAATTGATTCTTATGTTTCATTGCCCTAAATGCGGTCGGCGTTACGCGGATGACGTACAGGTGTGCCCGGAAGACGGCACCCCTTTGCGGGCCGATTCCACCGTGGCAATTGGCATTCCGGTTGACCCGATGATCGGCCGCACGCTCGACGACAAGTATCGGCTTGACGAGCATTTGGGCATTGGCGGTATGGGCACCGTCTACCGCGCGACCCATCTTTTAATTGATCGCCCCGTCGCGATCAAAGTTCTTAACCCGCGCTTTGTCGAAGATGAAGCGGCGCAGGAGCGTTTCCGCCGTGAAGCCCGCGCCGCCGGACGCCTGCGACACACCAATGCTGTTGCCGTCACCGATTTCGGTCGCACGTCGGACGGCTACGTCTATATCGTCATGGAGTTGTTAGAGGGCCGCACACTGCGCGACGTGCTGGCGCGCGAAGCCCCCCTCGATATTGCCCGCTCCGTCTCTTTGATGCTGCAAATCTCGGCGGCCGTCGCCGCGGCGCACGAGGCGGGAATTATTCACCGCGATCTGAAGCCGGCAAACATATTTATCGTACAGCGCCAGAACGCCCCAGCGGTTGTTAAGGTTCTGGATTTCGGTATTGCCAAACTCGCCGCCGAAACGGTCGATGAGGCCGAAGCTAATACGCTCACACAAACGGGAGTGATGATCGGTACGCCGCGCTACATGTCGCCGGAACAGTGCGACGGGGCGAAACTCACCTCCGCCTCGGACGTCTACAGCCTGGGGATTATTCTTTACGAAATGCTGACGGGCACAACCCCTTTTACGGGCTCGTCGCCGCTCGCCGTCGCCCTCAAACACTCTTCACAGCCGCCTCGCAGGCCCAGCGAGCTTGTGGCCGGAATACCTCGGCCACTTGAAGAAGTTGTACTTCACGCGCTTGAAAAGAGGCCGGAGGAGCGGCCTCCTGATGCAGGCGCATTCCGCCGCGAGCTCTATGCGCTGGCTGAACGCCTCGGGCTGGAGCATGCCGCCGCTTTCAGCGCGCCGACTATCGAGACGCTGCGCAACGCCGGGACCGAAACACCTTCGGGTCGGCTCGTCATCGACATCGAGCGCCTCCGTCAAAATCGCGCTGCAGCAGCCAGGACACATGAAACGATCGTTCTCGCCGATACGAAGGAAGAACCGGAGCCACAGGTGAGCGTCGAGCATGCTGCTCCGGCCGTCGAGCTCGGCCCTTCCTCAGCCCGTCAGGGCCCGCTCTCGCAGATGAGAGCGGCCTTCGGCCAGAGGCGGTCACTACTCAAGAGGCTGCCTGTTGCCTTGATTGGTGTATGTCTGGCGCTGCTCTTTTCCATAGTGGGCGCGGTCGCTCTTTTCAGTACCCGGCATCCGGCGGATTCGACTTCCTCGGTAAATACTAATGAAGCGCCGAGCAGTCCGACCCCGGCACGTGAAGCCGAGCCGGCGCCGTCTGCGCCGAAGCCGGAGCCGAATCCTTCCGTGCAGGAACCCAAAGAGAACGAATCATCGGAGCGCGAGGAGCATGGAACGCAGCGGTATATCCCACACTCGCGCAGGTCCGAGGGCGTAGTCCGCGGGGTGAGGCCCCCGAGAGGTGGTTTCCTCCACAAGGTTAAGAAAATATTTAAGAAGCCATTGAAGCCATTTTAGCCGCCGTGTTTTACCGGGCGGTCTGGTTCGGTGCCAGATCTACATCCACTGCGCCGGAATCAAGCTAGGAATATGACTGAGCAATCGAACACAAAATCGTTTAAGGTTGGCGGGGCCACTTTCGGCGACGGAAGGCTCACCATCATCGCCGGGCCGTGCGTCATCGAATCCGCTGAACACGCTTTAATGATGGCCCGTGAGTGTGCCGAAAGGGCCCGCGCCGTCGGCCTCGATTACGTTTTCAAATCGTCTTTTGACAAGGCAAACCGTTCATCCATTCAGAGTTTCCGCGGGCTCGGTATGAATGCCGGTCTGGACGCCTTGCGGCGCGTTAAAGAAGAGGTCGGCATACCCGTCTTAACGGACGTGCATGAAGTCACGCAGGTCGAGCTGGTTGCAGAGGTTGCGGACATCCTGCAAATTCCGGCCTTCCTCTCGCGTCAGACCGATTTGATCGTGGAATCTGCCCGCACGGGCCGCGCCGTCAATGTTAAAAAGGGGCAATTCCTCGCCCCACAGGATGCGCGCAATATCGTCGATAAAGCCCGCGCCGCCGGGTGCGAAAAATTGCTTCTGACCGAACGCGGCGTCAGCTTCGGTTACAATAATCTGGTCGTCGACATGCGCTCGTTCCCGATCATGCGCGGGTTCGGGGTGCCGGTTGTTTTTGATGTCACACATTCCCTGCAACTGCCGGGCGGTCTGGGCCATGCAACCGGTGGATTATCGCAATACATCGAACCTCTCGCCCGTGCCGGAGTCGCCTGCGGCGTTGATGCAGTTTTCATGGAGGTGCATGACAGGCCCGAACAGGCACCGTCTGACGGCCCGAATATGCTCCCACTTGAGCGCATGAGCGCGCTGCTGGAAATGTTGCGCGACATTCATGCGCTCGTCGGGCACAGCGCGGCGCGAGCCGCCCGCGAGTAATCGGTACGGCGCGTTCAGACCACATCTCGGGCATAATTTCAAAGCATGAAAATAGTTCGATCCCTTCCCTTACTCTCGCTTGTCATCTTGATCTGCGTTCCGGTTGTCAGCCGCGCGCAGGATGAGCCACGCGCCGCATGGCAGGTGTCCCGTTTTGACATCACAGCCAGAGCGGCTGAACGGGCTTTGAGCGCACGCGCCTTGCTCACCCTCTTAAATGTTGGTCGTGGAGCGGGCTCAACCGTTACCCTGCGGATCAGTGCCAGGGCGGAGGTCAAATCGGTCAGCGTCAATGATGCGAATGCCCCCTTTCGGTCACAACCTGAGCCACGCATTAGCCTTCAGCGGATAATAGTCACTCTTCCGGCACCGGTCGCGCCAAACGCCGGCGCCATTGTCACCGTGGATTACCAGCTACCGGTTGCCGAAAATTCCGGTCTGGCGGCCATTTCGCCACTCGGAACCCAATTCCTCCCACTCTCTTTCTGGTACCCCTCACCCAACCCACCCACCTCATTGCGCGGGGCGGACACCGCGCCGGTTCGTCTAACCATCGAGCATGCGCCCTCTGAGCTTCTCGTTTCATCCGGCGAAGGGGCGTCTGCTGGCGGGACTTCATTTGAGACCAGGCTTTATGCCCAACCCTTTTTTCTGACCGGCAATTGGGACGTTGACGAGGGCGCGGGTGATGCGCGTGGCATTAGCGTCTGGTTGCCGAGGGGGGCGAGTGCGGAGGAGCGCAAACAGGCCGATGCGATCATCGGGCTCGCCTCTTCCGCGCGCGCTTTCTTTACGACCCTTCTCGGCGCGGCCCCCGAGACCCAGGTCAGGGTTGTCGCCGTCAATCGTGGCGCAGGATTTAACGACGCGGGCGCCCTCCTGCTCGACGCTGCCGCGCTGCGCCGCACAAAGATCGATTCCGTCACGGCGCTTCAGGTCGCCGAAACCATCGCACGCCTGTGGCTGGGCGGGGCGACGGCCGTACGCGGCGAAGGGCTCGGCGTCTTGCGCGAAGGCCTCACACGTTTCATATCGACGCTCTTCATCGAGAAACAGTTCGGGAGGGAAGCGTCAGAAGCAATGCGGACGCGTGAGCGCATCGCTTATACGGCAGTCGCGCGGCGAGATGCGCCGCTTTCACAATCGACGCCTCTTGATGAAACATATTTTAGTTCGGTTACTAATAAGGGGGCGATGGTCTGGCGGCTCGTCGATCGCGCACTCGGGCGCGACGCTTTGATGGCCGTGTTGCGCAACCTCTTACAGGCAGGAAAGAGTAGCGCAAATGGACTAACGCTTGCCGCTGTCCGTGCGGTGCTCCTGGAGCGCGGGGGCCAAAGCGTGAAGAGTATTCTCGATCAGGAGCTGGATCAGCCGACCGATATGGATCTGTTGGTGGGGCTGCCGCAGCAGCGCGGCGGGCAGTGGGTCGCGGCGCTGCGTAATTTAGGCTCACTCGACGCTACGGTAACGGTCGCTGCGACCACAGATCGGGGCGAGCACTTGACCACTGATGTGACTATCCCGGCGCGCAATTTTAGCGAGGCCGTTTTCAAAACATCTGCGCGCATCGTCCGCGTCGAAGTAGATCCGGATAAGCTCTACCCACAGCTTGATTACACGAATGATGTCGCTCCGCGCGCCAGCTTAAGCGAGGCCGCGCTGGCCGAGGCCGCACGCGCCTTCGGCGCGCAGGATTTTGCTCGCGCCGAGACAATCGCACGCGAGTTGCTCGCGATTTCACCACACATGGAAGAGGCGCGGATCATCTTGGCCCGCGCCCTGCTGGGTCAAAATAAGATGGCGGAGGCAGAGAAGGAGTTTCGCGCCGCGCTTGACGAGCGCCTTCCGACGCCGGCCACGTTGGCGTGGGCCAACATCGGACTTGGCGAGATCAGCTTGCGGCGGGGTCAGGCGGCCGAGGCCGCACGCCATTTTAATGAAGCGGTTCGCGCCGACGCCGAGTACGCCTCCACACTTGCCGCCCGCAATGCCCGGATCAAAGCGGAAGCGGCCGCGCCGCCTGCGCCCGATGACTCCGCCCGCTCCTTCATCGCGCAACTGGATCAGGCGATTAAAGGCGGGAGAAAAACGGAGATCGAAGCGCTCATCGTGCCGGGTGAGCTCGTCAAGTTTATCAAGGGGATCGTCAGCAGCCAGCCCGAGGTGTGGCAGACGCGTGTGTTGCGCACCGAGCCACTGGGCGCGGACCGTCTGGCCGCGGATGTCAGCCTTAACACGAGGGAGCTGGGCCGCGATCAATCGGGAACGGCTGTGCTGATTCTCGCCCGGACAGGTAGCGCCTGGAAGCTCGCCGACATCCAGTTCTTCGAGGTGCGTTAAAGGGCATGGACCAACTTGTGGAGATCGAGCGCCGCGCCGCCCGCGTCAGGCTGTTGTTGATGGATTGCGACGGCGTGCTGACGGACGGGCGCATCGAGCTTCTGGATAACGGCGACGAGTCGAAAAGCTTCCACACGCGCGACGGGCACGGGCTCGTCCTTCTGCACCGCGCAGGCTTGCGCTCTGGTATCATCTCAGGTCGCACGTCGCGCGCGGTCGAGCGTCGCGCGCGCGAGCTCGGCATCACCTACCTGAGGCAGGGGGCGTGGGATAAGATCAAAGATTTCGAGCAGTTGCTGGCGGAGGCTGATGTTGAGGAGTCGGGGGTTGCATTTATCGGTGATGATGTGACCGATATTCCGCTGATGCAGCGCGCAGAGTTCGCCGTCGCCGTCGCCGACGCGGGCGAAGAGACCCGGGCGGCCGCCCACTATGTCACGCGTCTTCCGGGCGGCTTCGGAGCGGTGCGTGAAGTTACGGAGGTTATCCTCAAAGCGCAGGGTCACTGGGCTGAATTAATGAGGCGCTATGTAAAGTAGTGGCGGGCGATGCGCTTTTTTTCTTCGCCCCCGTCAGTTATCATGCCGCGCTTACCCCCGGCAAGTAGTCACGGCAGATTAAAACCATCTGGAGGCGAACATGGCCGACCCTTCACATCAGATACTATTCGTCGAGGACACCTCCGACACCCGCGATCTGGTTGAATTCAGTTTACAGCAGGACGGTTTCACGGTTGTCACCGCCCAGACGGCTGACGAAGGCCTCACGCATGCGCGGTCGGATTCATACGCGCTGATTCTTATTGATATTGGTCTGCCTGATAAGGATGGTCTGGAGCTTTGCCGTGAGATTCGCCGGTTTGATCAGACCACCCCGATACTCTTCTACACAGCTTTCGCCGACCTGCTTGACGCGGAGGAGGCACACAAGGCGGGGGCGCAGGGTTGCTTGCGCAAGCCTGAAGATACCGGCCGGCTCGGCGCGATTGCGCGCGAGTTGATTGAAAAGAAAGGTTGAGTGCCGCCCTGTTCGGAACGATTTGACAGGCCGCCGCGATGTTGATTATCTTTATCGCGTCCTGAGATAACACGACCGGGCCGCCATGTGCTTAGTCGTGAATGCAGAAGGATGAATCGGTTCTGCATTCAACATTTCCTTGAGCGGGTGTGGCGCAATGGTAGCGCATCAGCTTCCCAAGCTGAGGGTTGCGAGTTCGAGTCTCGTCGCCCGCT
>CAYLJO010000153.1:0-15449 GCA_964383905.1 uncultured Blastocatellaceae bacterium
GTCCCCTTCTCGTATCTGCTTGGTAGCTTCAAGGCCGTCAAGTTGCGGCAAATTCAGATCCATCAAAATCAAGTCGGGACACTCTTGCTGTCAGGGCGAACGCACGTAAAAATTTATCTTACTGATGACGTAGGAATTAAACGAATCCACAAACATCATTTGAAACTTTGAATTGCGAGTCACTCAACTACTTACAAATTTAGATGCGTTTGCCCTGCTCTTGCTGTGTAATCTCTACCGCCTCCCGCCCGTTGACGGCTTCGACTACGCAGTAATCGGCCATTTCCAACATCCGCTTAATCATGCTGCGGCTGTCGTCCAAATCTTCTACCAATAAGACATTTATACAGGCTATTCCGTTCTGGGCCATTATCGGGATTGCCTTGCTACAAATTTAGACACACTACAAGGGGATTCTATTCGAGTGGTCAGGCGAGGTAATGGGGTGAAGCTTTTATACCAGAAATTTAATACTCTGACAATGCCGATAAAATGTTAGGGATGACGTTGCAAGACAACAGGAGATAGGAATAGGGCGCGGAACTCGCCTTGTAAGGCTTTTCTCGCGCCCTTTAGACCTCAACCGTCTGTGTACTTCTAAATCGAAGCACATAAGATTGTGTGCTTAGCAACTGGCCTCGCCAGCAGGCAGTAATCCTTTTATTTCTCGCACCATTCGTACTACTTCTTTCTCGTCGGCCAATGCAATCATGAAGAACTTGTAGCCCTGATGGAAGCAGATGACGCCGTTGGCGAACAGCCACACCCCGTCAAGAAACGGGTTGCTGCCCAACAGCCAACTGACGGGTGCGCCGGTGATGCAGCCGGGCTGAAACATTTGCGCCCACATCGCCGCCCCCGCCGCGCAACTGAATGCGCCGAGCAGCGGGGCGCCAACGTATCTGACGACCTTTCGCTCAAACTCGGCGCGCTGGCGCTCGGCTTCGGTCAAATTTCCGCCGGCGACCAACCCCTCCTGCTTACGGAGATAACCGTCAAACTTCTCGCCCACCTTGCGCAGGCCGTAAACGGGGAGCGCAGAGTGGGTGAGCCAGTGCGGGTGCGAGCCCAGGAGCACGGCGTCGAGCGCGGGAAACGATGCGCCGAGACGCACGCCCGTGATGAGCGAAAAGGTGACGAGGGCAGCCTTGCCCGGATTCTCTTTGACCCAGTCGCGTGCCTTAAGAAGGCCGGCCGTAGTGGCCGCGGAAGCACGCGTGAAGCGGGCGCCCGCGTCATAAAATTGCGAGGCCCGTTCGTAATAGCCCTTCGCGCCTTCAAACACTTCGCCGGCCTTTTCTCCGGCGGTCCCGGCGGCGTTGCGGAAAGCTTCTCCGGCCTCACGAGCCCGGCGCGCGGCTTCTTCCGTGGCGCGGCGCGCGTGCTCACGCACTTCGTTCTCATCGCCAAAACGTTCGGCCTCGGCACGGACACGCTCGGCACCGCTGGAAAAAGTCTCCGCGCTACGGCGCGCGGCATCCTGCGCGGCCCGTGCGCCCTCTTCCACGCGGCTCTTGATGCCATACTTCTCGTCCAGCTCACGCGCCTTTCGCCGCGCGGCCCGCTGCCACTCGTCAAGTTTTTCCCTGTAATCCGCCATTTTATAGACCTCACAACCGAAGGATGAAGGATAAGCGTGGGAGGATAAATACTTGATTTACCTCACCCTCCCACGCTCATCCTTCAGCTTATCATACGCCGAGCGTCGGCGCTGAGTTCGACTCCACTGTGGCGACGGCGCGCCCGACACGGTCGCGCCCCTGCCGCTTAGCTTCGTACATGGCGGCGTCTGCGCAAGCAATCAAACCGCGCCCGGTCTGTGCGCACAACGGAAATTCCGCGACGCCGAAGCTTGCAGTGATGTGCCCGACCTGTGGAATCTCCATGTTCTTAATGGCGACCCGCAAACGCTCCGCAACATCGAGCCCCCCGTTAAAGGTTGTCTCAGTCAGGATTATCGCAAACTCTTCGCCGCCGATGCGCGCCGCTAAATCTATGCCCCGCGTTCCCGCCTGGAGAGCTTTCCCCAGATGGCGGATCGCTTCATCGCCCGCCTCATGGCCGTAACTGTCGTTGACCTCTTTAAAATAATCTATGTCCAGCAGGAGCAGGCAGAACGGGCGGTCATATCTGAGCGTGCGCGCCACCTCCCGCTCGAGCTGGCGTTCAAAGCGACGCCGGTTGGCCAGGCCCGTCAGGTGGTCCGTGAAAGCCGCCTCCTCGCACGTGTCAAGATAGCCTTTGAAGTCGAGCAGTGTGCGGGCACGCGCCAGCAAAAGGTCGAGATCCGTCGGGTCTGTAATGTAGCCGAGGGCGCCGACTTCCGCGCCCCGTCGCTGGTCATGCGCGTCGTTTCTCGCGGCCGTCTGAATAATGATCGGAATGAATCTGGTCTGGGAGTTGGCGCGCACGCGACGCGCCAGCTCGTAGCCGTCCATCCGCGGCATCATTACGTCGGTGATGATCAGGTCGGGTGGGTAAGATTCGACCGCCGCCAGCCCCGCTTCGCCGTCCACGGCGGTGCGGACTTCATAACCATCCATTTGCAAAGCGACCTTGAGCAGCGTCAGCTTGTCAGGATCATCGTCAACGACGAGGACGTTAAATTTACTCATCATACATCGTTTGATGCGCGAAATAGCCCTTGCGCGCGTCCGGGGTTCGTGCTAAAGTGGCGATCCTTAGTTGTTGTTTGCGTCCGTTTGAAAGCTCTCCTGCCTCAAACAGTACGTACAAGAACTGGTCACGACGATGCCCCGCACGTCGCCGTAGGATTCTCCTTACAAAGTTTCCGAGTTTCCAAATCTTTTTCGGCAAGTCATTTTATCCCAGCGTTTTCCATCATCGAGCAAGGTGCCGGGTCGCGAGTCGAAGGGAAAATCAAACCTTTAATTAAAAACCCTCTATGAGCACCGAAGGAATTTAACCGTCATGCCACATCAACGCGCCTGCGACCTCTCCGTTAGCGATCGCTCCCATATCATCCGCCAACTGGACTTTGGCGCGCGCCTGAGCGAACCATTACTGGCCCGGCTCGCCGCCAGCTCAGCAGCCGTCGATTACCGCCGCCGCCGTTTCGTTTACCGCGCGGGTGATGCGGCCGATGCGCTGTACGTAATCATCCGCGGTCGTGTCAAACTCTGTCGCATCGAAAGGGCGACGGGGCGCGAAGCTGTCATCGACATCCTCCCGGCAGGCTCCCTGTTCGGCGAATCGGCGCTTTACGCCGCCGGCTCCCGCGAGTACTGCGCGGTCGCTTATGAGAATTCGCGTCTGTTGCGCATTCCGGCGGGGGATTTCCAGGGGGGGATGGCTGAAGACCGCGAGCTTTATGATTACACCTTCCGCCTCATCGGTCAACGCCTCGCGCAGGCCGAACGACGTGTCGCGGACTTTGCGCTCGACGCAATCCCGGCCCGCCTCGAAAAGCTGCTCGTCGAGTATTCAAAGCGGTACGGCGTTTCGGAAACCGACGGTGTGCTGATCGACATCGCTTTGCCGCACCGGGAAATCGCCTCCATTGTCGGCTCGACGCGCGAGAGCGTGACCGTGCGCTTGAATGCCATGCGCCGCGAAGGCATTATCGATTTCGTCCACCGTAAAATTCTCATCAAACGCCTCGAATCGCTTGCAGTAGTCTAAGGAGGGTAAAAGTGAAAAGGCAAGATGTGAATCACAGATAAATTTTAAACCGGTTTCCGCCTCACTTTTGCCTTTTACCTTTTTCCTTCTTCCGTATGAAGTGTCCGACCTGTGGAAAGCATACCGCGTGGCAAGATAACCCGGCCCGGCCCTTCTGCTCCGAGCGCTGCAAGCTGATAGATTTCGGTCGCTGGGCCAATGAAGAATATCGCGTACCTGTCGAGCCCGAGCTACACCCCGTCGAAGATCCAGAAACCCCTGCGGCGCCCGCTTCCTCTGACGACGACGCATTAACATAAACGGGTGAGCGGCAAAAGCCTCAAACGCCCTCCATACTTTTGCCATTTTCCTTTTACCCGCGTATGTCGTGTAGAATGTCCCCGGGATTTCTACCAGAGGTCGAGTCTTGAGCATGCGTTCCGCTTTTCTTGCGATTTCCGGCGTGCGTCGTCTGATTCCCAGCGTGCTGGCGGGCGTCTTCTGCCTTCTGACATTTGCCGCGTGCAACAGCAGCGAATCGTCAAATATCTCGCAGACCACCACACCCGCCGGCGCAGCGCCGCCACGCACCTCTTTTCCCATGCCGCCCGCTGCGCCTCCGCCGCGCGCCGACAGCAGTTACAGTTGGACGCTGCTCGATAATCGCCGGATGAAGCTTTCCGATTACGCCGGACAGGTCGTAGTACTGGATTTTTGGGCGACGTATTGCCCCCCGTGCCTCGAGGAGGCCCCGCACCTTGTCGCGCTGCAACGCCGCTACGGCCCGCAAGGCCTCCACGTCATTGGACTGAATGTCGGCGGCCCCGACGACCGTTACAAAGTGCCGGAATTTGTCCAACAATACAATGTTCAGTACACACTTGGATTCCCTGACCCCGAAATGACGAACCTGTTCATGTCTGACGACGACCGGATCCCGCAGACGTTCGTCTTTGATCGTAAAGGCCACCTGGTCAAACACTTTGTTGGCTACGACGGCACAATGCCGTCGGAGCTCGAACGCGTCATACAGACGTCGCTCGCCGCAGGGGCGGACTGAAAAGCGAGGATGAAGGCTAAAGAAGAAGAAGTCATGGCGTTCATCCTTGGGCCTTCATCCACCATCGTTGCTATGGAAGGAACAGGAAAGTTTATCGGCGGTAGATGGACGGCAAGGGTCGAATTACTGCCGGGCGAGTTCGAAGTCTTTATGCGCGCGGCCGGTCTCGGCTGGCGTCCTGGACAGCTCGTCTTCACCAACCAGAGATTCATCTGGCGGCCGGGCTGGACATCTAAGGCCGGGGCGACCGACGTCCTCTCGGTCGCACACGAGCGTGTCGCGTCCTGTGATCTGGTGCGCCCGTGGCAGAGATTATTTCTACAGCGCGTGCTCCGCCTGCGTCTTCATAGCGGCGAGATGATTCTTTTGGGCGTTCGCAATGCCGACGCGATTCTGCCACTTGTGCGCGACTACATGTCACGCGGGCGTTACAGGCCGGGCGAGCTGTTCACGTGAAAGGCAAAGGTTGGAAAAGCGAAACAACGGCGCGACGATTACCTTCTTTCACCCTCTGCCTTTTACCCTTTTACTTTTCAATGAAGGGGTGGGATTACTGTGAGAAGAGCCAAGATTCTTGCCACGTTGGGTCCGGCATCGCGGGAGCCGACAACGATTGAAGCGCTGATTGCCGCGGGCGTTAACGGTGTGCGCATCAACATGTCGCACGGGACGCAGGACGAGAAAGCGGAAGACATCCGGCGCGCGCGCGAGGCGGCGGAGAGGATGCAACGTCCGCTCGCCGTACTCGTTGACCTTTCCGGGCCGAAGATTAGAACCGGCGTGCTCAAAGGCGGCCAACCGGTCACGCTCGAGCCGAACTCGCTTTTTACCATCACGACGAGGTCGGTCGTCGGCGACACGCGCGAAGTCTCGACCAACTATGCGGGCATGGCCCGTGACGTGCGGCCTGGCGCGCGCCTGCTGCTGGACGATGGCTTGATCGAGCTTAATGTCGAGCGCACGACCGACACGGACGTTGTGGCCCGCGTGATCAACGGCGGCGTACTTGGCGAGCGCAAAGGCATCAATCTGCCTGGCATCAGCCTCCCGATCCCGTCGCTCACTGATAAAGACCGGCGCGACCTGAACTGGGCCGTGCGCCAGGGCGCAGACTACATCGCGCTCTCGTTCGTGCGGCGTGCGGAAGATTGCCGGGAAGCCCAATCGCTTATTAAAGCCGCCGGCGGGCGGGCGCCGCTGATCGCCAAAATCGAGAAGGCGGAAGCGATTGACCATCTGGAGGAGATTATCACTACCGCTGAGGGCGTGATGGTCGCGCGCGGCGATCTGGGCGTTGAAACCAGCGTCGAACTCGTCCCCGTTTATCAGAAGCGGATCATCGAACAGGCGAACATCTCCGGCAAGCTCGTCATCACGGCGACGCAGATGTTGCAGTCGATGGTAGAGAACCCGCGCCCCACCCGCGCCGAAGCTTCCGACGTGGCCAATGCTGTATGGGACGGTACCGATTGCGTGATGCTGTCGAACGAAACGGCGATGGGCCATTACCCGGTGGCGGCCGTCGCCACGATGGCGCGGATCATCGAATCGGCGGAGGCCGGCCGGCCGAGCGCGCTGCACGCGCGCGAGGCATGGGTCGGTAAACAGTCCGGCAGATTTAGCCGCGCCCTCTGCGAGGCGGCGGCGTTTGCCGCTGAAGAGATGAGCACTAAAACCATCGCCGTCTTCACGGAATCGGGGCTGATGGCGCGTAGGCTCTCGGCGCTGCGCCCGGAACAACGCATCATCGCGCTGACACCTTCCAGAGATGTGCAGAACGAATTGGCCCTGATCTGGGGCACCGAGTCTGCGGTTCACCCGCCGTGCGAGAGGACCGAAGACCTGATCACGACGGGTGATCGAACACTGCTCGAAGCGGGCTTCGCGCAGCCCGGGGAGTTGATCGTATTGATGGCGGGCAAGCTGTCCGGCCTCGGCCTGTCAAGGACCGTCAAGATGCATACGGTCGGTGAGACCGAGCCGCACCAATAGCCTTGGGTCTTCGATGGCAAATCTCCGCCGGCGAGTTTTTCCAGCTCATGCATCCGGTCGCGTGGACGCTGGCGGCAACGGCCTCAATATGGGTGCTCGCGAGCGCGCGTCGCCGTGGTTTCCCTCTTTACGCCGCGGCCGTGTGGACGCTCGGCACGCTCTTTTTTCCTCCCATCGTCCTGCCGCTTTACCTGATCGCTCGCGCACGCGCGACCCGCACCGCACCGCCGGTAGAATCGCTCGACCCGAGGAAGGGCGGCGCGGCGGAGCAGCCGTCAAGCGCCTTAGGCGCGCCCCCGGCGTGGAATCGCTGGTTGACGACCCTCTACGCGGTCGTGGTCCTATCGTTCATTGCGCTCTACCTCTACGGTGATTACCGGAGCGTAGACTCGCATCTGGCGCGCGCCAATCAGGCGCGTGTGATGGGCCAGCGTGAAAGAACAATACGCGAGTACCGAGCGGCGCTGCGCCTGGAAGATGACCCCCATACACATAATCTGCTCGGCATCGAACTCGCCGACGCCGGTCTTTGGGAAGAATCACTCGCCGAACTCCGAGCTGCCGAACGCGGCGGTGAACCCGACGATCAACTATCCCTCCGCATCGCCACCGCGCTCGACGCGATGAAGCGTCCCGCGGAGGCCAGCCTTGAATACCAAAGATTCCTCGGCGGCGGCCGGTGCACTCAAGCTTTACCCGACCCGCGCTGCGAGACGGCTCGGGGGCGCGTGCAGACTATGTCGACAGGCATTACTCGTTAGGCGCGAAGAATCCATCCGGCGGGCGCGGATTGAGGGTAGGCCCCGGCACGGCGGGCCGCCAAGCGCGTGGGCCGGCAGTTATTGCCTCAGCCTCGACTATCCCGCGCCGTACGGCCCCACTTTAGGCCGGATCACTGCCGTTCCTTTGGGCCGTCCGCTTTTCCTTGCGATGCTTAATTATTCGGTGCTGAGTACCTGGCCCACGGTCTCTCGGTCTTTGTGTGCGCTTGGCGTCGTGCCCGGCGCCTTCTGTGGGTCGCGCCAATTGTCAAGGATGCCGACCTGGTGCACGCACTGAAGGGTGCAGGCCGGGGCGCACCACTTCTCCATGCTGTACTCGCGCTCGAACTCTTTCATCGTATATTCTTCGAGCGGGATGCCGGGATAACCGCGCTGCTGCGAACACCAATGGACCAGACCGTCTTCGCAGATGTAGAGGTAACGCGCCCCGGCGCGGCAGCGCCAGTTGTAGGGTTTGCCTTCGGCGATACTGTCTTGAAACCAGTTCAGGCGCGCGTGATCTTTATTGCCCAGTTTCTTCACTTCCTGAAAGATATCTTTTTCCTTTTCCGACAGGGGCTTGAGGATCCCCATGTGGTCGTGAATGACACCCACCGTCGTGGAAAACCCGAGTTCGACCGCGCGGCGTGCGACCGTTAGCGCGTCTTCCGGCGTCTTGATGCCGCCGCCGATCACCGAATTGATATTGACGTGAAACTCCGCATACTCGGAGAGAAAGCGCAGCTTTTTATCCAGCAGCCTGAGGCTCTTCCGCGACACCTCATCCGGCTCGACGTTATCGATACTGATCTGTAGATACTCCAGCCCGGCGCGATTCAGCCGCCGGATGCGGTCCGGCGTGAAGTAGTAGCCGTTGGAGATCAACCCGGCGATCATCCCGTGGGCCCGGATGTGCCTGATGATCTCGTCCAGTTGCGGATGCATCAGCGGTTCGCCACCGGAAATCGTGATGATTGATGTGCCGAGAGCAGCGAGCTTATCCAGCCGCCGCTTCATGACGTCGAGCGGTACGGGGGTAGACGAGTGGTCATACTCGTTGCAGTAGCCGCAGGCGAGGTTGCAGCGTCGCATCGGGATGACGTGCGCCAGCACAGGGTGGCGCGTCGAAAGCAGGGCCCGCGAGATAAAACCGGCCTCCCGCAGTTTTAATCTGACAAATGTCCTTCTTTTCATCCGGTCCTAACGAATCCACACCTCCCTACTTAATGAGCGCCCTATTTTATTGAGCTTCGGCCGGTAAGGATATGCGAGATGCGTGCCCGAAGGCAAGATGCCGCCTGTTTAAGCAAACATAAAATGATAAGGGGCTCCGGTCTTGACCCGCGGAGCCCCTCGCTCGTCAAATTTCCCCGGCCGGTCTTTAACCGCGAACCCTCTTGACGTCACCCGGCAGTTGAATACGA
Organism: uncultured Blastocatellaceae bacterium; assembly: GCA_964383905.1. GTDB lineage: Bacteria > Acidobacteriota > Blastocatellia > Pyrinomonadales > Pyrinomonadaceae > CAYLJO01. Next base: position 8,859 of record CAYLJO010000153.1, read on the forward strand.
AATTCATCAGTCGAGATTCTTGCATTCTTTTCCATGTCGGTCAGGCGGATGGTCGTCGCGTCATCGTTTTTTTCGACCACTTTCGCCTGCACCGGCATGCCGACTCCGTCCACCCAAACCTCCGCGTACTTGAAATTCTCGCGCCCCTTCGGCACAAGCCTGAGGTGCTCGGTGCTCACACCACCCCACAGGTTTTCCGGGTAGTAATCCTGCAAATCAAATCTCGCCCTGAGCTGCTGGCCCGACAGGTTCATCAACTCAAGTATTCCTCCCGCCTTATTGCGGTTCGACCGGGCACTGCCCTCGTAAACTATATTCAGGCGCGGGCGGAACAGCGTATAGTTTCCGTTCGCGACCGCCAGAATCTCATGCTGCGGCCTTTGCCATTCAACACGCACGTAGGCGTTGCGCCCCGCCGCCGGCATGTAGAGCATGATGCCGCTATACCTGTCTGAGTCCTTTATTTGCGCATTATACTTCTCCATACTGATGCCCGCGCGCAGTGATTTCAGGCTCCGGTGGTTGCGCTCGATGCGGTTCAGCAGCGAGCTTACCAAGCCCGCGCCCTGCGCGTTGACTCTCGCGGGGGAACTGGCGTTTATAACTGCCATGAGGATGGCAACAACAAGGCCGAGGGGAGCAATTCTCTTCATACAAACTCCTTCAGAAACTGTTAGTACTCCTGCCGGGGGACAAAAAATCCGAGCGATTATATTTAATGATTACCGTATGTCAACCTCCAGGGCGACGACTTTGCCCTGTGAGTCGCGCCGCTGGCGCACGGCTAATACTTCCGCTTCGGGGCGGCCCGTCAGGGCGCGCACGCGGCGCTCAATGTCGCTTCTATCCGTTTCACTTGCAACAACTTCGGGGCCCAAGAGGAGCGTTGCAGCAACCGGAATTGGATGCGCCATACGGGATTGGAGTTCGCTCGTTTCGAACCAGCTTTTGGGTGTCAGGAAAATAAAGGTGAGGATCAGTACACATAACACATCCCATTGCCACGTGTTACGTGCGTAAGACCAGAAGAAAACCTTTTTAATGGTGGAAAAAACGCTGCCCATGCATTAATTATAAGCAACATCAGGGGTTAAGGCATCTACTCATACTTTTGCCTCACATCCGCACGCTCGCTACCGGAGCGACGATCTGCCCGTCGCGCATCTGCACAATGCGCCGGCACATCGCCGCCGCCTCCGGGTTATGCGTAATCATGACGATCGTTTGGTTAAAGCGGTAGTTTAACTCCTGGAACATGTTGAGTACGATGGCGGAGTTCTCCGTGTCGAGGTTGCCGGTCGGTTCGTCGGCGAGGATGATCGCGGGTCGTGTCACAATGGCGCGCGCCAGAGCGACGCGCTGCTGCTCGCCGCCGGACAGCTCCAGCGGCTTATGGTGCATTTTATCCTCTAGCCGGAGAAGACGCAAGATATCACGACGCCGCGTGGGGTCGTCCTCGCCGTTGGCATGAATGCGCTCGGCGAGCCGCAGGTTGCCTTCCGCCGTGAGGGTCGGGAAGAGGTTGAAGCGTTGAAAAACAAAACCGATCTTGCGCCGCCGAATGTCTGTCCGTTTGGCGTCCGAGGCGGCCGTCAAGTCCTCCCCGTCAATGACGATGCGGCCCCCGGACGGCGTTAACAGCCCTCCCAGCAGGTGCAGCATCGTTGATTTGCCGCACCCGGAAGGTCCCATGATCGCGACAAACTCGCCCTCCTGAACATCCAGCGATACGCCGCGCAGCGCGGGCACATCGACCCTGCCTACGCGATAGACCTTTTCCAGATTCTCAGCGCTTAAGATCGTTCGCATCAATAAAAAGTTTCGGGTCTCGAGTTCCGGGCGTCGCGTTAATCCTTGAAACCCGGGACTCGAAATTTTTATTCGTAAGAAAGGGCGCTCACCGCGTCAAGGTTCGCCGCGCGGACGGCCGGATAAAGAGCGCCCGCGACGCCCCCGAAGAGTCCGATGGCAGCCGAGACCACACCCCACGTCCAACCAAACTCGAAGAAGAGCCCGTAGAAGCGATGGATCAAAAACCCGGCCAGCAGCGCGACAGCGAATCCCGCCACGAGGCCCAGTACGCTGATCATGATCGCCTCCTTTTCGATCACCCCAATTATGTACCTGCGGGAAGCGCCCATGGCCTTCAGGATTCCGATCTCCCGCGTCCGTTCGGTGATCGTCGTATACATCGCCAGCATCACGACCAGAGCGCTGACGACGGCCGCCAACCCGACCAGCACGCGCAGGAACACGCCCAGGTATGGGATGCTCTTTTCGATGCTTGTAAATAGATCGCGGGTAAACTGAATTTTGTTGCCGGGCAGGGCCGCGTCAATATTTTTTGCCACCACGAGCGGGTCGTGGCCGTCCTTACATTTGACGAGGATCCACGTGCATTTGCCCGGTGATTCAAGCGCATCCTGCATAGCGCTTAAAGGCATCTTGACGCGTGCGCCCGACTCGGGGGCGTAGATGCCTGTAATGCGGTACGGTTTATCCCCGAACAGCCTCACCAAGTCGCCGACCCCTATTTTGTCGTTGCGCGCCCTCGTTTCGTCAATCACAATCTCATTCAGAGCTTCGGGCGGGCGTCCCTGCACGATCTTAATATCGTTCATCCTGGCGAACGGGGCCCAATCCACGCCCTCCACCTGATCGAAGCCGAAGCCCTTGCGTCCCTGCGAGACATACCGGATCTCCGGCACGGCCGCTTCGACGCCCTCTACCGCCTGTAATAATTCGACGTATTTCGTACTCAGGTTCGCCGTCGAACTCATCAAATTGTCGGTCGAGCCGGGCCGCGTAAAGATGATCTCGGCGCGCACGTTTGACGAGCGCCGCTGTAGATCATTCGACATGCCGCGCGCCAGACCGGTAAACAGCATCACCAGCGCCACCCCGAGCGCCACGCCCGCCGCGCTCACCAGCGAGCGGATCGGTCGTTGACGAATGTTGGCGGTGACGAGATTGTCCATCAAGTATCCATCAAATAATAATCAGTGATCGGTAGCCTGTACCGGTAACTTTTTCACTGCCGCCCCTCCGCGCGCCTGCCATCGCGCGTATCGAGATCGACTTCCAGCAACTGCCATTTATTTTGCAGAACGAAAACATCCGGCGGGTATTCGCGGTCGAGCACCACCTCTTCCGGGACCTGGTAGTCCAGGCTCAGCTTGTAGCCGTCCTGCGGTCGCGTCAACTCGATATGCGAAGGCATCTTCAGCCGGCCGCCTTCGCCGAACCCTTTTACCCCGCCGTACTGCACGTCGGTGACCAGCGTTCCGCCGTCGTTGAAAGTCTGCAGGCGCGCGAGCCGGATGCCGCCAACACGATCAAACCAGAAGCGGCGGACGAGTCGCGCGCCGGTGGCGCCTTCCGGCGTCAACTCGTCGAGCAGGTAATAGCCGCGCACGACGCGCGCGCCCTTCTTCGCCTGCGGCCTTTTATCCGCCTCCTCCTCGTAGTATTCACTCTGCGCATAAACAAAGCCGGACTCGGCGCGTGGCGTGATCGGGCGAATCAAAAGCGCGTCGGTGAAATGCTGCGGGCGAAGGTTGGAGAGCACGTTGACGGCGTGCTGCTCATGCATCGCTCTATTCTTTCCGTCCTTGCGCCCTGTTTTTACCTCTTCCTTCGGCAGCGTTGAATAGATAGCGTTGTTAGTGCCGCGGACGAAGCGGCGGTACTTCTCATCACCTTGCAGCACCGCGACGCGAAAATGGTCGCCGTCCGAAGTCATCTGCGCGATGTCCGTGCTGATGAACGGGACCTGAATAGCCAGCGAGATATTTCCGGGCCGCTGCAGTATCACCGTCGCATCCGCCGAACGGTACTTCTCCGCGATACCGGATTCGGCAAACGAAGTGTCCTGAAACTGAATGTCTAACTTCCCGCGGATCGAACGCACCGCGGCGAGACGGTTGACCTCAGCCATCAGTTGGGTGGCGTTCGCGTCTGCCCGCGGCGTGAGCAGCGGCGGCACACCGACTGTTCGCTTGACCCCGAGCAAATTTGTGCAGCCGCTCGACGTCACTAAGCCGGCCGCCAGCACGCACGCAAGCGCGTAGCGCACGCGCATATTGGTTAATATAATTAACGGATTAAGCATCAAGAGAAATGGTCCCGCAGAGAGCCTGCACTCTCAAGTTAATTCGCCTAAGACAAAATAATTACGCTAACAAAGCGACCCGTCATTGTCAACGCACTCCGCGGAGCCACCTACGGCCCAATAATGCCCCGGTGCGCGCCCGCGAGTTGCTGCAAAACTTCTTTCACAACTTCTCCGGCGGCGGCGTCAAGTTGAAAATCTCGCTCCGCGACACCGTCCCAGAATTCGTCGAGCCCGCGCGTGCCGGTGCGCTCGAAGGCCAACACCTGCACCAACAGGTCAATTACGTCCGCCGCCTTTACCAAACGAGCTTCGAGGCTGGCGCGGCGCTCGTAATCCTCATGCAGCTCACTGTATGTTGCTTCGCGATCCGCCCCGAGCTTTCGCACGATGTCGTCGAAGGCGGCGCGCTCGGCACGCCGCCGTTCATCGGCGCCGTAATACGCGCTCCCCGTGCGCGGCATGTCGCCCACGCGCGCTTCTGCCCAATCGTGCAACAGGGCCATCCTCAGCAAACGCTCCACATCGATAGTGACGCCGCGCGTGAGCAGGTCGTCCGCGAGCATCATTGCGGCGACGGCGACGCCGTAAGAATGCGCCGCGACGGATTCCGCGCCCGGCGCCAGCCCGCGCAACGTCCAGCCGGTGCGGTCCAGACGTTTCAAACGCTGCAGCTCTAAAAGGGTCAGTATCATTTCAGATTTTGCGATTGACAATTGGGGGGTCGCTGAAATCGGAGACCGTGAGCTTCCGGTTTCAATCACAAGCCTAAAATTACACAAACACTTTTCCCGGGTTGAGAATGCCGAGCGGATCAAGCGCGTGCTTGATCCGCCTCATCGTCTCGATGGTCGTGCCCGTCATTGCCATCTCAAGGTACGGGGCTTTAACGTAGCCGATGCCGTGCTCGCCGCTGATCGTGCCGTCTAACGAGACGGCTAACGCAAAAGTTTCACGAACGGCTTCGCGCGCTCGTCGCACCGCCTCCTTGTCCTCACGGTCGCACATGAAATTGACATGAATATTGCCGTCCCCGGCGTGCCCGAAATTGACGACGAAGGTGTTATTGCGGCGGCCAATCTCCTCGACGCCCTCGATCAACTCGGGCACCCGCGAACGCGGCACGACGACGTCCTCGTTGAGCTTCAGGCTCCCATATTTTTTGATCGCGGGCGAGAGGGCGCGGCGTACGTCCCACAAACGATCCTCCTCTTCGCGCGTGACGGCGCGCAAGATATCGAAGCCGCCGCCGCCGCGCAGCACCTCTTCGACAACACGCGAGGCACGTTCGACCTCCTCGACCGGCCCATCAACGGAGACGATCAGCAACGCGCCCGCGCCCTCAGCGAGGCCGAAGGCGAAGGCGGACTCGACGGCGTTAATCGCGCTTCTGTCCAGGACCTCTACCGCTACCGGCGTCACGCGCGCTCGCGTGAAGCGCGGCACTGAGGTGCAGGCATCGCGCATTGAGTGGAAAGTCGCGCGCACGGTGCGCGTTGCCTCCGGCAGCGGAAGCAACCGCAGAGTAGCCTCGGTGATAATACCCAGCATGCCTTCGGAGCCGCAGATCAACCCGGTCAGATCAAACCCGACGACGTTCTTGCTGGTGCGCCCCCCGGTCTTAATGATCTCTCCTGTCGGCGTCACGACCTCCAGGCCGATCACGTAGTGTTTGGTGACACCGTACTTCGCCGAACGCATGCCGCCGGCGTTCTCCGCGATATTGCCCCCGAGAAAAGAGTCTTTGTAGGAAGCCGGGTCGGGCGGATAAAAAAGCCCTTCAGCTTCCACCGCTTGCTGCAACGCGTAGGTCGTCACCCCCGGCTCCGCGACGACGTACAAATCATCCGCGTGGATCTCCTTGATGCGGTTCATGCGGTCTGTGCCGATCACGACGCCGCCTTCGATGGGTACCGCGCCCCCGGAGTATCCGACCCCACCGCCGCGCGCCGTAACAGGGAAACGCGCCTCGTTGGCCAGTCGCAAAATCTTCGCAATCTCGCCGGCCGTGCGCGGCAGTAAGACCGCCTCCGGCGGGAACTTCTCCTTCACCGCATCCTGAGCGTACGGCTCCACGCGCTCGGGCTCGACGAGCACATGTTCCGCGCCAACGATTTCACGCAACCGCGACAATACGTTCGCATCCGACGCGGGCGTGCGGGCGCGGCTTTTACCCGCGTTCGTTTCCATTGAATGGCCCATACTTTTGCGCCTTCCGAGATGACTACTTTAACGCGCTCGCCATCATCTCATCAATGCGCGCTCCCGCTTTAACCGGCGCCATTCGACAAGAGGGTAATGGCGTGACCGCCGGCGGGTGCCGGCCGAACTCTTGACCGTCCGATAGATAATGCCCGAGTTTAAGGGACTAAAAGATGAAGTGGGATGAGGGCCGGTTGGAAAATGTGTGGCGCGTGTAAATGCCCGGCAGCTTGTGAGCGAACCGCCGGGCATTCCGTCTTAGCTCGACTTTATCCATT
>CAYLJO010000154.1:0-15442 GCA_964383905.1 uncultured Blastocatellaceae bacterium
CTGCGACTGAGCCCTTGCCGGTCTTGGTTCCGTCGGGTAATCCATTCTGACTCATGATTCGAAGAATCCCTCCCCGCTGATCTTATTGCTAAGTGCTTCTTAGAGATTTCCACCAGGTTGGGATGGCCCCAATTAATAGGTCGCACGTCCCCCTGATAAATCGAATGTGAAGCCTGTCGTAAAGCTGGCCTCCGGTGAAACGATAAAACTTGCCATCGCCGCGAACTCTTCCAGCATCCAAGCTCACATCCTGATGAGCGTGGTCGCGGTACCTCTCGCTCGATCAACGGGCAGCCTTTTCACGGAAAGTCGCTCCCCAGAGCACATTAGACCTTCACGCACTTCACCGAGACCCCGGTGACTTAGGACCCTGATCTGGAGTCGGCAAGCGCCGCATGGGCCGCGGCGAGCCGCGCGATCGGTACCCGGTACGGTGAGCATGAGACGTAATCGAGGCCGAGCGAGTGACAGAATCTCACGCTCGATGGCTCGCCTCCGTGCTCACCGCAAATCCCCACTTTCAAACTCGGGTGCGTCTTGCGTCCGCGCTCCGCGCCCAACCGCAGGAGCTGACCGACCCCGTCCTGGTCGAGCACCACGAATGGATCTTGCTCGTAGAGGCCGAGCCGTTGGTAAGCGGTGATGATCGCGCCGGCGTCATCGCGCGACAGCCCGTAGGTCGTTTGTGTCAGGTCGTTCGTGCCGAAGGAGAAGAAATCGGCATGCCGTGCAATCTCACCGGCCAGTAATGCCGCCCGCGGCAGCTCGATCATCGTGCCGATATTGTATTTCACACGACGCCCGCGCTCCACAAAAACGGCATCGGCCGTACGTTCAATCATAGTACGCTGCAGCGCGAGCTCGCTGGTCGCTCCCACCAACGGCACCATGATCTCGGGCTCCGCCTCAAGCCCTTCACCGGCGACGTCGCAGGCGGCCTCGAGGATGGCGCGCACCTGCATCTCTGTAATCTCCGGGTACGTGATCCCGAGCCGGACGCCGCGGTGCCCTAACATCGGGTTGATCTCGCACATCGCATCGACATTACGCAACAGCGCCTCCAGTTCTTCGACCCATTGATAACGGCCATCGGAGCGCGCGTCCTGCAATTCTTCGATAAGACCATCACGGTTCGGCAGAAACTCATGCAACGGCGGGTCGAGCAATCGGATCGTTACAGGCAATCCCGCCATCTCACGAAAGAGTCCGACGAAGTCCGCACGCTGGATCGGCAGCAACGCGCGCAACGCTCCCAAATAACTCTCGACATCCTCATCATAACTCCTATGTGCGGCGGCCAGCTCCCTTGCGTAAGCGCCACTGGAAGCACGGGCCGCCCGCGCTTCCAGCTCGGCGATCCTCATGATCCCTTCACGACCTTTCGCCGCCGACAGGATCATGCGCTGAACGTGCGGCAGTCTCTCGGCGGCGAAGAACATATGCTCGGTGCGACACAAACCGATGCCATGCGCCCCGAACGCGCGCGCCACCCGCGCGTCACGCGGGATGTCCGCATTGGCCCTCACGCCCAACCTTTTCACTTCGTCCGCCCAAGTCAATACGCGTGTGAGCATGCCGTAGACGGCCGACTCACCGGCCGCAAGCTCACCCTGCACCACCCGCAGGACTTCCGAAGCGACGGTTGGTACCGCACCCGTCATCACCTCGCCTGTCGCTCCATCAATGGAGAGCTCATCTCCCTCATGCGCAATGATGGTTTCGGCGACGCCGCTGATTCCCGCAATCGTCAGCGTGCCCGCCGCCTCGTCAATATGCAGCGCGGCGCAGCCGACCACGGCCGGTTTGCCCATCTGCCGCCCCACGACCGCGGCGTGGCTGGTTTGCCCGCCGAAGGCTGTCAGGAACCCTTGGGCGGCTTCCATCCCGGCAATGTCATCGGGCGCGGTCTCCTCCCGCACGAGCAGGACACGCTCACCGCGGCGCGCCCTTTCGACCGCTTTGTCCGCCGTGAAGACGATGCGTCCTGTCGCCGCGCCGGGCGATGAGGGAAGTCCGCGCGCCACGACCGGGAATCTCAGGCGCGCGATAGGGTCGAACATCGGATGGAGTAGTTGATCTAGTAGCGAGGGATCAACACGGGTAATGGCCTCGTGCGGCGTGAGCAGTCCTTCGTCCACCATCTCGCACGCGATGCGCACGGCGGCGAGTCCCGTCCGCTTGCCCGAGCGCGTCTGCAGCATGAAGAGCTCACCCTCTTGAATGGTGAACTCAAAATCCTGAATATCACGGTAGTGCTTCTCCAACCGATCCGTGATCGCCTTCAACTGATCATAGACGCCGGGCATCGCTTCACGCAGTTGACCGAGCGGCAAAGGCGTGCGGATTCCGGCGACCACGTCCTCGCCCTGGGCGTTGATGAGGAACTCACCGTAGAGTTGGCGCACGCCCGTGGCCGGGTTGCGCGTGAAGCCAACTCCCGTGCCCGAGGTCTCACCCGTGTTGCCGAAGACCATCGTTTGCACGTTGACGGCCGTACCCTGTGCGCCCGAGATGTTGTTCATGCGCCGGTAATGAACCGCCCGCTCGTTATTCCAGGAACGAAAGACGGCATCGCGTGCCTCACGCAACTGCTCGCGCGGGTCCCGCGGGAAGGCGCGCCCGGCGCTCTGTTTCACAATACCTTCGAACTTTGCGACCAGCTCGCGCAGGTCATCTGCCGTTAACCCCGTGTCATCTTTCACCCCGCGGCGGCGCTTTAAATCGGAGAGCGCATGCTCGAACTGACGCTTCTCTACCTTGAGCACGACGTCGCCGAACATCTGGATGAACCGCCGGTAAGAGTCCCAGGCGAAACGTGCATTGCCCGTGCGGCGGGCCAGCGCCTCAACGGTGCGATCATTCAGTCCCAGATTCAGTATCGTATCCATCATCCCGGGCATAGAGAATTTGGCGCCCGATCGCACGGACACCAGTAGCGGACGCTCCTCATCACCTAGCCGCTCGTCGCGCAACCCCTCCAATCGCGCGAGGGCGCGCTCAATTTCGGCCTCTATTTCGGCGGTGAGATGGCCCTCTTTTTCATAGACCGCGCAGGCTTCGGTCGAGATCGTGAATCCGGGAGGGACGGGCAACCCGGCGTTGGTCATCTCTGCCAATCCTGCGCCTTTGCCGCCGAGGGTGTCCTTCATGTCACCCGTACCCTCGGCCACTCCACCACCGAAGAAGTAGACATATTGCTGGGTCATGAGATCCGCCTTTCTCCTCTGGAGCGGGAATACGAGAGACAATTGTCGAGCTTAAAAACGAATGACCGTGTCGGGCCCGCCTTCGACGTGGACGGTATCAACGAAGCGGATATGCCGGGTCTCGGTGGTCATCACCAGCGAATGGGTGCGTTTGCCCGCGCCGAAGAATCGAACCCCTTTCAGGAGCGCTCCGTCGGTGACGCCGGTCGCGGCAAAAACAATCTTTTTGCCGGGCGCCAGGTCGTTGGTGTCGTAAACCTTACTAGGGTCAGTGATGCCCATCTCACGGAGACGCCCGATGACCTTCTCCTGGGGAGGTACTTTGCGTTGATCAACGCCTAGCCGCTCAGCGTCGAAGATGAGCCGGGCCTGAATCTCGCCATTCAAGCACTTCATTGCCGCGGCCGTAATGACGCCTTCGGGCGCGCCGCCGATGCCCATCAGGGCGTGGATGTTGGTGCCCGCGACCGCCGCCGAGATGCCGGCCGAGAGGTCGCCGTCACTGATCAGGCGGATCCGCGCTCCGGCTTCGCGCACCTCCTGAATCAGCTTTTTGTGACGTAGACGGTCGAGCGCCATCACCGTCAAATCTCTTACTTCTCGGCCCAGCCGCTTGGCGATGTTCTTCAAATTGTCTTGCACGGGCGCGTCAATATCGATCGCGCCGCGCGAGGAAGGGCCGACGACCAGTTTGTTCATATAGATGTCAGGGGCGTTCAGAAGTCCTCCCCGTTCGGATGCCGCGAGCACCGAGATGGCGTTGTTGGCGCCGAGCGCACATAAGTTCGTGCCTTCGAGCGGATCGACCGCGATATCAATTTCCGGGTAGTCGCGCTCGATCGGGCTGCTATCGCGCGCGCCGGCGCCCACCTCTTCACCGATGTAAAGCATCGGCGCTTGATCGCGTTCGCCCTCGCCGATGACGATCCGACCGCGAATCGAGATGGTGTCCATCACCTCTCTCATCGCGTCGACAGCGACCGCGTCGGAATATTTGCGATCACCCTGCCCCATTGTGCCGGCGGCCGCGATTGCGGCCGCTTCGCACACGCGTAGGAAATCGAGAGAAAGTGTTTCCATTCTCAGATCGCTTTTCATCTCTTCCGCCTCCGTTCTTGCGGTGTGCTCCAACCTAATGGGTGGAGCACACCGCAGATCCGACGTCCTCCTCCGTATCCGCCCAGTCGCTGATCTGATCACTGGTATCTACTGCCTCTTAATGTATGAGAAGGGCGTAGCGGAGCGAGATCTATCGTCACTTTAGTGTTTCTCACCCTATCTTCCACTGCGACACCCCGGCCAAAGCAATTTATCAGGATGGTGATAAAGAAAGGGGATCCTCATGGGGCCCTGGGTTCAGGAAACCTTTCACCTGTGAACACAATGTGCTTCTTACTTGGCGCAGTGCTTTTTGCACCGCATGAGCTAATCAGTGATACCGGATGATAAGATAATGGGGTTTTGCAGCACGCCGAGCCCTTCAACCTCGACCTCCATCAGATCGCCAGCTCGGAGGAACACGGGGGGCTTGCGCGCAAATCCAACGCCCGGCGGCGTGCCTGTGGCGATCACATCACCGGGTTCAAGCGTGATTGTCTCGGAGATGAAAGCAATTAACTCGGGCACGCCGAAGATCAGTTGACCAGTGTTCGAGTCCTGTAACGTCTGCCCGTTCAGGCGAAACTTGATCGAAAGGTTGTGCGGATCAGGTACCTCATCCGTCGTCGCGATGTACTGGCCCATCGGCGCGAAAGTGTCACACGATTTCCCCCTCACCCACTGGCCGTCGGCAAACTGAAAGTCGCGCGCGCTCACATCATTGAAGTTCGTGTAACCGAGAACATAATCGAATGCCCGCCCGCGTGGGACGCCCTTCGCGCGGCGGCCGATGACCACCGCGAGTTCGGCTTCAAAATCCACTTTTGCGCTCGTCGGCGGCAGCACCACTGCCTGATCCGGCCCGATCACAGCGGTAGTGTATTTCGAGAAAATGACCGGGCGTTCGGGAATCGCCATTCCACTCTCGGCGGCATGGTCGCGGTAATTGAGCCCGATGCAGATCAGCTTGCGGGGGCGCTGGATGGGTGCTAACAAACGCACCTCATCACGACGAAATATGCTTTCGCTGACGCTGTCGAGCCGCTTCTCATCACGCGCAATTTCATCGAGCAACATACGAGCTTGCGGCAACCATGGGCCATCAAGATCAAACCACGAAAATAAATCATCGTGCGTCGAACCCGCCGTTCCTTTCTCGCCTTCAACCGCCCCGCGCAAATCGAGGACAAGCCGTCCATCCGGCAATAAAGCGCCAACACGCGCGGTGCGTTCGGTCATGTCTTTCCGTGTGAACGTCACTAATCGCATATTCAACTCCCAAATGAAATGGCTTTCCGTTGGATTGAACCGACTCACCGCAGGCCAGGGCTACGTGTCTAGAATGATCACGGACAGCGCTTGCGGGCCGTGGACGCCGATGGCCAGGATTAATTCGATGTCAGAAGTGCGCGATGGGCCGGTGATCAAAGTGACCGTCGGGCTCAGATCTGCGGCACTATGTCCACGCACTGAGGCCAATGCCTCCCCAAGCGTCAGACAGATGCGTGATGCCTCAAGGATGGCAATGTGTACGGGCGGGATCAGCGAAAGCAAGCGATGTCGCTCACGCTCCGATTCCAGAACCAGCGTGCCCGTCTCAACAATTCCCCACTGTGTCGCCGTCACACCGATGTCGCATGCGAATAACTCAGATGGGGAGGGTTCTTCCAGTCGCTCCACAGTCGAGTTCACCCGCTGCATGAGCGACCGCACTATCGCCGCATTTGAGATGCCGACGCGCTGCGCCTGCACGCCTTTGATAATGCGTTCGATCGCTTTACCTGCCTCTTGTTCACTGCGCGCGACTTGGCTTCGTCCTCCGACGGCCTCTAACGCTTGTCGGAAACGTTCCAGTCTTGTGCCTGCCACGTTAGTCGTGACCCCGGTCACAGGAGCGGCTGGTATTTGCGCCGCGCCGTGCGCGACCTGTTCGTCCCGCACGGCATCGTGGGGGGAACTGGCCTTTAAATTACTGCGGATTGCCGCCATAATCGCGTGCCAGGCCTCACTATTTTGGGAGCGCCCTATCATCGCTCGCGCTGCGCTTTCTCACCTTCGCTCGATAGTCCCTCACGCCACTGCTCGCGAAAAGTGCGTTGAGCGATTGGTCGCGCATCCCGCGATGCCGTCCAGGCGCCTAATGGTGGGGCAAATCTGGCGACAATGCCACCTAATTTGCCGATACGCCCATCATGCAACACCAATCGTTGCATCACGCGGCCCATCCGTGTGCTCAACTCGTACGCCCAAATCTTTGACATCGCGTAAGCATACAGCCGAAAGGCCAACCGTTCCGCCATCTTCCTTTTCGCTGGCCCCTTCTGCGCCGCCGTTCCCGTGATGGTTCCTTCGGCCACCTCCGCCCGTAAATGCAGCAGCAACTCCGGGATATCGATCTTGACCGGGCAGACCTCACGACACGCTCCACACAAACTCGATGCATACGGCAACTGCGCCGTTTTCTTCAACCCGATCAGCTGCGGAGTTATCACCGCACCGATCGGTCCCGGATACACAGACCCATAGGCATGCCCACCAATCTGTTGATAGACCGGGCAGGCATTGAGGCATGCGCCGCACCGGATACACGCTAGTGACTGACGGGTCACTGGATGGCTAAGCATTCGGGTACGACCGTTGTCCATCAGGACAATGTGCACTTCGTCGGGACCTTCATCATCGAATCTCCTTTTAGTCCCTGTGATTAGTGATTGATAGGCGGTTAAACGCTGGCCGGTCCCTGAACGCGGCAGCAATTTAAGAAATACATCGAGGTCGGCAAAACGCGGGATCACCTTCTCAATACCCATCACCGCGATGTGCGTCTTCGGCAAGCTGGTTGTCAGGCGCACATTACCTTCATTCTCTAAAATCAGGATCGTTCCTGTTTCGGCGACGGCGAAGTTGACGCCGCTGATCCCAAGGTCCGCTTCGGCGAAACGCTGGCGGAGCACGCGCCGTGCGGTGCTCGTCAATACCGCAACCTCACTTGTTGGCTCTAGCCCGAGCTTCTCAGCGAACAACTCTGCAATCTGCTCTTTAGTTTTGTGAATCGCCGGGACAACAATATGCGACGGGGTCTCATGCGCGAGTTGTATGATCCACTCGCCCAGGTCGGTCTCAACCGGCTCCAGCCCTTCTGCGGCCAGCGCATCATTCAAATGGATCTCCTCTGTCGACATGCTCTTGCTCTTGACAATCTTGCGCGCACCGTGCTCACGGGCAATATTAGTGACAATGGCGCAAGCCTCCTCCGCATCTCGCGCCGGGTGCACACGCGCCCCGGCCCGTTCAGCATTTTCCGCAAACTGTTCGAGATATTTGTCCAGATGCCGCAGCGTCTCATCTTTAATGGCGCGCGCTTGCGTGCGCAGTCCTTCCCAATCGTCAACGGTCGTGATAGCAACGCGCCGCCGCTCGCCAAATATCTCGGCCATGTTGTGCAAGGCGTCACGCAATTGCGGGTTCGCGAGCGCTGCGCGTGCGTTTGCATCGAATGTTTCAGACGTCAAGCGATTCATTTTGTTAATGAGAGACGGCCCCCCCCCGTCAGCCTTGTGAAGCCAGCAGCTCAGCCAAATGCAACACGCGCGCCTCTGATCCTTTGCGTGACAATCGCCCACCTATCTGCATCAGACAGCTTGCGTCGGCGGCGACCACGGCGGCGACGCCTGCGCGCTCAATCGCCTCGATCTTCTGGTCTAGGATCGCGACCGAAATCTCAGGATATTTGACGGAAAACGTCCCCCCGAATCCGCAACACGAATCTGCATGAGGCATCTCAATAAATGTCGCCCCCCGCACATTTCGGATTAACCGTCGCGGTTCGCTGTGGACCTTCAGATCGCGAAGCGCATGACACGCGTCATGCCACGTGACCCGTCCGTTGAAGTGCGCGCCAACATCTTCGATCTTTAACACGTTCACCAAAAACGATCCTAACTCGTAAGTGCGCTCTGCAATAGCACGCGCACGGGCGCGCCACTTTTGGTCATCGGCGAACAGCTCTTCAAAATGATGCACCATCGCCGTGCACGATCCTGACGGGCTCACGATCGCATCCGTCCTACCCTCTTCGAAAATCTCAATGAGCCTCTTCGCAAGCGCACGCGCTTCACTGCGGTATCCGGTGTTGAATGCCGGTTGTCCGCAACAGGTCTGGCGTGCGTCGAACTGGACCGTGCAGCCCGCGCGGCGCAGCACCTCAACGGAACTTGTGCCGACGGACGGCCACAATTGATCAACCAGGCAGGTAACGAATAGCGACACTCGCATTGGTTCTATGGTGTGGCTGGATGTTAAACCATCGTCTGACTTCCCTCTTTACAGAACAGAACTATTTTGAACTGGCGAATTGACTCGCCTTACCAAGGCCTTCACTGCCCAGCCCCTGATATCCGCCGTCAATAGGTAGATCTGCCGCAGTAATAAAGGAGGCATCATCGCTCAAGAGGAAGAGGATCGGGCCGGCACACTCCACCGGATCGCCGCATCGCTCCAGCATATGGAATTGCCCCCAAATTGGCTCCCATTTGGCACGATCCCCGCCCGCCGCCTTATCAACCTCTTTTGTCCATATCCAGCCGGGGCTCACACTGTTGACTCTGATCCCGTAGGGGGCCATGTCCAAAGCCATACATTTAGTCAGGGTATGGACGGCGCCTTTGGCGGCATTATAGGTCCAGCGGTTTGGCTGGGCGATGAACGCGGAGATACTGGACAGGTTGACGATCGCGCCACCACCCTGCTGCCTCATTGGCTCAGCCACGAGCTGAGCCATCACCCCGAAAGCTTGTGGTCCGACCCTAAAAACCCGCTCCCAATCCTCGCGCGTGACGTCAAGTCCTTTCGCGATGAAGGAAAAGGCATTATTGACGAGAAAATTGATTTTGCCCAACTTCTTCAATGTCTGGTCGACCACTCGACGGCAGAATTGCTCATCAGCCATGTCACCATGGCAGAACAACACTTCGTAGCCTGCGTCTAATAGCTGTTTTGCTATGTCAGATCCAGTGTCGCTAATATCAGAGAACGCAACCGCTGCTCCTTCTTTACAAAGTTCCTCAACGGTTGCCCGGCCGATACCTGAGGCCCCGCCAGTGACAATGGCCACTTTGTCTTTGAAACGCCCCTTGAGCGCCGTCCTCTCTTTCATAATTAAACCCTTCTTAGCATTTAATGTCTGACATGGGATTTCTCTAGGATATCAGTTGATTGGAGTAGGCCAAGGTGGCAATGGCAAGTAATAACAAAAAGACCCCCAGAACCATCACCGCCTTTGGTTTAGAGCCCGTATGCGCCCATTCGCCGGTTAAAACACCCAGCAGATTTCCTGTCAGGATTGAACTGATTAACATGACGGGAAAACCCAGGAAGGCTCCAAATTGACCCACGCGTGTAGCGCCCATTCCGTATACCACTATCCCGCCGGCCCAGAGCGCGCCCATCAAAACTGCGCCGGCCCAATAAAAGCCTGTCCCTGATTGAAGATAATTTTTTGAAGTCCCACGCCGGCGCATGAGGAGAGCACAGTACGCGACGTTCACAAGATAGTTTGAGGTAAACACCAGCGCCCAGGTCGCATTATTAGCGTTGGCTGAATCAGCTCCCTGCTTAATTGCCACGTCCGTGATTCCCTTTCCGAAGATCAATCCAAAATTCACCAGAGCAGACAACAAACCCGCCGCGATACAATAGGCGAGTCCAAGTTTAAAGGAACCTTTCCGAGGCTGCGGCGCGCTCTCAGTGGGATCCGGCTTGACTGTGCTTGATTCCTTCAGCTGCCCTGCCATGGCGCAGGTGGATACCCCAATGATCATCAGCGCGATGCCTCCCATAAGCACGAGGCCGGCGGGTCGGGTGAGTTGTTCCGGATGCTCCATCGTCAACGGAATGATGGAGCCTCCGATAGCAATCAACCCCATGATCAGGGAAAGCCCTAATGATAGCCCCAAGGAATTGAGCCCCAACCCGAAAAAGATCCCACCCGCGCCCCATCCCGCTCCAAAGAGCAAAGCAGCCATGAGAGATGATCCGGAAGCAGTACTGTAGACATTGAGTAGATTTGGAACGGTGAGAAATGCCAGCGGCCAGGGGATCAGTAGAAGCGCCATCAGAGAACCCGCGCCCCAAATATTTTCCCACTCCCACTTGGGTGTAAATTTTAGCGGGAGCGAAAAACTACCTTCCATGATCCCACCTCCTATAATTAAGAGGAGGCCTGCCAGAAAAGAGGTTCCTTCCATCAACCCTGCCTTAATTGGTCGAGTATTGAGGATTAACCGGACCAGGTCTCGTCCAATACTCTAAGCAGGATGTCCTTGTTTGACATCCTCTCGCTCCGCTCAAAGTTATGATCTTATTGAGCTCCCATCTGATTTTTATCGCCTCTGTTTTAATCGATCCGGAACCAGCGGATCATACAGTGGGAGCAGTATATTCGCCTCCGCCCTGATCCGCGCGTACGCCCTCATACACTCTTCCAAGCTCTCCATGATTCCGAGGGGGATCCTTTCCTCAATGTTCTTGTATTTAAAGAAACAGTCCGAGACAATCAGTTTCCCCCCGGGCGTATCAATCGAGTAGGCCATCGAAGAACGATGGTGGACGCCTGTCCAGAATGCTCTTATGCCTGGTAAGATTTCGTCCTCATCGTCGAGCAGTCGCAGTTTTTCCGGGGCCTCGATATCTAGGTAGTAGAGAACGTCGTCGGGGATGCGCAGCTTTCTTGGAATGTGCATTTCATACTTCGGGGCGTGGAAATCATCAATCCATCCCCGTTTCGATATACATATTTGTGCATTCTTGAATAGAGGTATGTTCCCTGTTGCGTAAGCTTGCAGAGGTGTGATCAAGATATAATCAACTTCAGGTGGATTGATACCAATGCTTGATAGCGCTTGCGCGGGCCGTTCACTTTCCCGTCTGATCATCTGAGACCTTTCGTTAATGGCCTCTTTCCAGACCTTATTGAGGGCTGTCAGATCCTCGGGCGGACCGGTGTTGATAATGAGGGTTTTACCACCGCCGCGGATCACTACCATCCAAAAATGCAATGCCTCCCAGGTCTCCCATGCACTCATCCAGTAGACTTCTGGGCCAGGAACTTCACACTGCCCCATCTTTAGCACCTCAATCTCATATTTCATAGATGCTCCTTTCAGCGCTACACACGTTGATGTATAGTCCAAGCACCACGGGTTATTCTCGAAGGATCAACGATACCCAAAAGCGCCTGGTAAAGGTAATTCCGTACTTCCGGCAGATAGGTATTAATAAACTGTGATCCTATCAGGAATTGGAGTCTTCAAGAGACGACCTGCTGCCTCCTGGCCAAGCAGGCATGCGCAAAAAGTGAAGGGTTGCAGGCGTCAGTTCCTGAGTTCCTGCGCATGGTGTCCTTCGACCGGAAACCCGCACAACGGGTAATTAATAGTGTTAGTCTGTACCCAACACATCGCCTCTATCATGAGACTTGAACAACGCCTTTAACGTTGTCGCCAGCCCCCTCCAGCATTTGCTCAAAGGCAGTGACACCTTGCTTAAAAGGAAAGATTTTCACCCAGCTCTCCACGTCAACTGAGCCAGAAGAGAGGAGGTCGATAGCTTCTTTCAGTCCATCCAGGCTCGCCGAATAAGAACCCATGATCGTCTTCTGATGCAAGGTGATGTCATAGGTATCAAAGGTTAATGAGTTACCATGTAAACCAAGCCAGACGGCGGCCCCTCCGGCAGAAAGGGCCTCTAGTGACTGCCGCTTTGTGGCACCGCTTCCGACAGCGTCTATTACCAAATCAGCCCCATATTCCCCCCAAAATCCCTTTAGCTTCGCATGTAAATCCTCTATTTTGGGATTGATTATAAGTTCAGCGCCAAGCTTTTTAGCCACCTCCAAACGCTCTGGTACTAGGTCGGCAACAGCTACCCTTGAATCGCACATTACACGGGCTGCTTGTAAACACATCAAGCCGATAGGTCCAGCACCTATGACAAGTACCCGCTCTTTCGGCCGGGATCGATCCGCCCATATAACATTCACACCATTGGCCAAGGGCTCTGCTAAAGCTGCGGCATTACTACTGACGGCGGGGGGCCAAGGGAGGAGTACTCTGGCTGGAACAGCGACGTACTCCGCGTAAGCCCCCATGCGATCCATTCCAAAGACTTGCCGATTAATGCAGAGATTGGTTTCACCACGGGCACAGTAGGCACATTGGTTACAATGTATCACTGCATGGGAGATCACCGGTTCCTCTTTCTCCCAGTTTTTTACTTCCGCGCCGACCTCTTCAATCAGCCCGCAAAATTCATGGCCCATTACGAGAGGCGGTTTCCGGCGCTCGCTGTGGCTCCGAAAGGTATCCAACTCAGAGCCACAAATCCCATACGCTGAAACCCGAACCAGCACTTCGTCGGGTCTTATACCGGGCTTCGGCAAGTCGGAGAGTTCGAGTTTATCCCAGTCAGAGTAGAGAACTGCTTTCATGCGATCTGTCGGCGGACTGATTTTCATACTCACCTTTCTCCCACTACCCTGTGTGGCCGCATAAGTACCGTGGCCGAATAACTTTAAACCATCAGTTCGAGCATGAGAGCTGGTTTTCCCCTTTTGTTTGCTGGGTTCCTGATCCCCTGACTTAACCAATAGTTAAAGCTAATTTTGTTCGAGACCTTACATCAAATTTTTCACTCTGTTGTTACTCGAACGTAGTGACCTTGGCGGAAGGATTAGCAAACAATGAGCAACTCGCCGGTGCCTGCTCATGATGGAAATTCTCCGCTGACCTGGGATTTGGCTTGGGCTAGGTAGTCGATAAGATTTAACACCGGCTTTCTCTGCAGCCTCTCGAATGACTCTAACGAACACCAAGCGACATGGGGCGTCAATACCACATTATCGAACGAAAACAGGGGGTGCTCTCTTCCTAAGGGCTCTTCTTCGAACACATCCAGGGCAGCGGCTCCAAGCAAGCCCTCTTTCAATGCTGCCACGATATCTTCCGTCTTTACTAAGGCTCCACGTGACGTATTAATGAGGCCAGCGCCTCTCTTAAAAACCTTCAGGCGTTCGCTATCAATGATGTGAAATGTGTCTGTGGTCAAAGGACAATGAAGCGAAACATAGTCGGATCTCTGTAGAAGCTGATCAAGATCATCAATTACCTCGACTCCCGCCACACCCTCTTTATTAGCATATGGATCATAAGCTATTACTGTCATGCCAAAGCAGAGCGCTCTTTTCGCCACAAGTCTTCCAACATTTCCAAAACCAATAATTCCTAGAACACTATTGTTAAGCGCCCTTATGTGATCTCCAGGAGGCCCGCCCCACCTCCCGTTTCGAATTGATCGGTCAAATTGCAAGATTTTTCGGTTAATTGTCAGAAGGAGAGTTAAGGCGTGATCAGCAACTTCATTCCAGCAGTAGTCCGGCAGTCTGAGAACTTCGATTCCCTGCTCACTTGCAGCGGCGGTATCGACATTGTCGAGCCCGATGCCGTAACGGCTGATCACCTTACAGCGATCCATAGATTGGATCAACCGCCTCGTAATCGGGGCGAACTGTACGAGGACGCCCTCGGCGTCTTTCACGGCTTGCGCCAGATCTTCTTCCTCGCGGGTATCGGCAAAAATGAGGTCGAAGCCGGCTGCTTCACACGTCTCCCTCGCGTATTCTGCCCCGCCCAGGATATTCAAATCTGTAAGCACAATTTTTCGGCTCATTTTTACCTCTCGGGATATGATGATAATCTGAAGGTCAGACCACTGTCAAGGGAAAATTCTGGCGGAAAAAATCATCCGAGATTGCACTGAATCAGAAAAATGGAACCTTACTGCCGGATCCCACTGATCACCCCTTTAAACGTTGATTTGGGCTATCAAGTAGAGTAGATTTCTAGAAATGAAGAGCTTACAAAACAAGTTAAAGCCTGTTAACAAAACTTCCTTAAGTGAAGAGGTCGCCTCACAAATCATCAAATTGATTTCTACAGGTGATCTGAAGCCAGGACACAAGTTACCTCCTGAGAGGGAGCTTTGTAAGATGCTAGGAGTAGGACGATCATCTGTGCGTGAAGCCCTTCGTGGCCTTTCGTTACTAGGCCTCCTGGATGCTCGTTTAGGTGAAGGCACTTTTATCGCTGAAGATGGCGAAAAGTTCATTGGGAAGATGTTTGAATGGCGTATTCTCACTGAACGAAGGGATATTGAAAACCTGTTGGAGGTCCGCCTGGCGCTGGAATCTGAGACTGCCTACTATGCTGCTAGTCGTGGAACGGATGATCACTTTCAACAACTTGAAGAAATCATCAACAAGATGCAAAGCGCTATTGAGAACCCAAAAGGCTTTGCACCTCTTGACCTAGAATTTCATCTCATCATTGCACGGGCATCAGATAATGAAATAATGCATGAACTATTGATGATGATCCGTGGACAGCTTGAGCGATCATTATTCAAGGTTTTATCCATCCCCGGTGGGGGAAATCTTGCGTTACAACAGCACAAAAAGATTTACGAAGCGATTCGGAAGCGAGATCCCGAAGGTGCTAAATCGTACATGCGCGAGCATATTAAATCTGCCCTTGAGCGCTATAAAAAAACAGTAACAAAAGCCGTGAACGGCTAACCACGACGAAAGTTCGGAGTTGTTTATCCCTCCATTGCTTGTACAACGTGCTTTGTTGTACGACAAGGATTTGTAGCTCCATCTTAAGGCGTTGCGCTATTTCCCCCTACGTTCTCTTCCTATTAGCGGAACCTGCACCAGTAGGTCGAGAGTGCTGCCAAACCATCTCTATATCAAGCCAACAATGCAGGACTGGGTGTAGAAACATTCTACATTTGCTTACGGATTCATGTGAAGGAGAAGAAAACCATGTATCGCATTACTCGGCGGGAACTGCTCATGAGAAGCGCCGCATTACTAAGCATGGCGACAACAAACTCAGCGGGATTGATTACTCCGGCCCGTACTTTAGCCGAAGTTGGGAAGGTTGACCCAGTCGCCGCAGATGTCTACTTCCATGAAGGAAATCTTTCGGGGCATGGCCATTGCAATAACGGCTGGGTGATTTTTACAGACTATGTGTTAGTGATAGATGCTAACTTCCCTTCTGGTGCGCAAGAGATTCTGCCGA
>CAYLJO010000155.1:0-15295 GCA_964383905.1 uncultured Blastocatellaceae bacterium
GTTCTGCTGTTAACAATGCTTATCTGGGTGTGTGGCTTCGCCGAGTGCTATAAGCCTGTGACGAAGAACCAGCTGCCGACGCGCATACGCACGATCGCCGTGCCGGCGTTTCAGAACAACTCACTGCGCTACAAGGTCGAGTCACGTTTTACCGAGGCGGTCATCAACGAGCTTATCCATCGCGGGCGGGGCCTGCGCGTGCAAAGCGAGCGGCAGGGGGCTGACGCAGTGATTGATGGCGTCATCAAGAGTTTCGGCTTTGGGGGTGTGCTGCTGGATAACCAGGGGCGGGCTCGCATCTTCCAGGTCACAATTGTAGCCGCCGTCACGGTGCGCGACCAGGTGGAAAACCGTGTGCTGTACGATAACCAGAACTACGTCTTTCGCGGAGAATTCGAATTCGCGAGCGACCCGCGCTCCTTCTTCAACGAGGAAGACCCGGCGGTCCGGCGCATCGCCCGGAGTTTTGCCGAAAGCGTCGTCTCAACGCTCATCAACGGCTTCGGAGTCAACCAGGAGAAATGAGTCTTACCTCATATCTGCTGGCGTTCATAGGCGTTTACCCTAGCACTTTCATGCCATTTCCGTTCAGACGCTCTTGGCCCGGGACACACGTCGAACGAATTCTGCCACTTTCCCACCGTTAAGGCTTCAAAACTGGGCTTTGACCCAAAAGTGAATATTGACTCAAAAGTAAATGGGCTAACCCAAAAGTAGGCGGGTTGACCATGAAGTTCGGTCTTTGACAAGTTTGGCGTGTCAGACCGCCTCGAACTGATCATTTATGCCTACTATTACGGCCTAGCCAACCAATTCTCTAGCCGCCCTATGGGCTAAAGGAGAAGGTCATGAAGCCGAACCTGGCATCCGATGGCGGGATCGAGCGCCGCCGCAAACCACGGATCTATCAACCGTTCCCGGCCACCCTCCGCGCCCTCGATCAACACGGCCACAGGTTTGAGGCCACCACCACCCTCGATAACCTCAGCGCCGGCGGGTTCTACCTGCGGCTGACGCGGCCCGTCGAGAAAGGGGCGAAGGTGTCGATTGTCACTCGTCTGTCGACAGGCCCGGCGCAGGGGCCACTCGTGGTGATGCGAGGCACAGTCGTTCGTACGGAGCCACAGGCCGATGGGAGGTATGGCATCGCGGTGATGATTAAGCAGCGCCGCTTCCTCTAAATCTCACAGATCACTCATAACCTGACATTTCACCCCACACTGTAGAATAGCCTCTCAGCGATGCGCCTACCCATGCGCATAGTCTACTTCCGCCCTCATCGCCTTTAGTCTCGTGTCCTCCCGCTTAGCCGCCTTGTAGTAGAGAACCGCCGGTCTTGTGTTACGCGGCCGGACCCTGAACGCGGTAGGGTTATTGGTCCTCATGCGAAGCAGCGCCTCGTAATGAGGGTCGGGGGCCGGCGGCGCGGTCGGCTGTTGGCTTTTGTGTCTCATATGATTCCCGCTCCGGTTTATGCGGTAAATGTTGAACAATCTCTATCAAACCAGACCGCTATTTCTTTGCTTCAAAGGCCGCAACGGTGTTAACTTTCTCGTCGATTTCAATACCTATGAATACCTGCAGGTGATTTGAGGAGAAATGAGTCTCGTCTCGCGTGAAGACCTTCACCGTGCGCTGAAACAGGGGCGCATCGAGCCGCTCTATCTACTCTTCGGCGTGGAAGACTATTTGCGCGACCACGCCGCTCGTGCCATCACCGACGCCGCCTTGCGCGGCGCGAGCCTCCGTGAATTTAACGAAGCAAGCTATAGCTTGACGAGTATGGATGTACAACAGGCGCTGGCCGCCGCCGAGCAGTTGCCGATGATGTCATCGCGCCGGGTCATACGTATTGCAGATTTTAGCAGGTTGCGGGAGGCAGACGAAGACGCGCTCGTGCGCTATATCGCACGCCCTGCCGAATCTTCGGTAGTAATCTTTATAGCTGATGACCTGGACAAGCGTCGGAGGCTAAGCAAGATACTGCTTGACGCTTGTGTGAGCGTCGAGTTTCCTGCGCTTAAGGATGCGGAGCTTGCGGCGTGGGCCAAGTCGCGTCTCAAGGAGTTGAAGACGGAGACGGACGAAAGGACGCTTCATCAAATTGTGGCGCTTGTCGGAAGCGATGTGCGGACACTTATTTCCGAACTGGACAAGCTGGCAACAGCGGCGATCGGCTCCGGGCACATCACAATGAAAATGGTCGAGTCGCTCGTCGGCCGATCCCGCGAGCTGTCGAATTTCGAGTTGACGGATCACCTGATTGCGCGCAATCGGAAGCGCGCATTGCAGACTTTGCAGCGTTTGTTGGACGACGGCGTGGAGCCTGTCATGCTCATCGGACTAATCGCCAGCAATTATCACCGCCTCGCCCTCGCCAAAGAATTAATGTCGCGCCAGGCGTCAAAGGAGGAAGTATTCCGGCTTGTAGGGATGCCGTACGGAAAGCGTCAGGAATTCCTTGAAACCGCACGTCGCAGCGACGCGAGCACACTTGCGCGCAGCATCGAACGTATCGCCGCCACCGATCTCGCCATCAAGACTTCACAGGCCACACCCCGCCTGCAACTCGAAATGCTCGTTTGCGAGCTTGCCGGTTAGATCTTCTCACTGCAGCAATGCCGGATCTGCTGTCAGTCTCCAGGTTATGCAAAAAGGCGAGGCGGATCGGATTCCGCCTCGCCTTATGAAATTTTTGTGAGACGCTTACTTTGCGCCCAGTTGATTGACGCGTGTTGTGATTTTCGACTTATAGCGCGCCGCCGCGTTGCGATGCAATATGCCCTTCTGGATAGCTTTATCAATTACCGAGATGGTTTCAGGCAGTAACGTGTTTAACTGGTCTGCGTTACCCGAAGCAATCGCCGCGCGCGCTTTCTTGATGGAAGTGCGTAAACGGCCCCGGTTTCTTCGGTTGATCTCGCGGCGCTTCTCGTTCTGGCGCATCCGCTTCTCTGCTGATTTATGATTGGGCATAGCTTTCTCCGTCAAAAACTTGAATTTTATCTGCTCGCTTTAAACCTGATAGGCAAATTTTTAGCAGCAAGCACAAGCGCAAAAGTATAGGTGTCTGGCCGGCACGTGTCAAGCGGGGGCGCGTCCGAAGGGAGGTTTAATGGAAGAATTACTCTCGTTGACACCCCCGCGCGCGATGTAGTAGCGTCGGACTTGTCAGATATGCCCGAAACATACTCGTGCGCTCTTCGGCCCGCCTCCGGCGTGGCTCTTTATTTTCAACCGCAGCAAAGGAGACTGCTCTAGCTTTTGAAGAAGATCGAACTTCCGGCAAGGGGGATAGAGACGCTTTTCGGCGTCCATGACCAGAACATCAAATACCTGGAGTCGCTGCTCGACGTACGCATCAACGCGCGCGGCCAGGACCTGACGGTGGACGGCGACCCGAAAGATGTCGAGACGGTCGAGCGCATCCTCGAAGATTTTTCAGACCTCTTCACAGAAGGCAAAACCTTCACCGACCGGGAGCTGCGTGAGGCTTTCACGCAAATCGCCGAGGATCGCGCCTACAGCCTGCGCGATTACTTCACCAAGGCCCGCTTCAACCCAGCGGGCAAAAAACAGGTCGCGCCCAAATCTGCCACGCAACGCCGCTACATCGAAGCAATTCAAGGGAAGGACGTGGTCTTCGGTGTCGGGGTCGCCGGTACCGGGAAGTGTATCGCGAGCGACTCGCTCGTGCTAACCGGCCGCGGCATGATAGAGATCGGCGCGTTCGGCTCTGGCGTTCAACCAGACCATCAAGTTCCAATAGGGTTGATGGTCTCTGGAATCGATGGCGCGGAGAGGGCTTCCCATATCTATCATGGCGGCGAGACCGCTACCCTGCGAATTACCACGCGATTCGGGTTCGCCATCGAAGCGACCCCGGAGCACCCGCTATTAACGCTCAATAAAGAGGGTGCGCTCAAGTGGCGTCGCGTAGGCGAGCTGCGGGCGGGTGACGTGGTGGGGCTGCAGCGCGGCCAACGGATCTTCGGCGAATGCGTAGGTGTTGACTTTAAATACCGCCCGTCCGCCCCGCGGGATCATTCATCGAAGCCGATCAGCTTTCATCGCATAGATGAAGAGTTCGCTTATTTGATGGGCGTGCTGACCGGCGACGGCTGTTTGACTTTTCGTAACCGAATCATCCTCTCGTCAGCCGATGCCTCAATCGTCACCGCTTTTTATGCCATGGCGTCGCGGCTCGGGCTGCACGTCTTCCGCAATGGGATGGAGCGGCCGTTTGATTACGTCATCGCCAGCGCACAGCTTTATCAGCTACTAGAGCATTTAGGCATGTCCGCGGGCGGAGCGCACACGAAGCCCATTCCGCTTTCGATCCTTTCTGCGCCGGAGAATATTGTCGCCGCGTTCATGCGCGGGTTATTTGATGCAGACGGGACAGTGGAGAAGCGCGATGGCTTAGTGTCCCTCTCGTCCGTGTCTGAGAGGCTGATCCGCCAGTCGCAGGTCGTTTTACTCAATTTCGGCATCGTCGCGTCGAAGTCAATTAAGCGCGGGCGCTATCACGGCCAGCCGCACATCTCTCACCTGTTGACCATAGCCGGGGCGGAAGCTGAACGATTCCACGAATTGATCGGCTTTAACCTTGAACGTAAACGTGCGCGGCGGCAGATCAGGCGGCTCGAACCGAACGTTGACGTTGTGCCTTATATGGGCTCGCATCTTAGCATGGCGATGCATGGCACGGTATTCAATCGCGCCGAGCATCAACTCTTCGGGGATTATCGAAGAGAGTACCGCCGGCCGAGCTACGCTAAGCTCACAGAGTTCGTCCGATTATTGGACGCCCATGGGGTTCAGAGCGAGAAGACCGCCGCGATGCGTGACCTTCTCGAACGTCATCTGCTATTCGTCGAGGTCGTCGCTATCGAGCCGTCGCGAGCGCATGTTTATGACCTGACGGTGCCGGGAACTCACTCGTTCGTCGCCAATGGATTCGTCAGCCACAATACTTATTTGGCGGTAGCGATGGCCGTACAGGCGCTGATGCAGAAGCAGGTCAACCGCATCGTGCTGGCGCGTCCGGCCGTCGAAGCGGGCGAGAAGCTGGGGTTTCTGCCGGGCGACTTGCAGGATAAAGTCGACCCTTATTTGCGGCCGCTCTACGACGCGCTCTTCGATCTAATAGATTATGAGCGGGTGACGCGGTTACTTGAAAAACGGGTGATCGAAGTTGCGCCGCTCGCTTTCATGCGCGGGAGGACGCTCTCTGACGCATTCATCATTCTCGACGAGGCGCAAAATACGACGAGCGAGCAGATGAAGATGTTTCTGACCCGCATCGGCTTCGGCTCCAAAGCAGTGATTACGGGCGACGTCACACAGATTGACCTGCCAACGGGCAAGCGCAGCGGGTTGATCGAAGCCGAGCGCGTGCTCGCGGGCGTCGAAGGGATCGAGTTTGTCTACTTCACGGAAAAGGATGTCGTGCGCCATCGCCTCGTACAGATGATTATCAAGGCTTACGAGCAACATTCGGTCAAGAGCAACATTTAACCGGTAAATAGTAAACGGTGAAATTTAAAAGACTGTTTGATCCATTTACTATTCACTATTTACACCATGATTGAGGTCTTAAACCGCCAGCGACGCCGGCCCGTTGACTGCCGGCGTTGGCGCAAATTTGCGGAGGCCGCGTTACGTGAGATCGGCGCACCGGGCGGGGAAGGCGCGACCATCGTATTCGCCTCCGATCGATCGATGCGAAGTCTGAACCGCCGTTTTCGTGGGCGCGACACGACGACCGATGTGCTCTCTTTCCCGGCCGAGGCGACGGAGTTCGAAAAGGCTTCGGGCGCGAATCTGGGCGATCTGGTGATTTCAGTCGAACGCGCCGCCCGGCAGGCCGCAGAGCACGGGCTTGATTTCGAAGAAGAGATGGCGCAACTGATCCTGCACGGCTTGTTGCACCTGTGCGGCTACGATCATGAAACGGATAAAGGCGAAATGAACCGTCTTGAACTCAACCTCCGCCGCCGTCTTGGCATATAATCTCTTATCAATCATCAATCATGAATAGAAGATCACTCTTGTCTATTCGCCATTAACTATTCACGATTGACGGCTGTTTGGTATGGAAATCGAGATCGGGATCACATGCCTGTTGCTTGTCGCGCTGACGTTTCTCGCCACGGTTGACATGGCCTTCGGCCAGTTGAGCGATGTCGGGTTGCGACTGTTTATCGCCGAAGCGGGGGAACGCCCGCAGGCCCGCTCGACTATTTTCCTGAAAGAGATTTTAGATGACCGGCCGCGCTTCCGCTTCACCTTGTCGGCGGCGATTCAGATCCTGCTGGTGGCCGTCTCCGTCCTCGTAACTCTGATCACGCTTCACTGGTTTTCGGGCACCCAACTGGTGATCATCGCGCTCCTCAGCGGCCTCGTGCTCGCAGGCATTTTCCGGCAATTCATCCCGCGCCTGATTACTTTGCGTAACCCTGAAAGAACACTGCTTTTTTTGCTGCCGCCGGTGCGACCTTTCTACCGCTTGCTCTCTTTCGCCGCCGACCCCTGGCACAGATCCTTCGACCTTTTGCGCCGCCGGGATCAGGCGGCGGTGATCAGCACGGTGGAGGGAGAAGAAAATAACGATGATATCCAGGCGCTCATTGATGTCGGCGAGGAGGAAGGGATTCTGGAGGTCGAAGAGGGCAGGCTGATTCAGTCTATCATCGAGTTCGGCGATACACGTGTCAACGAAGTGATGACACCGCGCACGGAGATCGTCGCGCTTCCCGTGAGCGCCACCGTGCGCGAAGCGCGCGACCGCCTCATTGATTCTAAACACTCCCGCCTGCCCGTTTACCGTGACCAGATCGATAACATTGAGGGCATTATATACGTGCGCGATCTGCTCCAATGCTGGCCCGAAGGCCGGGAGGACGAAAGCATTGCCCCGCTCCTGCGCCCGGTTTATGAGGTGCCGGAGACCAAACCCGTCGCAGACCTTTTGAAAGAGATGCAGAAAGCGCGCGTGCAGCTCGCGTTGGTGATTGATGAATACGGCGGCGTGGCCGGACTGGTGACGATCGAAGATATGCTCGAAGAGATCGTCGGCGAGATTGAGGACGAAGACACGGAGGGCAAGGAGGCCGATGAGATTGTCGAAGCCAGCGACGGTTGTTATGACGTGCTCGGCTCAACTGACATCGGAAAGATCGAGCGACTATTCGACATGGAGATCGAGGACGACGATTTTACGACCATCGCCGGACTCGTCATCAGCAAGTCAGGCTACGTACCGCGCGCCGGAGAGCAGCTCACCTTCCGCGGCCTCAACGTCAAAGTGCTCGAAGCAGACGACCGCCGCATCGGGCGCCTGCGCTTATGCCGCGCCGAGAGCCCGGCGCGGCAAACCGAAGTGAGTCAAGGCGAATGAAGCTGCGTGAATTGACCGGTTACATCTACCCACAATTACGTGAGCCTTCGACCTGCGAGGCTTGCGGCGACGCATTCACCTGCGGCGCGACGCTCAAAGGCTGCTGGTGCT
The DNA here is from genome assembly GCA_964383905.1 of uncultured Blastocatellaceae bacterium. Lineage (GTDB taxonomy): Bacteria > Acidobacteriota > Blastocatellia > Pyrinomonadales > Pyrinomonadaceae > CAYLJO01. The sequence continues at coordinate 7,514 of CAYLJO010000155.1, forward strand.
CTGAAGTAAAACTAAGCGACACGGCGCGCGCGGAACTGCGCGCGCGTTACCGGCGCTGCCTTTGTCGCACGTGCCTCGAGCGGTTCGCCGCCGGCCCAACAGAGGACACCTCATCAGGAGCGGAGGGCAAACTTGGCACGTCACACTGACGCACTTCTTCACCCGGCCTTTCTCGATCCGCGCTGGACGGCCGCGCTTAACCCTTACGACGAAACGCCACCGCCCGCGCAACCTCCGATCGACGCCCCGGTAAACGAAACACGGAGCCGCGACTTCGACATCAAACACATCCGGCTCACGCTTAAGATCGATCCATCCGAAGTGTTCGTTGAAGGCACGGCCACCATCCGCCTTACGCCTTTTAGCGACGGCCTTAAAATACTGGGTTTCGATGCGTCCGAATTGAACGTCCATGAAGTCCGCCGCGGCGCGCGCCTTCTCGGGTTCGAGAGCTTTACCGATAAGCTCGTCGTTATACCCGACGCCCCGCTCAGACGCGGGAAGCCGGTTGAGCTGCGCATCAGCTACGATGCGCGCCCGCGCCGGGGCCTCTACTTCATCGCGCCCGATCAGGAATATCCGGACAAGCCTGTCCAGGTGTGGTCCCAGGGCGAAGCGGAAGATAATCGCGCGTGGTTCCCTTGTACGGATTCGCCGAACCAGCGGCAGACGACCGAAACGGTGGTCACCGTGCCGGAACGCTTTACCATTCTCTCAAACGGAAGGCTCATCTCTGAAAAGCACGACGCTAAACGCGCGCGCCGCACTTTTCACTGGCGGCAGGACGACCCGCACCCCGCCTACCTCGTCTCAATCGTCATCGGCGAGTACGAAGAGATCACCGCGCGCTGTAGTGGCGGCAAGCTGCCTGTTACTTATTATACCTACCGTGGGACTGCCGAAGAGGCCCGGCGCCTCTTCGGCAAGACGCCGGAGATGATCCGGCACTTCTCAAAACTCTTCGGCTACGAATACCCTTACCCGAAATACGCGCAGGTTGTAGTTGACGAATTTATCTTCGGCGCGATGGAAAACACTTCCGTCACAACCTGTACGGATCGCTGCCTTCATGACGCGACGACCGAGCTGGATTTCAACTACCACGACATTGTGGCGCATGAGCTGGCGCACCAGTGGTGGGGCAACCTACTGACGCCGAAGTCGTGGAAGCATACCTGGCTCAAAGAGAGTTTCGCGACTTATGCCGAGGCCCTTTGGCTGGAGCATACGGAAGGGAGCGACGAGGCGCGATTCTCGATGATTCAGGACTTCAACGTCTACTTAATGGAGGATCGCGACCGCTACCGCCGTCCCATTGTTCACGACCGCTATGATTTTCCGGTTGAGGTCTATGACCGCCACGCCTATCAAAAAGGCGGCATCGTGCTCGACATGCTGCGCTACACGCTGGGCGACGCGCCATTCTTTCGTACGCTCGCGCACTACGCGCACAAGCACGCCTGGCAGAGCGTTGAGACGAATGATCTCAAAGTCGCCATTGAAGAGGTGACGGGCCAGAACCTTGATTGGTTCTTCGAAGAATGGCTCTACGGGCGCGGCTACCCGGAGTTTGAAGTAAGCCATCGCTACGATGCCGGAAATGGCTCGCTTCATGTTGTTGTTAAACAGGTGCAGGACACAGGCGACGGGACGCCCGTGTTCCGCATGCCGATTGAGATTGAAGTGATCGGCAAAACCGCGCCGCACACGTTTCGTGTGGAAGTAAAAGGGGCCGAGCATGAGTTCTATTTTGCGGTTGATGAGCGCCCGCTCGCCGTGCTGGTTGACCCGGGCGGCCGTGTGCTGAAAACTCTCCGGCATGAAAAGTCTAAGCAGGAGCTTCTCTATCAACTTCAACATGCGTCGCAGTTCGCGGCGCGCATGCTGGCTGCGCGCGACTTGGCGGCTTTCAAAGATAATGACGTGGTGAATGCTTTACGCCGGGCGCTTCTGCGGGATGGGTTCGGCCCGGTGAGAATGGCTGCGGCGGTTGCGCTCGCCGGAATCGGCGGTGAAAAGGCGCGAGATGCGCTCGTCGAAAGTCTGAAAAAGAATCCGGAAGCCCGTGTGCGACGCGCAACCGCGTTAGCGCTCGGGCGTTTTCATAAAGATCAAGCGGCGATTTCGGCCCTCATTCGTGCGATCCAGCGCGACGCCAGTTATTTCGTGGTAGCATTCACCTTGCGCGCCCTGGCTCATGCGGCAGGTGAAGATGCGTATGAGACCCTGATCGGCATGCTGGGGCGCGACTCTTATCAGGATGTGGTGCGCGCAACAGTCTTCGATGCGCTGGCAATTGCCAAAGAGCGGCGGGGAATCGCCCTTGCTGTCGACCATACAGCTTATGGCGTATACCCTTCTGTACGCGTCGCCGCCACGATGGCCCTGGGCTCGTTAGGCAAGGAATACGCGGACGAGCGGGATTCCATCTACCAGAAACTCGTCGCCCTGCTCGAAGACAAGACATTTCGCGTGCGGCTTGCGGCCGTCAAAGCTCTGGCCCTGCTCGGCGACAAGCGTGCGGTCGGACCGTTGCGCGCGGCCGACCGGCGCGAGGCGATTCACATTATCAAGAGTGCCGCCCGCGGGAGTATCCGGATGCTCGAAGGGAAGGCGAGGAAAGGGTCATAAATGGCGAAGAAGAGAAGCAAGCTGTTACAGGGACGGCGCATCGACCCCGCGCCAATCACCTCCGGCATCGCGCTCGCAGACCTGGTCGACGAAGCGTTTCTCGCATACAACGCCGCGCGGTTGCGCGAAGCCTGCCAGCTTTTCACACAGAAGATGCTTGAGCCGGAAGTGACCGTCGGGCTTTCGCTCACGGGCGCACTTACGCCGGCGGGCCTCGGCATCTCCGCTCTCATCCCCCTGGTTCAAGCGGGCTTCGTTGACTGGATCATTTCGACGGGCGCAAACCTTTACCACGATACACACTTCGGCATCGGACTCTCGATGCATCTCGGACACCCGCAGGTCTCTGATATCACCCTGCGCAAAGAAGAGGTCGTGCGCATCTACGACATCTTTTTTGACTATAGCGTTCTTTTAGACACCGACGCATTCTTCCGCAAGGTCATCGAGGGCGAGGAGTTTCAGAAACGGATGTCCACGGCCGAGTTTCATTACCTCTGCGGGCGCTACGTCGGCGAGCGTGAACGCAAGCTAGGCATCGCAAATAAATCCCTGCTCGCCGCTGCTTATGAATACGGCGTGCCGATCTACACTTCGTCGCCCGGAGACTCTTCCATCGGTATGAACGTCGCGGCGAAAGCCTTACAGGGTAATAATCTGGCTTTTGATCCGTCACTCGACGTCAACGAAACGGCGGCGATTGTGCTCGCCGCCAAGCGCAATGCGGTTCACGGCAGGGGCGATCGTGGGAAAAAACACGCGGGCCGCTCCGCCGTCTTCATACTCGGGGGCGGCAGCCCAAAAAACTTCCTGCTTCAGACCGAGCCGCAAATACAGGAGGTCCTCGGCATAGACGAGCGCGGCCACGACTACTTTTTGCAGGTCACGGATTCACGACCGGACACCGGCGGCCTCTCCGGCGCGACGCCCGCGGAAGCGGTCTCGTGGGGGAAAATTGATCCTGATCGCCTGCCCGACGCCGTCGTGTGTTATGTTGATTCGACGGTCGCGCTGCCGATCATAACGGCGTATGCTTTAGCGCGACATAAACCGCGCGAGCCGAAGCGCCTTTACGAGCGGCGCGCTGAATTCATGAACCTGTTACTGTCCGAATATGAAAAGTCGAAAAGACGATAAAAGAATTCCGGGTCATAGGAACTCAAGGCTCATTTCCAGGGGTGATTATGGGAAAAAAGGTGACTGACGAACAGCCGCGCGTTTATTTTGATTGCTCGAAGTGCCCCGCCTACTGTTGCTCGATTTACGAGCGTGTGCAGGTGACGAAGCGCGACCTCAACCGCCTCGCCAGGCATTTCGGAATATCGGTGGAGACCGCTACCAGGCGCTACACCAAAATGCACGGCGATGAGCGCGTACTGCGTCGCAAAAAGGATCCTATATTTGGTGAGGCGTGCCAGTTTCTCGACCCTGTCACGCGCGGGTGTACGATCTATCATGGCCGCCCCAATGTGTGTCGTGAATATCCTGCGCGCTCTCGTTGCGCCTACTATGACCTGCTGCAATTCGAGCGCGTTCAGCAGGACGACCCTGAAGTGCTGCCGCTGGTCCAGATCACTTTTCGCAAAGTGGAGAAGAAGGTTATCGAGGGCAAAAATGGGGGTGAAAAAATCTGGGAGTGGGAACCGGAGAAGGGATGAACGTGAAATGACGAACGACGAATTAACGGACGGCTTTAATTCATCGTTCCACGTTCATAGCTGATAATTTCTTAGGTGAGGTATAGAAAAGATGCAAGAATTTCTTTCCCGAATGATCGGTCGCAAGATAGATATTTTTTGTGGCGGCGCGTCAAGCTTACGCGGCGAGGTGATAAAGGTCGAGGGCGGCGTGCTCTATTTGAAGGATGACGAGCAGCGCATGTGCTATGTGGCGGTGGACAAGATCGCAGTCGTGTGGGAGGCGCGTGACGATGAGCACCGTGCCGGCTTCGTGTCGGGTGCGCTCAATAACCGCTGAACGCGTCGGGCGCTCATTAATCAGATCGAAAAATGAACAGGCCTACCTCCGGATGAGCCGAGGGGGCGGCCTGTTCTTTTCGCATCCGCGATCTATTCTGCCGTTGACCTTAGCGGCGCGGGCAGGGGGACGCGCCGGAATCCGTCGATGCGTGATGTCCAGTACTGATTGAAAGGTGAGTAGGTGACCCCGTGGTGGCGTGAAGCGTGGTAGAAACCGTTCTCATCAGCGACGATGCCAATGTGCGTGAGATTCTTGAAGAAGACGAGCGTCCCAAACTTATACTCCTCATCGGCTCGCGCGGGTGCAAATTGCGCCCACAGCGCCCGCGCGCTGGAACGATCAAAGCTTATCCCGGCGGACTGAAAGGCGCTCCACACAAAGCCTGAGCAATCGAAGACGTAGGGGCCTGCCGCGCCATAAACATAGCGCGCACCCAGACGATGGTCTATCGCTGTCAACAAGAGCTGATCGAAGCGTGTCAGGCGTGATGAGGGCGGTGCCGGCGGCAACGCGTTTGGTGCTGTTTCGTCGGCCGGATCCGCATCCATCGAGATAATGATGGGATCGTCTTCGGCCCGTGTGCTGACATTTAAATCAGCGGCAGCCGTCACCCGGCGGGGACGAACCGCTTGAGCGGCAACGGGGGCCGCCGATAAGCTGAGAGTGAAGCATGCAATAAGCATGTGGGGGAACAGTTTTTTAAAATACATATAAGGGGTGCATTCACCTCCTTGTAAACCTAGTCTTACTCTTGGGAATTACTGCGTGAGGGGAGAAACTGCTTTTTAATGCCTCGCCGTTTGGAAACCAGCGACAAGATGATTGTAATGAAGCGGCAATATCTAAACAAGAAGCAATGTGACTGTTTTGTGATAACTCACATTTGCACTATACTTTCCGAACGGAAAGAAGCCATTAATTTGTGATAGGCGAGCTAGCCCTGGTGGAACAAGAACATACACCCGTCCCATCACGAAACACGTTTCGGTCATTTTGCAATAACCCGCGGCGCAACCATGGAAATCGCGGCGCCGGAGGGGAAGGTAAATTTGAGTTATGCTCTTTATCGAAAGCCAGACCTCAAAGCAATTAATTGATGGTGCGGCACGAATTCAACTGCTGGAGGGCTTGCAGGAAAAAGGGCTCATACCGCTTATTCGTTCCGCGCGCCTAACCTGTTATGAACTGGCGCTGATGGCCCCGGATCGCGCGCAGGAGATGGAACGTGTCATAGCCACACTGACCGAGACGGAAGATAACGCGCCCTACGTTCGAGGCGATCTTTTTTGCTTTGAAGACTTTGTCCTCTTCCTCATCTTTAACAAAGAGGGTGGTCATGGCGGCATGCGTGCTGGAATTATTTATGGCGCTGAGACGACGGAGCCGCTAAAAAAGCTCGAGGCGTTTTGCCGTAACATCAGCAGCATGATCGAAACCCGCGGTTACGGCGAAGGTGATGGCAGACAAAAGAGCGGCAAGTGGGAGTTGCGCGAGCTGCGCCTGCCGGTCGGATTTACGCGGGTCGCCCCCAGAATCGAAGATAATTCGCCCGCCGCGCATGAAGTTATCGGGAGCCGGGGGCTGCAAGCTGCGGAGGCGCTGGAAGACGCCAGAACGCGAAACTTACTGCGTCACCTCAGCGAAGCGCACGCGGACGGGCACGTCGCAGAGCTTCTGGCGGATAGCATGGACGATGCCATCAACTCACTGGCTAACAGGCTTTCAAGCGTTGGGTTGTTGCAGCGCGAAGTGTTGATCAGTTGCCGTAAGAAGGGGCGCGCCCTGTTCCGTTTGCCATCGACGGACGCGCTCGCTGTCATCACGGCGGCCCACGCCGTATGCCACGAGTGTGGCGCCGCCATCGCGGATGAAAAGGTTGAAGAGTTCTTCGCGCCAACCGAGACCGCTTCGACGCTTCTGAATGATGACCTGTGGCTGACAAGCCGCCTCCTCTCGGTGCTGCGCGAACTCGGTGTGCCGGAATCCGAGATCGCCGTCGGGCCAACTTCTGCGGACGGCGAGGCGCACGTGCTGGTTAACGTGTGCGGCGAGCGGTTCCTCTTCGTCCTGATTGATGGAGACCTGACGGCTGTGCACGTACGTCATGCGCTCGTGCCGCTGACTGAAACCGAAAGCACGCATCTGGTCATCATCGTAACGGGCAAAGTTCAGGGCGAAGGTCGCACCCGCCTGCGTGAGTATGCGCGTCGGCGCACGCATGGCGGAGCTGATGCTGAGTTGCTTTCAATTGAGGGCGTAGACGCCCTGGCCGAAGAACTCCGGCGTGCTTTTGAGCGCGTCACGCACCGCGCGCTCGTCAAAGAGCTGTATGAGCTTGACGCCAGCTTAGGGTTTAGCGCAGGCTATGTCGTCGCCACGCGCTTTCGCCTGATGCGGAAGATGCCGGACGCGCTCGAAAATCTTGCGCAATCGGCCGTCAGTGCAGTCGCCGGAGGCTTGCGCGAAATTTAACTGATCTCTGGCAAATCTAAAGAGCCCTGAACAGACTGTGAGAGTGCTCAGTGTTGCGACACTGAGCACTCTCAAGGCGAAGAAGCCCTTTCAGGGGTCTCTTAACTTCCATCATAACTCTCCTGCCAAAGCGGTGTGCGTTTGGGTTGCGACCTTGGCAACTTTGCGTCTCAGAGCGTGAGTCTTTACCGGCAAAACGCCGGGAAAGTAACTGTTAGTCGCGACCGGTTGTAAACCGCTGGAGATAAAATAAAGTGTTGACAACCGGAAGCCACATGGGTGAATCTTATAAAAGAGCCGATTCCAGAGCGGCTGACCTCCCCGGGAATTCAAGGTTTAGTATGATAAGAAATCTGACGTTTTCAACGATGTTGATTGTGGTGTCGCTGACCTTCTCCGCCCACGCACAGTCTCCGGCACCACAGCCTACGGAGCCTCAAACCCGTCCCCGCACCGTTACCGTCCCGCCACCAGCGCATTCCATGCCGGTGGCAGCGCCAACCCCGAGTCCCACACCAAAACCTGTGGCGACACAAACGGGCCCAGCTACTCCGGCGCCCCAGGCCGTGCCTTCGCCTTCGCCCGCGCAGGCTTTCGCCGCAGTAGAGCCGCCGCCCACCGCGCACCCGGTTGCATTAAGTAAGATCCGCACGCGGATTACTGAAGCGCAGCGCTTGCTCAAATCGCGCCCGACGCCGA
>CAYLJO010000156.1:0-15149 GCA_964383905.1 uncultured Blastocatellaceae bacterium
TTACCGATGTATCAGAAAGAACCTCTCTGTGCCAATCTTATGCGCTTCGATTTAGTCAAGGATGGAAAATCAGATCCGCATCGGCATCACGACATACTTGTAATCATAGTCGGCTTCTGTCGCGGGCCGCAGTTGCGCCTGCGAATTTCCGTCCTTGAATTCAAAGGCGACGGAGCCTGTCCCCACCACGTTAAGGAAATCCTGAAGATACTGGGCGTTGAAGCCGATCTCCGCTTCGTCGCCGGCATACTCGGTAGTAACCGTCTCGCGCGCTTCTCCTTCTTCGGCGTTCTGCGAGCTGATTTGAAGATTGCCGGGCGAAAGACGGAAGCGGATGGCGTGCGAGCGGTCGTCGGCCATCAGCGCCACGCGACGGATCGCCTGATTGAGCAGCGTGCTATCAAACACGACCGACTTGTCGTTGCTCTTCGGCATCACCATTTCATAGTTCGGAAACTGGCCGGAGAGCTTTCGGGAGATCAGGAGGCGCGGGCCGACTTCGAAGTAGATGTGATTCTCGTCCGAGCCCAAGCTAATATCGCCTTCGTAATTTGTGGTCAGCTTGGTCAACTCGGCCAGCGTCTTACGGGGTATTAGAGCGTCTAGCGACTCCTTGGGCCCATTTTTACCGAGATCCCCACGTGCAATATAGGCCAGTCGGTGCCCGTCGGTTGTGACCATCTTTGCGCCCGATTTGTCGAGGATGAATTTGGCCCCGGAGAGTGTGTAACGCGACTCCTCCTGTGTGATGGCGAAGATTGTTCGGTCGATAAACGACTTGAAAACATCTGCCGGCAGTTTCATCGGCGCAGACTTGAAGCTCGGCACTTCCGGAAAACTGTCTCGCGGCACGCCCGCGATTTTGAAGTTTGCGCGTTCGCACTTAACTGTTACCCAATCGTTCTCCTCCTTGTGGAAATTGACGGGCGCGTCCGGGAGCAGGCGCGCAATGTCAAAGAGCTTGCGCGCCTGTACGCACATTGAGCCCGGAGACTTGATCTGGTCGGCCTCTGTCTCGCAGCGAATTGTTACATCCAGATCAGTACCTGTAATGCGAATCCTGTTTTCGCCGACCGACTCGATGAGAATGTTTGAGAGTACCGGGATAGTGTTCTTCTTCTCGACAACCCCTTGTACGAAACCCAACTCTTTTTGCAGAGCATTTTTGCTGATACTGAATTCCATTTGATGAACTCCTCTGAACTAATAGTAACTCTATTGTACACGTCTCAAAATCAGCTTTAACGACATGCGCCTTTTACTATTACTATTAATTAATACCTAGTATATATATATAGTAGTAGTAGTAGGGCCTGTGGAAATGTGGAAAACCCACTTAAATGTTGTCAATGCATAAGATGTTTTCCACAACCCCTGTGGAAAACGCTGTGGAAATCCCGTCCCCCCTGTGGAAAACTGCTATGCTAACAAAGTTTTCCACATTTCCACAGGCCCTTTTTTATACTCCCCTGTGGAAATGTGGAAAACTCGAGATTAAACGCTGAATATAAAGAGCTTAACTGAAAATCGTACTGTGGAAAACTTTTGCCCTGGAAAGTAGGCTAACTACTTGCAAAGATTGTCCATAAGGTCGCTAATGACCCTGTGGAAATTTGGATCCTTCAAAACCAGCGACTCAATCTTCTCGACAGAGTGAATAACCGTTGTGTGATGCTTACCGCCGAACTCGCGGCCGATCTCCGGGAAGCTGTGTTTCGTGAGCCGTTTGCACAGGTACATGGCCACCTGCCGCGGGACGGCGATTTGGCGCGCATTGTTCTTGGATGTTAATTCATCAACGCGCAGGCGGTAGTGCGTCGCGACTGCCTGTTGAATTTGCTCAATGGTAATTCCGGCGGGCTGGTCGTCTTCGGCAATATTGCGAATTGCATCCTGCGCCAGCATCTTTGAGATCGGCACACCGCGCAAGGACGAGATCGCGACGAGGCGTACGAGCGAGCCTTCCAACTCGCGTATGTTGCTCTTCACCTTGCTGGCGATAAAGAAGGCCACATCATCAGGCAACGCAACACCATCCAAGTCGGCCTTGCGTTTGAGAATCGCCACTTTAGTCTCAAGGTCAGGCGGCTCCATGTCCGCAATCAACCCCCATTCGAAGCGCGAATGGAGCCTCTCTTCAAGTGTTGGGATCTCGCGCGGCGGGCAATCAGAGGTGATGACGATCTGTTTCTGGCCGTCGTACAGGGCGTTAAAGGTATGAAAAAACTCCTCTTGTGTCCGCTCCTTGCCGGCCATAAACTGTATATCATCCATTAATAGCACGTCGATTGAGCGATATTTCTCCCGAAACGTTTGCGCCTTATCATAGCGGATCGCATTAATCAGTTCGTTCATAAACTTTTCCGCCGAAATGTAGGAGAGGCGCAAGTGGCGATTGCGCTCCTTGATGGCATGCCCGGCCGCGTGCATCAGGTGAGTTTTACCGAGCCCGACACCGCCGTAAATATAGAGTGGATTATAGGTTTTGCCGGGCGCTTCCGCGACGGCCAGTGATGCGGCGTGCGCGAATTGATTGCATGAACCGACCACAAAGGTCTGAAAGGTATACTTCGGATTAAGTGATAGCTCGATCGGCTCAATATCAACGAATGTCGTGGCACCTGGGGTTAAACCATCGGATTCTGCTGCTTCTAAAAGAGTAAATAAACTGGATGATTTACTAACCCTCTTATTATTCGCACTTTCGGTGAGGCGGTAAGCATCCGCCTTGATCTCGTCATCGTGCTCAGCAATATGGTTGGCCGTTCGGGATTCATCTTCCTCAACCATCCAGTCAACCTGGTATTGGGCCAAGTTTAACTCCTCCAACGATTCGTCGATCACCTCCGAGTAGTTAGAACTGACCCAATCCTTAACCACTTGATTCGGAACTCGCAAATGTAATATTTGCTCTGAGTTATCACAGCCCTCGAATCGTATCGGGCGAAACCACGTCTCAAAGCTCTGGCGGTTGAGTCTCTTTTCCACAGCGTGAAGAATATCGTTCCAAAGTCTATTCTCGATTGCGGTGCTCATAACTTATCCGTCCTGTCTTTAATCCTTGAGTTTTTGACCTACTAACAACGAAATAAAAGTGTCGCAAAACGATACAGTTAAGCCATTCTCGCTCAAGGTATCCTTTGAGTAAAGTTGTGGAAAATGTTGTAAACGCATCGGCTTGCTCTCCTGTTCAAACCCCGAACCCAGAGTTTTCCACAGAGTTTTCCACAGGGCTGTGGAAAACTCTGTGCACTTAAAGTAATGCTTTAAGTATTTCTTTTTCAATAGTTTACGGGCCAAGTGGGCGTGCGAAACGGGGCGGAGACTAGCATAATGCGGCTCAGGAAGCAAGAAAAATCCACAGGCCTGGAAAATATTTTTTGAGGTCTTATGGAGCAGGCGTTTTTATTGAGGTTTGTAATTTCATGCTTAATTTTAAACTCATTTGACAGAACGATTTTAGGACACAGTTTGTGAGGGAATCTAAGCGTTGTGTGACATCTTTTGAGCGTACTCTACAGCTTGAACCGTCCAAAAACCGTTTTCGGCTCGGTCTTCTTGACAGATTGGTGTCTCGCAGTTAGTCTTACTCTTTTGGTTTAAGCGGAGATTAATCAACTATGTCGAAGCGCACATTTCAGCCAAACAATCGTCGTCGCGCTAAAACACATGGATTTCGCGCGCGCATGGCGAGCAAAAATGGTCGCCTGGTTCTGAAAAGACGGCGCGCTAAGGGGCGTAAGCGCCTTACCCCGGCGCATTACTAAGATGGTGCGGGTGTTTTGTCTCGGCACACACATCTATGCGCATCGGGCGAGTTTCGTCGCGTCTATGCGCAGGGCAAACGCTACGAAGGCCGCTTGATGACCGCCTTCGTACTTCCTAACGCCCTAGCACATCATAGATTGGGCATCACCGCCTCGCGCAGGGCGACAGGAAATGCCGTTGAACGTAACCGCTCCAAGCGCCTGCTCCGCGAGGCTTTTCGGCTGAGCGAGACGACGCTTGCTAAGCTGCAGATCAGATACGATTGGGTGCTTAACGCGAAGCGTTCTTTGTTGCAGGTGAAGGTGGATGCGCCGTTAGGTGAGTTTAAGGGAATCGTCGAGCACGTCGCGAGCGACGAGCATGCGCATCTACAGCGTCTGTAAGCGCTGAGCATTTAAGGCTTTGAGAATCATTCTCATCTCACTGCTGAATTTATATAAGGCAGTCGTCTCGCCCCTGCTTCCGCCCTCCTGTCGCTTTGTTCCAACCTGCTCAGAGTACGCTCGTGAGGCGATAGAGCGATACGGCGCGTGGCGTGGAAGCTACATGAGCGTGCGGCGGCTCTTACGTTGTCATCCATTTCATCCGGGTGGTTATGATCCTGTTCAGTGAGAAAGCGAAACCGCACGGCGGTGTGGAACGTTATCTCATTGGTATCTAATTTTAGAAAAGCGTATTCCTAATAAGCCATATGCAGCAAAAACGTTTTATTCTGGCTCTGGTCATTTCCGCGGCGATTCTGCTGGCGTGGAGCTACCTCTTCCCGGTCAAACTCCCACCCCAGGGTAATACGAATATCAGCTCTACAGCGCAGCAGCAGGCGGCTGAATCTAATTCGCCACCGCCCCAGGCCGCAACCTCCCCTGCCCAACAACCGGCGCCAGCTGTGGTGGATACATCTTCTCCGGACGGTACGCCACAACGAACGGTGGTCGTTAAGACACCTCTCTACGAAGTGAAACTAGACAGTCGGGGGGCAGTTGCGACGAGTTGGGTAATTAAGAAGAACAAAGATACGGGGCGCGATCTCTACTCCGCCGGAGGCAATAAGAATAACCTACAACCGCTCCAACTCATCTCTCCAGACGGTCTTAAAGAGGGCAAAGCGCCGTTTCTTCTCAGTACCGAAGATCCCGGGGAAGATACGGTTCTTGCCACGAAGAATTACAAGATCAACGGAGCCGATGCCGATGGCGACGAAATACAAATCACCTTGGCACCCAACCAGTCGAAGAGCATAGAGTTCGCCTTGCACGACGATAAAACTGGGCTTGATGTAAGCAAAAGCATTAGCTTTAAGGCCGACAGCTACGACGCCGAGATCAAAGTCAAACTCACGCGCAATAGTCAACCAATCCCCCGGGCTATGCTCGCTATCGGGCCGAATATCGGCGATCAAGGCATCCCCCACTACACCTTTTACGCAGTTGCGCCAGAAGGCGTAGCTGCTATCGCAAATGGCGAGGTCGAGCGGCTATCGGCCGTAGCGGTTCATCGAAATGAAGGCGGTTGGTTCACTCCAAAGCGCCCGGAAGGCGCGGACCGCCAGATTGTTAAAGGTGATATTGATTGGGCCGGTGTCGGCGACACATATTTTGCAATGGTCGCAGTACCGTCTACACGTACACAGGGCCTTGAATATCGCACGGCAAGTTACCAGCACGAAGCGAACGGAGTTAAAGACGAACGATACCTAATTACAGCGTTTGTTCCGGTCCCAACAAACGATTCGCCAACAGAGCTTTATGTCGGCCCCAAAGATCATAATCTTCTGACCTTGGCGAATCAGGAAATTAGTCAAGCGGTTAGGCGTCCCGTCGATCTTGAAGGGCTAGTTAATTACGGCATTTTGAGTAGTGTCAGGCGCCCCCTGGCAGTACCCATCCTCTGGTCCATCAAGAAACTTCAGGGATTGACGGGCAGCTACGGCGTCGCGATCATTCTCTTTACGGTATTTATTTATTCGCTCTTCTTCCCGCTCAAGTGGCAGTCATCGAGAAAGATGAAGAAGGCGCAGAAGTACGCGCCGCGCATGAAAGAGCTGCAGGAAAAGCTCAAGGGGATGAAACAGAATGACCCGCGCATGAAAGAGCTGCAGATGGAGCAACTGCATTTGATGAAGGAGGCTAATCCGCTCGGCGGATGCCTGCCGCTCCTGATTCAGATGCCGTTCCTCTTTGCGCTCTACAGCGCGATCACAATTTCAATTGACTTTCGGCAAGCATCGTTTTTGTGGATGCCGGACCTTTCCAGCGGCGACCCGCTCCATTTATTAGAGATAATGATGGCGGGCTCAATGATCGTGCTGCAGTTAATCACCCCTGCCCCCTCGGCCGATCCGCTACAGCGTAAGATGATGGCTATCGGTATGCCGCTCTTCATGCTCTACGTTCTGTGGGGTGCGCCCTCCGGACTGCTCGTTTACTGGCTGGTCGGAAACATCGTCGGCTTCAGCCAGCAGTTTCTCATTAATCGTTGGACGAAATCCGAAGACGATGAAGAGCCGCCCGGTGAAAAAAAAGCTGAACCCCGTTCGTCGAAAAAGCTGAGCCCGGCGCGCATTTCATAGGCTTGACATCTGAGCATAAAATATCGTCGTTAATCTTGTAGACTCTGAATCAAAAATGAACGAAGCATGCACGCAGGCACAGGAATTTCTCAACGCTATTTTTAATGGCGCCGGTTTTGATCTTCGTGCCACCGTCACGGAAGCGGCGGGCGGATGCTTGCTGAACATAGACGGGGCGGACGCCTCGTTGCTGCTCAACGAAGGTGGAGAGCTTTTAGATGCGATGCAGCATCTGGCCAATCAAGCGTTTGGTCGAAAGCTTCCGAAGGATGAGCGCATCATCTGCGACGTACAAAACTTTCGTTCGACACGCGAAGCAGAATTGCGCGCCATGGCTCGCCATGCTGCCGAGCGCGTGCGCACAACACATATCGCATTTACCTTTGGCCCGATGCTGGCCAACGAACGCCGCGTGATTCATCTGGCGCTCGCCGCTGAAGATGACCTGCACACGGAATCGGTCGGCGAAGGCAACGCGCGCAGACTTAAAGTCAGTCTGAAAAAATAACGGGCAACAGCAGGCGATGAAGATTATCGAAGCAGTCTCTTTTTTTCACTCATCACCTGCCGCAAATCGTTCCTCTTGCAGTGCGAACAACGGACACCATTGTTGCTTTATCGACGCCGCACGGTCGTAGTGGTATAGGCGTCATACGGTTGAGTGGTCCGCGGGCGATGGCGATTGCGCAATCCTTAATCCAGGATGATCAGTTTCGGCCTGAGCCTAATCACGTCGTATTAAAAAAAATTCGGAATCCCGAAACCGGAGAGGCTTTAGATCACGCCCTCGTCACCTTCTTCCAATCACCACACTCATTCACCGGCGAGGATGTGATAGAGCTTAGCTGTCACGGCTCGCCGGTTCTCCTGCGTTCGATCATCGACTTAATTTTGGGCCTTGATGCGCGCGCCGCCGGCCCCGGTGAGTTCACCTTGCGTGCACTCACCAACGGCAGATTAAATCTCAGCCAAGCGGAAGCTGTGCGCGACCTCATTAATGCGCAAACCAACGCCGCGGCGCGACAGGCCGCGCGCCAACTCGGAGGTGAGCTCTCAGCCCAACTTCAACCGATCAAAGATTCGCTCCTGGAGGTCATTGTTCCGTTGGAATCTTCGCTGGAGTTTATCGAGGATGACCTGCCTGAGATTTCTATTGAGCAACTCAACGCAAAAATCTCCGACCTCAGCGGCCGTATTGAACAATTGGTCGCCACTTTTCGCGCCGGGCGGCTTTTGCGAGACGGATTAAAAGTCACCCTTG
Organism: uncultured Blastocatellaceae bacterium; assembly: GCA_964383905.1. Lineage (GTDB taxonomy): Bacteria > Acidobacteriota > Blastocatellia > Pyrinomonadales > Pyrinomonadaceae > CAYLJO01. The sequence continues at coordinate 7,599 of CAYLJO010000156.1, forward strand.
TGGGACGACCCAACGTTGGTAAGTCAAGCCTTTTCAACAGCTTACTGGCGACAGACAGGGCCATTGTGACAGACATTCCGGGCACCACGCGAGACAGTTTAAGCGAAATAGTAAGTCTTGAGGGGATACCTGTTTTACTGATAGATACAGCTGGTGTGCGCGCGTCCGGCGACCAGATTGAGAATCTTGGTGTTGCGCGTACGAGGCGAGCCATGGCGGACGCAGACCTAATCATCGCTGTACTGGATGGCTCTCAGGTCTTAACGCACGAAGATGAGCATGTGCTTACCGAAGTCGCGGCCAATCAGCATCTCATTGCGTTCAACAAAAGCGATCTTAGTTCCTTTAGCAGCAGTGGTTTGGGAGGCCACACCGGTAAATCCATGGGGGTTGTTTCGGTCTCCGCAAAAACGGGGGCGGGACTGGACGACCTGCGTGCTGCTATACTGGAGCCTTTCATAGCTAGCAATTCACAGGACGCTGGATTGCTGATTACGGACGCGCGTCATCATGACCTGCTCCGGCGTACTCAAAGCGCTCTTGAGTCTTCGGCCGAGCTGTTCAAGCAACGCGCGAGTGAGGAACTTGTGCTCGTCGGTCTTTATGACGCTTTGCGCTTCCTGGGTGAAATTACTGGCGAAACAACCCCCAATGATGTGCTAGGCCAGATTTTTGCAACTTTCTGCATAGGAAAATAGTCATGAGTTTCGATGAAGTTTTTGATGTGATTGTAATCGGCGCGGGTCACGCCGGGTGCGAAGCAGCCTCGGCGGCGGCGCGCCTTGGAGCGCAAACCGCATTGGTTACGATCAACCTTGATCTCATCGGCCAGATGTCCTGTAATCCTGCTATTGGTGGTATTGCCAAGGGCCATCTTGTGCGCGAAATGGACGCTTTGGGTGGCATCATGGGGCGCGTCATTGATCGGACCGGGATCCAATTTCGTCTGCTCAACCGTTCACGCGGTCCTGCCGTTCAATCTCCACGAGCACAGGCTGACCGTGCGCTTTATCGCACGGAGATGCGCCGTACCCTTGAGATGGGAACAAATCTACACCTGCGACAAGGACTGGTTGTTGATCTTATTGTCAATAACAGCCGTATTTACGGTGTGGAATTGCAGGACACCAGACGCCTTCGCGCCGACGCCGTCGTGGTTGCCACCGGAACCTTCCTCAACGGGTTAATTCATGCCGGGCGACGCACTTACACGGCCGGGCGGGCGGGTGAGCCGGCATCCATCGAGCTTGCCGAAGCTTTGAAGAGGCTTGGATTTCCTGTTGGGCGTTTGAAAACAGGGACACCACCGCGCCTCGATGGTCGTACGATTGATTGGGACGCCTTCGAGCCACAACCTGCTGACGAACGGCCTGTGCCCTTTTCTTTCGCGACTGAACGCATAGAACAGCCGCAGATTACCTGTTACATTGGTTACACGACACACAATGTCCATCATGCGATCCGCGCAAATCTAAATGAATCCCCCCTTTATTCGGGAAGAATTAAGGGGATCGGGCCGCGCTACTGCCCGTCCATTGAAGATAAAGTAGTAAAGTTTGCGGACAAAAATCGCCACCAGCTCTTTCTGGAGCCGGAAGGCCACAGTACAAACGAGGTCTATCTAAACGGCTTCTCCACCTCTTTACCTGCCGAGCTTCAGCAGGAATTAGTGCGCATGATTCCAGGGCTGGATGAAGCACGTATTATCCGTCCGGGATACGCTATCGAGTACGATTACGTAGACCCGCGGGAGCTCACACCATCCCTGCAAACTGCTCGTATCGAGGGGCTTTTTCACGCGGGTCAGATTAATGGGACGACGGGCTATGAGGAGGCGGGATGTCAGGGCCTGATTGCTGGCATCAATGCCGCTCTTTTTGTACAGGGGCGCGAGCCTTTTCGTCTGCGCCGCGAGGAGTCTTATATAGGGGTACTGATTGACGACCTAATTACACAAGGGGTTGACGAGCCCTACCGAATCTTCACTTCTCGCGCGGAATATCGCTTGGCTTTGCGCCATGATAATGCCGACGCGCGCCTTTCTCCTTATGGTCGCTCGCTCGGTCTGGTCGGCGATTCTGACTGGGAGCGCTTTAACCTTCGGCGTGACCGTATCGCACGCCTCCGGCAAGCGCTCGAAGGGACTCGGCTGCGGCGCTCAGATGCGGCCTATTCATCTTTGAGCCAGCTTCTCAGCGCCGATTTCGGGGACTCAATTACTCTTGCCCAATTGGCTCAACGTCCTGGTATTGGTTCAGATCTTATTCGGCGATTATTGCCCGATGATCTACGCGCCGAGACCCACATGGTTGATTTGGAATCGGCTCTTGCTGGTCTACTCTACAGCGGTTATATCGATGCCCAACGCTCTACCCTTGAGCGTTTGCACCAGCATGACGGACTGCGGATTCCGTTTGATTTTGATTTTCGTTCGGTAAGTGGGCTGTCTCATGAAATGGTCGAGCGATTCGAACGGGCTCGCCCCCAGACCTTTGGTCAGGCGCGTCGCATCCCCGGCCTAACTCCCGCCTCTCTCTCCACTCTGCTGGTTAAACTCTGCCTTGACCAGCGCGCCGCATAACTCGCTGCCAGTGATGTTTCACGTGTCCCCTTCGCGCATCCAGCTTATGGGACACGTGAAACATCACCTTTTACGGCATAAAATGTTGCAAAGGTCAATTTGAACGGGATCTAAACGAAAAAGTGTAGCCTGCTAACGCAGGTTATGTTAGTTTACGCACTGCTCGACAAGTTATAGATTCAGGGTCGTGATATGGCAAAAACCATTGCTGTGGCGAACCAAAAAGGCGGGGTTGGAAAGACGACGACAGCGGTCAATCTTGCTGCCTCGCTGGCGGTCGGTGAGATGCGCGTGTTACTCGTCGATGGAGACCCGCAAGCGAATGCTACTTCCGGAATCGGGATCCAACGCGGCAGTTTCCGGCGGAGCCTGTATCATGGGCTGATTCTTGATGAACCACTACAAAATATCCTGCATTCAACCGAACTGCCTACTTTGAGAGTATTGCCTTCAGATAAAAACCTGGCCGGCGCCGAGATTGAGCTTGTCGATGCAGAAAAACGTGAATACAAGCTTAAAGAAGTACTGCATAGTGTGATCGATGATTATGACTTTATCATTATCGATTGCCCGCCCTCACTGGGCCTGCTGACATTAAACGCTTTAACTGCGTCCGATTCGCTATTGGTCCCAATCCAATGCGAATACTATGCGCTCGAAGGGGTCACGGAGTTATTTGACACGCTGGCACGCATCCGCCGTCTTCTGAATCCGGGACTAACCATTGAAGGTCTTTTGCTCACAATGTATGACGAGCGTACAAACCTGTCGGCGGCGGTCGCGGCTGATCTCAGGGACTTTTATGGCCAGCAGGTGTTTGAGACCGTCATTCCGCGCAATGTCCGCTTGGCGGAAGCCCCCAGCTACGGTAAACCTATCATATTGTATGACATACGTTCTCGTGGTGCAGAAGCTTACATGCAGCTAGCGAAGGAGGTGATGGCCCATGACAAGAAGAGTGCTCGGGCGGGGCTTGAACGCGTTGCTCTCGGCGGAACCTGACGCAAAAACCGGCGAGGACCTGCTCGAAATAGATATAGACCTCATCAGCCCCAGCCCTGTCCAGCCACGCACGCATTTCGATGAGGCGCGTCTGGAGGAACTTGCGCAATCAATCCGTTCCAACGGGATTGTCCAGCCGCTACTCGTACGGCGGCGGGAGAATCATTACCAGCTAGTGGCAGGGGAAAGGAGATGGCGTGCCGCCCAGCGCGCCGGGCTTCAGCGCGTGCCGGCTGTCATACGTGATATCCCGGATGACAAGTTACTGGAACTGGCTCTGATCGAAAATATACAACGGCAGGAACTTAACGCCATCGAGGAGGCACAGGCTTACAAACGACTGATAGAGACCTTAGGGTTGACTCAAGAGATGGTCGCGCAACGCGTCGGGCGGGACCGCTCCTTTGTGACTAACTATTTACGCCTGCTACGCTTACCAAGTGATGTGCAACGGCTTGTCGAGGAGGAAAAGCTTTCGATGGGGCATGCCCGTGCGCTCCTTGGCGTTGACGACGTAGAAATTCAACGTCGCGTCGCACAAAGCATCGTCGAACAATCACTCTCGGTGCGCGAAACCGAGCGAGCGATCAAACGCATTATCGCGGGCGCGAGCCCGGCGGCGGCAACTCTGCCACAGCCAAAACGGGACGACGCAAATATACGCGCCGCTGAAAACAGGCTTCGACGACGTTTAGGCACGCAGGTACATGTATACCCGAGTCAGACAGGTACAGGCGGAAAGATCGAGATTGAGTATTACAATGATGGTGATTTAAACCGCCTCTACAATCTGTTGGCCGGTATACAAGGACCTGTGACCGCGGCATAAGTAAGATTTGGCAGAAAGTCATTTCTGACCCTGATCGCTAAGTATAAATAGCTATAGCCATCTCACTGTATGGCGACTTTCAAGCATACTTACCATATTCCATCCTTATTCTGCAGAATCACAGTTTTTAAGTGCATTTGTAAAATGAGCTTGTGGTTGGATAGTAAAAAGTAAAACAAACCGGTCTGACGAGCTGTGGCTAGTAAACAGATCGGTTCGCCGACGCCTACCATATTGTTAAAGAGATGCAGCGCTTAGCGGCAGGCTCAAGGTTAAGCATATAGTCTCGCGCTCTCGGCAGAGTCGCGCCCCCATGAGATTTATTATCGGAGTTATGGGCTTTGATCTCGTAAATGAAACAATATTGCACTAGCGAAACACAAGTTTTGACGGCATCCACCAAGAGCCGGCGACCTGAGCAACCGGGTGATTGACCCTGAATAGCGTCTACGTAAAACGTGAACTATAGCACTCGATAACCACCCGTTATGCTAAAGGGTAATCACTCAGTCATACTCTACGCTGCTCTTTATGGTAGAAGATCATTTATCAACAACGCCCCTTTGAGAATTCTGTGCCAGAAAGTCAGCTAGACACACATGACAGTCGTGTGTAACAATCTCACTTAATTCAAATAGAGAAAACTGAAGAATGAAGAGAGGAGAACGTTCAAAAACCCATGCCAGAGAAGGACGCCGCGTCCGCCGGCAGCGCAACCCGGCCAAGCGCTGAGAAACAATCGCCGGCGGCGGCGAGTGCGGAAGAGATCACCTATCACGCCGTCGAAAAGGAAGGTCAGGTGACCGCCATCTGGGAGATGCAGGGGCGCAAGCACCTGCGGACGATTGATCCGCGCTCCCGCTTGGGCCAGGAGATCCTTCGGCTCTACACGGCCGAGCATCACGAAGAAACAAGTGCGACCCCATCGGGTGGTGCTTCGTCGTAAGGTTTACCCGAGAGTATAGGATAAACGAAAGCAAAAAGTTGCGTTAGTGCGGCTTTTTGTCTACCAGATCGCGGGAGGGAACAATCCTGATTGCTGGAGCGGAATTCAATTGGCCCGACCTTGGCATGAGATTTCTGATCCACAAGCTGCCATGCGTTGGTTGACACCCATTTCCCCTAGCAGCCTCCTTCCGGCTATTCCCCGTCTTCCTCCGTGAGATAAACTCGTAGCCTCATGTTTTTCTGGCAAGATTTGGCCCCGCCTAACCAGTGTTACTTCTTTTTTCTCCCCTCTTTCCTCTGTAACCTGCGGCGTCCCCTGTGGTTCAAATCGCCTTCTTCCGTTCACTCAATCACCTCAATTTCATGTGACAAGATTTTGCGGTGCGCCTTTGGCGAAAGCCTCAATATTATCGATGAGCTGGTCGGCGAGGGTCTGCATCGCCTCGCCGCTTGCCCATGCAACATGCGGCGTGAGGATGAAATTTGGCAGATCTAAATCGAGCAGTACATTTCCATCGCGCGGCGGCTCGCTGCTAAGGACATCGAAGCCCGCACCGCCGATAGATCCCGAACTCAAAGCCTCGACTAGTGCCGTTTCGTCGACCAGGCCCCCGCGCGCGGTGTTAATCAGAAGCGCGGTGGGGCGCATCTTTGCAAACTCCGCCGCCCCGATCATGTTCCGCGTCTCATCAGTCAGTGGGGAATGCAGGCTTATGACATCGCTCGCCTGCAAGACCTCCGCAAAAGCTGTGCGACCTTCGCGAATCCTATGCGCACGTTTTCGCTCCGAGACAAGTACGCGCATACCGAAGGCAAGCGCCAATTTTTCCACCGCCTGACCGAGCGTGCCGTAACCGACAATGCCGAGCGTGCTGCCGTAAAGATCATGAATCGACTGACCCAACAGGCAAAACTGCGGAGCCTGCTGCCATTCGCCGCTCATTACTTGCTCACGATAACTGGATAGGTTACGGCGCAGGGCGAGCACCATCATCAACACATGTTCAGGCACAGAATGACGAGCATAATTGCGCACGTTGCAGACGGCTATACTGCGCCGCCTGCAATACTCAAGATCAATGTTGTCAACACCGGTTGCCGCGACGGCAATCAATTTAAGCCCGGGTAAAAGAGTTAAGTCCGGCTCCCGCAACGGAAGCTTGTTGCAGACCGCAATCGTTGCGTTCCGCAGCTTTTCCACGACCTCCGGGGGACGCGTCTCCTCATAGTCACGCCATTCATGCGGGAAATCGGGTCGCCTAAAATTAGCTTTAACGGTGCTGCGTTCTAAAAAAACTATGCGCTCCATCCTGGTCTATCCTGATTAGTCCTTTGTGGTTTGGTTTCAAGCAGTCTTGTGCGCAAAGGGTTTGATTTATTCGACTGCCGTCCTGCTACCCCCGAGCGAGGCGTGGGCTTACCTTTCAGTCACGCTGATCCCGGAGTGACCCATGCATCCCATAGTAAACTTCATGTCCACGCCCGCCTCAGCCAGTCGTGTACCGAACGTGCGCCGATGCGCATGGTAGCCGAAATCATAAAGATTAGCCTTATGACACGCGCCTCCTCAACCTTTACAACCGGCCCGGGCCATTATTAAGATAGTGCCCGCCCCCTAAAACTTCCGCCGGCTTTCAGGGAATGAGATAGCTAAAAGGGCTCTTATGAACTACCAGAGGTCTCGGCTATTCTTCATGGCCGCGGGATTGTTCTTTTGCTTTTGTCATTCCCTCACTCACCGCGGGCGGCCACACTTCCGGTCGGCTTCACCGAATTACAAGTTGCGAGCGGGTTGTCTAATCCGACGGCGATGGCAACACGGGAGGAGCGGTCGGTCAAAGTGAACGGGATGCCTTGGTCGCGGGATTAAAGGGTGGGTCGGAGACGCGGGCCACCGTCTTGCGGAAAGTAGCCGATAATCAGGGGTTTCAGCGGGCGGAGTACAACGCGGCATTCGTCTTGATGCAGTACTTCGGGTACCTGCGGCGTGATCCGGAGGCCGGAGGGTATCAGTTCTGGCTCGGGGTGATGAACGGGTTAGACAAGAGCGCATTCACAGGAATGACTTGTGCGTTTATCACTTCGAGAGAATACCAGGAGCGGTTCAGTCCGGTAGTAACCCATAGCAATAGCGACTGTGGTAAGGTACGTTGATTGATTCGTACACCGTTTGGCTTGCAGTGGGGGCCGA
>CAYLJO010000157.1:0-15123 GCA_964383905.1 uncultured Blastocatellaceae bacterium
TCTTTGCACTAGCGACTTGAAAATCCACTTCTTGAGCTGTTCGTCATATAGTTTTGTCGAAACCATGATTCTGCTCCGATGAGGTGGAATGCCCTCTCCGCCTCCGGTGCGAAAGCTTTCGAACCCACCTCACGTGCTACGTATCGCTAGCTATTATCTTGCCCGTTGATAATTTCGATGCTGGGATTAGGCGATGCCGGTACCGGACGGCAGGACTATTTTAGGTCGCTGATCAGGACGACGTCTGTGATCATCATACCGCGTGAGACGGCGAGTTGTTGGCCGTCTCGCGACCAGCCAAAGAAGAAGATCTGATCAGTTTTAAAGTCGGTCAGTTGTTTAGGCGGGCTCCCGTCCAACGGCTGCCTCCAGATGTTGGAGACGCCGCTGTGGTTGTCGACGTAGGTCAAAGCGCGGCCACCCCCTTGCCACTGGATCACCCCTCTGGCGGTCGGTGGGATATCAAAAGTCCTGGTGGGCTGACCGCCTTGAAAAGGCACCACTACTATCTTACGCTGCGAGTTCGCCTGCTCATCAGTATACAAGTATGCGATTGATTTCCCGTCAGGCGAGACGGCGGGGTACTCTGCGTCTTGGTCGGTCAACCGCTCAGCGTTGCCGCCCTCAATCGACACTTTCCATAAAGTCCACTTGCTCGAATCATACTTCTCGTAAACCACCCACCTCGAATCGGACGAACAAGACGGGTTATAGACTTTACCTTCGGCCAGTTGTTTCAGGTTGCTGCCGTCGATATTCATCCTCCAGATCACGGTCATGCCTGTGCGGTCGGAAACAAAAACCACGTAACGACCGTCCGCCGTCACCGAAGGATACGAGTTGGCGCCGGCATTGGCGGTGAGCTGCTTTTGATGGCTCCCGTCCGCGTCCATGATCCAGATATCAGGGTTGCCGCTGGCATTCGATGTGTAGACTATTTTCCCGTCGGGCGTCCAGGAGAGACCTGACAGGCCATTATACTTACTGGAAGTAATTTGATTGGCCTGGCCCGCGTTTCCGTCCCCGTCCGCTATCCAGATATTCGATAGGAAATCCTTCTGCACCGTCACGAGAGCGCTGGAATCCGCCGTCATGCTGATCGTCTTATAATCATTCAGGTCGTTGGTAATCCTGTGGGCCTCACCGCCGGGATAAGAGAGATACCAGACCTGAGATAATCTTGAGGTTTGATCTACAGCGGTCGTAACCAGGCCGGTACCGTCGCGGACCCACTCGGCGCGTCCAACAGACGGCCACCGCTGGGTGGTGATGGGTATTTCCGCACCGTCCTCCACACGCACCCCGGTAATGCTCATGTAATAGCCATTAGCGTCGTGGGTTTTGACAGGCGTGGCGATGATCTTGTCATCAGGTGACCATGAGACGTCTGTTAAATAGTCCGGATGCTTGCGTGTGGCGAGTTTCCGCTCCTTTGAGCCATCCACGTTGGCCACAAACAGCGCTATTTCCTCCTCGGCCGGATACCACCGCATAAAGGCCAGCCGTTTGCCGTCGGAAGAAAGCGCGACAGAGCTCTCCACATTTTCTACCAGCTTCTTCGGGGCGCCTCCCAGGACGGGCACCTGATAGAGGCCGGCCGGAGGGGTCTTTTCCGTCATCACGTAATAAACGAAATTGCCGTCACGCGAGAAAGTCAGTCCCGAATACTGAACCTCTGCCGGGGGTACGATCTGCATATTACTTGATGTCGCCACCTGCCTGATCCAGAGGCTCTGCTGCCCGGCTTCACTGACCACGTGGACGACATATTTGCCGTCCGGCGAGATGGCGGCGCCGTTGGCCCTGCCGGTGTTGGTGAGCCTGCTGATACTCATGTTCTGGAAAGGCGCCAAAGGGTGGCCCGGCATGAAGAAATAGTAGACTCCAAAGGAGGCGGCGGCGAGCACAAGGAGGAGCGCTGACAGGATGAGCGTGGCGCTCCCCCGATGACGTTTGATCTCGCCGATCAGATACTCGGCGCTTGATGCCGTGCGGTTCGTTCCGCCGTCCCGGGTGTGAGATGCCGGTACGTTAGCCGTAGCAGCCGCCTGCCCACCACTTGGGGTATACGACATCTCTTCGCCCGACGGCATAGAGCGCCCCAGCTTACTCTTAAATTCAAGTTCCTGCCGCAGCCGGCGGAGATCTACGGTGAGGTCCTTGATCGTTTGATACCGCTCCTCTCGATCTTTAGCGAGCGTTTTTTTCACGATCCATTCCAGCTCGGTTGGAACATCCGCCGCATACCGCGCCAGCGGGACCGGTTCCTTTTCCAGTATGGAGACGATCACATCACTGCTGGTTGCTCCCTCAAAGGGCACACGCCCTGCGACCATCTCGTAGAGCACAACACCCAGGCTCCAGATGTCCGTGCGCGCGTCCACTCCAACCCCCCGCACCTGCTCGGGCGACATGTATGCGACGGTGCCCATCACCGTTCTCGGGTTTGTCTTGACCGGCGACTTCGTCGGCGCTTCCGAATCGACCACCTGCTGCTCCGTGAGCTTCACCAAACCGAAGTCCAGAACTTTGACGTAGCCGTCACGGCGCAGCATGATGTTTTCCGGCTTGATATCCCTGTGGATGATCCCGGCCGTGTGTGCCGCTGCCAGGGCCGCGCAGACTTGGGTGGCGATGTCGAGCGCTTCAGCCGTTCTGATGTGTGTGCGCGTGATGTGCTGGCGCAGCGTTTCGCCGTCAATATATTCGGTGGCGATGAAGTGGCCCGCGTCCGCATGTCCGATCTCATAGATGGTCAGAATGTTCGGGTGATTAAGGGCGGATGCGGCCCGCGCTTCCTGTTCGAAACGATGCAAGCGGTCTTCCTGCCTGGTCACCTCACCGCTGAGCAGTTTGAGCGCGACGGGACGGTCAAGGCGGGTATCGCGGGCAAGATAGACCTCACCCATCCCGCCTGCGCCAATCGGAGAGCGGATCTCGTAGCGGCCAAGAATAGTACCCGCGTCTGTTGACATTTATCCCTATGTTACGCTATCGCTCGCGCTCAGGTTTCGTCTAAATCCGTCTCAAGTCGGCAAAACTCCCCGGCAGCAATTGACTCACAAATGAAAGGAATGGTGGCGCGCGAGCCTGAGCCTAACCCTCAGCACATTGCTTCGTCTCAACCGGCGTGCAAACCTAGAGATGAATCGCCGCGAGCGTCAGCATACCATAACGAAGGTCTTGGCGCAGAATCTTCATGCGATCTTCAGGCTGACCGCTATTCATATCTGAGCGCGACCATCGGGTCCACCCGTGACGCCCTTCTGGCCGGAACGTATCCGGCGAATAAAGCCACGGCGAGCATCAGCAGCGTCATCAGCGAGATCGTTACCGGGTCGGTCGCCGTCAGTCCGAAGAGTTGACTGGAGATCAACCGCGCGCCTGCCAGCGCGGCGGGTAAGCCAATAATAATGCCGAACAGTACCAGCAACACCGTTTCCCGCATCACCATCCAAAGTATGTTGCCGGGCCGCGCGCCGAGGGCCATCCGAATGCCAATTTCGTTCGTCCGCCGCGCGACCGTATACGACACCGTGCCGTACAGGCCGACCGACGCCAGCAGCAGCGCGAGCAGGCTGAATAAGCTGGAGAGCGTCGCCAGTGATCGCTCTCTGCCTAAAGATTGCGCCACCTGTTCAGCCTGCGTCTGGATGCCGACCAAAGGCAGATCTTTTTCGATGGCCTGCGCCTCGTGGCGCACGGCAGCGGCGACAGAGGTCGGATCGCCCGCCGTCCGTACCTCGAACGTCATTTGGCCGCGCATCTCGGGCGGCGCCTGAGTGTATGGGATATAAACTGTCTTTCGCCAATCCCGTTCTCGCAGGCTTAAAGATTTAATATCGTTGACGACGCCGATAATCTCGGTCTCCCCGCTGCTCCGCGCCCCCGCGAAGCCGATGCGCTTGCCGACCGGGTTCCCATCCTTGAAAAACTGTCGGGCCACGCTCTCACTGATCAGGGCAACTTTGGGCGTGTTCTCGCCATCGGCGGTTGTGAAGTCACGCCCCGCCAGCAAGCCTATCCCCATGGTCTCGAAGAACCTTGGCCCAACCGCGTTGAAAGAGGCTTCCCCGTGCTCGTCCGGCCCGAGGGCCTGCCCTTGAATCCAGACCTTACGCTCCCAATGCCCCCCGCTGAATAGCCTCAATCGTGATAAGCTGGCCGAGCGCACGCCGGGAATGGCGTTAATGCGCTCCAGCAACTGCTGATAAAGGCTGATTTCCTTTGGCCCCTCATACCCGGCCAGGGTGGGAAACACCCAAAACAATAGTACATTCTCCTTGTCAAATCCGGTCTCGACTTTATTCAATTTCTGAAAGCTGCGGATCAATAGACCCGCCCCGATCAGCAATAAGAGAGAGAGAGCGACCTGCAGGATAACGAGGGCCTTGCCCAGTCCTAAACGCCGCATCGTGCCGTGTACGCCGGCCGCATTGTCCCTGAGTGTGTGATTGAGCTCGACCCTCGTGGCCCTCAAAGCGGGAGCGAGTCCGAAGAGTATGCCTGTTAACAAAGAAACCGCCCCGGTGAAGCCGAAGATGCGCCAGTCAAGCTGCAGATCAAGCGAGCCGGGACCAGACTCATTGAACAGGAGTGCTGACAGAAGTTCGGAGCCCCACCAGGCGAAGAGCAGGCCGAGAAGGCCGCCGAGCATCGCCAGCAATACGCTTTCTGTAAGCAGTTGCCGGATTAATCGCGGCCGGCCGGCACCGATGGCCAGACGGACGGCTATTTCTCTCCGCCGTGCCGTGGTTCGCGCGAGCAGTAGGTTGGCGACGTTGGCGCAAGCGATCAGCAACACCAGCCCGACCACCGCCATCAGAATGCCGAGCGGATAAGATAACTGCCGGCGTAGATCGGACTCTCCTTTGCTGCCGGGCACAAGTTCGATCCTTTGCGCGAGAATCTCCCGCTGCGTCTGCGGTGAGGGGGTTGACCCGGCGGCTTCGGCCTGGGCCTGCCGGTAGATCACATCCAGGTCGGCGCGCGCTTGCTGTTCGGTAACCCCGGGTTTGAGCCGCGCCATGATCTCAAACGTATCGTGATCCTTCAGTGCGAATCGGGGCTGCATGACCAGCGGGACCGAAATGTCCGGCCCGGGCCCGACCACCCGGCGGTCGAAGAAGTCTGGCGGCATCACTCCAATGATCGTGAACGGGATGCCTTTCAGGCTGATGGACTTCCCTACTACAGACGGGTCCAGCGAAAATCTCCGCTGCCAGTAGCTGTAACTGATCACTGCCACAGGAGGCTTACCCTCTTGATCGTCGTCGCCGGTGAAGGTCCGCCCGAGGGCGGCATCCGCCCCCAGCACCGAATAATAATTCCCGGAAACAAATTCTCCACGGACCATTTCGGCCTGGCCATCGGCGCTCGCGCTCACCGGCGCGTCATCAAAGGCGAACATTCCTGAGAAGGTCTGATTTTGGTCGCGCAACTGCTCGAACGTGCGGTAAGAAAAGCTGTCACTGGTCCCGCCACCGGGGCGAACCCGGTGGATGAAGACAAGCTGCTCGGGATTCTTGACGGGCAGCGTTCTTAGCAAGACCGTATTGATCAAACTGAAGATCGCCGTGTTGGCCCCGATGCCGAGCGCCAGCGAGATGACCGCGACAGCGGTAAAGGCCGGGTTTCGGCGCAGCATCCGAAATCCGTACCGCAGGTCTTGCCACAGGTTGCCCATTACGCACCTCCGGACTTCTCCCAGGAAAGTCCCGTGCCAGTAACAGAGTTTTTATCTTAATTGCTGGAGAATAATGGCCTTACGGTAGACGGTGTCCTCCGGCGGGGCCCAAAGATGTCCGTTTCTGGAATCACCTAGTCCCATTAGTGAGATCATCAACCGGCTGTGCTTAGTGATTTACAGCGCAATAAGGGCTGAGTAAGCCGCGACGGTAATCGACCCGGTGCGTGGCCCTACCGGATCTTGGCGACGCCGTTACCAGGCGTCGGAAACCTGACGAATACCTCCGGGTCATGGCCGGGCACGATCAAATCCGGGCGCGAGGCGATCTGTTTCATTCGCTCCTGGGCTTTCAAATTCGAGTCGGCATCGAAGGTCTGGGCGATCGCCGCGTGCTTTTGCAAATTCTCGTAGAGGTACACGTTGTCCGAAGCTATCATGAGGGTGCCCTGTGCCGTGCGGACACCGACGTATTGCGACGCGAAAGTATGGCGCCCGCCGGTGTACACCCTGATGCCGTCGATGATCTCCCGATCATCGCCGTCCACCAGGTTAACCTTGTGCTCCGTATTGAGCCTCACCAGCGTCAGCACGCCGTCCGGGTCTATGCCGCCGGACTTTCCGCTGGGTTGCCACGCCGCGCCTGTGTAATAAGCGTATTCATCCTTCTGTATCCAAATCTTCGCGTTGGGGAACAGGTCCATGCCGTCGGCATGATCCCAATGCATGTGGGAGATGATGATGTCGGAGATGTCCCCCGGCGACACCCCGAGCTTCGCTATAGTCTTAGAAGGCCTGATGAAGTCCTTAAGGCCATGCCCTTTTACAAACCTGTCGTGATAGCATCCCGCGTCCACCAGGATATTCTTTCCACCCGGCCCTTTGATCAGCCAGATCATCATCTGCAGATCGATCTTTCGGCTTTTGTCTGCGCCCGCCACCAATGCCGAGACCGGGTAGCCGGGGTAGACGCCGTAGCTGAGCGCGTAGACCTCATAGGTGATGTGAGATGGACTTTGCGCCCGCGCCGAAAGTGACGGTGTGAAGAGAGTGAACAGCGAGAAAATCACGAACATAACTGGCCGCATCACATTAACCTTCATCTTGTTTCGGCCGGCGATGGCAGAGCATCAGCCTCGCTTAAGCTCAAGGTTTTAACTGGTCGAGCTTTGCCCGTTCGAGTTTTGTCATCCACTGTTTATTCGTTTCATTCAGACTGGAGTCGCGGGGTATGACCTTGAGCGATCGCTGAAGCGTTGCGCGCGCGAGATCACTTTGGCCCGCTGCGATGTAGGCGTCGGCCAGCGAGTCGGCGGCGTTGGCCGAATCAGGATAGGCGTCAACGATCAGGCGCATGATTCCGATAGCCTCCGGGAAACGACGCTCGGCAATCAATCGGTAGCCAACATTACTGAACACGTCCTGGTCAACGACCACTTCATCCGGTATCTCGCGGCGATACCGGTCAACGAGCGCGGTGGCGGCGTCAAAGCCCTGTTCGGCGATCAGGGCCGCGAACTCAACGCCGGATGGTGGGGGCGTCAAAGCATCTTCGTGCTTCAGCACGCCTCCATCCGCGTGGGCAACATCGGCCCGTAAACGCTCTGCGCCGTTCGGATCGCCTTTGAGTTTTTCGTCAAAGAAATCGAGCACCATTCGGCAGACACTCTGATAGCCACGATATGCCGTCTCTCTTGTCCGGCCAGGATGAGCCACCTCAGTAGGGCCAAACGGCAGATGAAACTCGAAGGCAATCATCGCGTCCGAATCGAAGTCGAAGTGGTTCATTTTTTTGATGGTGACGAAAGAGCGGTCGGAATAATGGAAGGCGTGTTCGGCGCTCAAGTCAAGGGCGCCGGCCGGATCATCCCAGTCTCGGCGGATGTCAAGAAACGCGGCGCGCATCTTTCGTGGTGCGTAGTCGGGCAGTTCCGACATCACTTTCTCGTTGCCCCTAAAGCCGTAAGTTGCATCCAGTCCGACGACCGCCGAGACGTTCTCGTTGCGCATGGCAAGGATGATCGCTTCGATGCCACCCAGACTTTTTCCGAACACACCTACTTTCGCCTCATCCACGTTCGTTTGTGCCCGCATCAGCGACCATGCGAACTCAAGGTCTTGGACGGCCCTCTCTCTATCCGAGGGCAGACGCCCCTGCTCGGTATTCTCGTTCGTGGGGCCGAGAAGCGGTACGGTGGCGACAACGTATCCGTGGCTCGCAAGGAATTCTGCGAGGACAAAAACGGTGGTTGTTGAAGTGCTGTTAAGCCCGCCGGCGTAGAGCACGAGCGGGAAGCGACCGCGCGCAGGCGTTGCGTTGGCGTAAGCGTTTACGGGCGTCTGCAGCACGTCTGACCAATGATCGTGGTAGCTGCTTGATACTTTCTCGCGCTGTTCGAGTATGGTGTTCAGCTCGGCAAACTCTTTCGGCCCGCCGGGGTTGACATAATCATCGAAGCGCACCTGCCGCGACCGCGCGTCACGGATCGCCGGATACCAGACGCTCACCCGAATCGGGCGCCCGCTCAAGTCAGGCGCAAACGGCTTCCCGTATCCGCGCGTCACACGCCACGTGCGCGTGCGATCGAATTCGTAGATGGTACGGAATCCCACAGCGTATGGGCCGGCTGATAAACTGCCCCAAAACGGTGTGTGGGATTTCTGCTGGGCTTGAATCGGCGCGCCGCCCGCCAGGGCAAGGGAAAGGACGCTTAATACTGCGACGTAAAGATTTTTCATTCGTGCTCCCGATTGTTTGCGAGTTGAAGTATTCCGTCATCTCCATCGCGGCACGCGCATTCCAATCACTTTAATGATTCAAGTTTCCCTTCGACCTGCCCGCCCTCTTTAATCCAGTACTCGAGGCCTCCGATCAGTTCTTTGACACGGAACCCGATTGCGGCAAGCCTGAGAGCACCTTTGGTGGACGCGTTGCAACCAGGCCCCCAGCAATACGTGACCATCACCTTATCTTTCGGCAGGTGTGCAGTTGTCTCGGCGTTCATCGTGCGATGGGGAAGGCTGACGGCGCCCGCGATGTGGCGCGCCTCGTAGTCTTCACGGCTGCGTGTGTCTATCACGACGAAATCCGTGCGCCCGCGCTCCATGTCGGTTTTCACGTCCCAAGCGTCGGTCTCCACACTCAGTTTTGAGAGAAAATGCTCTTGCGCGACTTCCGGACTGGCCGCCGGTGTTTCCAGGACGAATGAAAAGTTTGCTTTGCTCATGGCGGTATGGTAGCGGGGTAAAGTGGAACTATACAAGATCCAATTTACGCTGTTATGATGGCTCCACTTATCCGATGGTGATGGCGACGCTGAACATGATCCGTCTTGACCGCAGGCATCGCGAGCCCCTGCAGGCACAGCTCTACCGGCGTATCCGCCATTCAATCATCTCAGGGCAATTGCCGGCCGGGGCCCGTCTGCCTTCGACCCGTGACCTGGTCGGCCAGCTTGGTGTTTCGAGGAACACCATCGTCTACGCGTTCGATCAATTGGTCGCGGAGGGCTACCTGGAAAGTCGCCTGGGGTCTGGCACGTACGTTGCCCGCCTTCAGGTGAGCAAAAAAACGCAGATCACGACCGGCTCTCGTTCGGACATTCACGCAAATCGTACCCCCGGGATATCGCGCCGGGCCGCACTTCTTTCTGAGGTTCGGACCACGCCGGAACGCACGTCGCTTGGGCTTCGACCGTTCCGGCCCTGCCAGCCGGCGGTCGATTGCTTCCCACTGAGGACTTGGAACCGGGCCCGCTCGAGTGCCCTTCGGTTCCAATCAAAAGAACTCCTGTCCTGGGGCGACCCCGCCGGCCTGCTTCGCCTCCGCCGGGCCTTGTCAGTCTACCTTCGGGACGCGCGGGGCGTTCGATGTGAGGCAGACCAGATCATTATTACGGCCGGCTCTCAACAGGCATTGTCGCTCATCGCGGTGTCGCTGATCGATCGGGGCGACCCGGTCTGGATCGAGGACCCAGGTTATCTTGGGGCGAGGGCGGCTCTTGTCCGGGCGGGTGCGAGACTCCTCCCGACCCCCCTGGACGCTGAGGGGCTGGCGATTCCCCACCCGGGAAGACGCAAGGCACCCCGGCTCATCTACACCACGCCGTCACGGCAGTTTCCCCTCGGCACGACGATGACGCTGTCACGGCGGCTGGCCCTCTTAGACTTTGCACGGAGTAGCGGCGCCTGGGTAGTCGAGGACGACTACGACTCGGAGTTTCGTTACGTCGGCCGCCCCGTCCCGAGCCTGCAGGGGTTGGATGCGAGCGGGTCTGTCATCTACGTGGGATCGTTCAGCAAGGTCCTCTTTGGCTCGTTGCGCCTCGGGTACGTCGTCGTGCCGCATCGGCTGGTGGACGTCGTTCGCAACGCGAAGGAGATCGAGGACGGCTCCTCGCCGGCGATCGATCAAGCGACCGCGGCCGTTTTTATTGAGGAGGGCTTTTTCTCGACCCATGTTCGCCGTATGCGGAAGCTCTATCGAGAGCGGCTCGATGTCTTCCTCCACGAAGCAGAAAAACAGCTCTCCGGCTTCCTGACGTTCCCGCCAATCGAGGCGGGAATGAACGCCCCGGGTTGGTTGCCGCCCGGTACTGAGGATGGCGCTGTTTCGAAACGACTCGCCGTCGATGGAATCGATGCCCCGCCACTATCGGCCTACTGCCTGCGGCCTGGTGCTCCGGGCCTGGTCTTCGGGTTTACCGCGTTCTCCCCGGCGGAGACCCGATCGGCCGTTCAAGCCATGAGCCGCTCCCTCCGTGCCCGATGAAGAGCCGCCGATCCGAGTTGGGATGGCCTTTATTCTAAAGGGAGGCGCTTTGCGGGCGCTGACTGTTGGCGGGATTTCCTCCTTAAGCCGGAGCCAAAGGGCTAGGGGCCCGGATGAGAAGGTATAGACGTCTTTTTCGGGCGGGGTACCTATGCAGTTTTAGGATGTTGGTCTGGGCGGCCCAATAATCTGCGGGCCAGTTTCATCATTTTTACGGGAAATGTTTTAAACCGGTTGTTTGGCGTCGGGTCTCGGCTGATCGCCTGCGCAGCTATCTCGATGGCTCGCTTGTGCATTAAGAACGCCTCTTCCTGATGACCGAGTCTGGCTAATATGATGCCCTGAGTCGTCAGGGCTTCAGCGAGCGCCACCTGCTGTCCCCCTTTTTCTAATGTATTAATGGCATGCCGGATCAGTACTTCAGCCTCAGCAGTTCGATTCTGCGCCGAAAGGAGACGCGCCAGACTTTCGTTCACCTGCGCGACGTGGCCACTATCCTTAAGATTAACGAATATTTCTTTAGCCTGTTCGAGGTGATAAAGCGCCTCATCGAACCTCATTAATTCGTAATTGAGAAGACCGATGTTGTTCTCCACCATAGCGTAGAGGCGCCTATTTCCGGCCTGTTCAAAATGGCAGTTCGCCGCCTTTGACTCTTCGAGCGCGTCTTCCAGGTATTCATTACGTTGTTCGGCTCGGCCCAACTTTATCAACAGGCAGGCCTTCCGTAGATGTAATCTGCCTTTGAGATTGTGGTCCGCGCTTGTCTGAAGGACGGAAGCGGCTTCGGCGAGGATGTCGGAAGCGTCCTTTAATTGATTGGCCGATATTTCAACCGCGGCGCTAAGTAAAAGCGCCACACCCCGGAGGCTTGTGTTCCCGTCGGGTACCTGATGCAAGGCGTTGCGCAACGTCACACGCGCCGCGTTAAGCGCTCCCTCACGCCAGTAACAATGGGCCAGTTCGACAGCAGCTTCTGTCACCTTCGCCGTTTCACCGGCCAACTCGAACAGAACAATGCTCTCGCCGATAAGATTCCTGGCTATTTCCTGCGAGCCGGTAGATTGTTGCGCCCTGCCGAGATGCCCTGTTAAAACGCCGACACGCAACAAAACTTCGGCGGCGGTCAGGCTATCCAGACCAGACAGTGAAGGTCGTTGGCCTATCTCCTTCCACAGCGCACCCAATGCCTCACGCGCGGCTTCATAGTCGCCCGCGTTATTCAACTCCCGCGCCATCAGGCAACTTGAGAGCGCCGCATCGAGGTGGCTACCGGAGTTCTTACCTCCATTGTTTTCTGGAAGAATCATTGACCTCAACCCTCGAGCCTTCACGCTGCCAGCTACAGACGCTGAACGTCCGAGAGACGATCAGCCCTCTGAGACGACCGCCTGCTGTTAGCCTTAACAGAAGCGGTCATCGTCAACCGTGCGCTTAGTACGTACAGTTGCACTTTAAGGTTAATGCGGTGGGCAAGCCTGTCGTATCTATCACAAGCCTCGGGGCAAGAACTGTTGAACTGTCGGCGCTCGCAAGTACGGCCGTGGGGCTCAGTACGGTTGGGTCCGGGGGGCATACCAAATACTTCCAGACGCACGAGTTCTATCACTACAAGAGCTATGCCACACAACCAGTACTGTGGCTCATCACATAAATCCTTTGCTTGTAAGCCCGGGCGAGTTGAAACAGGGAGGATACAGGCAGGGCGGTCAATTTGATATATCAAATTGACCGCCAGATGTTATGAGAACTATTCACAGCACTCACCAAAAAAGAGAGCTTGAGTGCGCGCCCTTCATTAGGACATGCACCCAAGCTCTTCCAACTTCTGCGGCTTACGGCGGTAGCGGTGGATTAGACCGGCCGTTCCTCCTACCGGACTGTAAGCGTTAAAGTCTGATCGCCGAAGGTCCCCGTACTATCCCACGCCCTGATGATCACCGTGTGTGTTCCGGCAGCCATACTAATGCTCGGACTAATGGTCGTGACCGCGCCGCCACTGAAAACGTCCGTGCTGTCGACGTAGATGTGCCATCCAGTGATCGGGCGACTTGAGCTGGCGTTCGCGGAGATCGTCACCGGCGAGCTTACGGTCGCGCCGTTCGCCGGGCTGGTCACATTGACAGCTACCCCGGAGACTACGTTCAGCGTCAATGTCTGATCACCGAAAGCTCCTGTGCTGTCCCAGGCGCGCACGATCACCGTATGCATTCCTGCGCTCATTGCTATGCTCGCATGAATCTGAGCGACCTGGCCGGCGCTGAACGAATCGGTGCCGTCGACATAGATGTGCCACCCGGAAATCGTGTGCGACGAAGTGGCCGAAGCAGAGATGGCCACTGGCGAAGCGACATTCGAGTTGTTCGCAGGGCTGCCGACCGTAACCGTCACGCCCGTCACCGTGACGCTAACGCTTGATTGGCAAGTGGCTCAGGAAGAGTCTGTCGCCTTCACCGCGATCGCATGATTACCGGACGACATCGTGATGGCCTGATCGACCGAATTTGCATTGCCGGCCTGGTAAACGGCCGAGCCGTCGACATCTATCTCCATCGAGGTAATCGTATTCGATCCGGTCGGGGTGGCAGAGGCGGTCACCCGGACCGGTGAGCTAACGGTAGAGCCGTTTGCCGGGCTGGAAAGGCTGACCATGCATCCGCCTGTGCCAGACGCCGTGTAGCTTATCGCGTTCGACATGTGGTTCAAGACGGAGGGCTGGCCGACAGCTTTCACGTAGAGAGTATAGGTGCCGGGCGGAATGTTATATTGGGACAGGTCGAGCGAGTGCGTCCCCGAAGCGATATTGTCCTGCAGGACCATTAAATTCTGCCCGTCTTGAGAGATGAAGACCGTGTAGTGGTGGACGGTACTCTCGTCACCGCTGATCGACGAGTTGAGGGGGTCCGTCCCGATGACAGGGTTCCAGGAAAGCGTGTTACCCGAAACTGAGCCGTCGACCGACTGCATACAGTTATCGATGCCGGTCTCTAGCTCCGTTCCCTCTTCGTAATCATCCCACGTGACTAGTCCAAGCAAATCGAGTTGGTGCGCGCTACTGTAATGCTTGTTCGTCACCTGGAACGTTTGCAGCCACGTTCTCCCGCACTGCCGACAGGTGAGTCAAGTATGTATGAGTTGAAAAGGAGGGCTATCCTGGCCTCTCAAAGCCGGAAGGGCCACGGGAGGCGTCTCGTCCGTCTCCGTGGCCCTAAACGTTTCCCTCCTCTTGAACCGCAGGGGGAGGAGTTATTATTAGACAATAAATCTTTCCGGCAACACAGATTTAAGACAGGGAAACTTTCGGTGCGAGTAGTCCGGGGCTAACGGTTGATCCGGCCACGGGTTATAGCCGTTTCTCCACCCGGCGAGCCGGACACGATTCGGATCACACGGATACCCCACCACCTTGTGATGCTCTCAATTAACCAGTCCTAAGACCGTCGAGTCGTGGTCAACTAACGTGACGTTCTCTTTCCGTAAAGCTTGCGCGCGGGATTGAGTGACCTCTCGCGCTAACTCGACGATGCGATCAAGGGTAAAGGGCTTGGTCACCACCCAGTTGACCTCCGCCGTCTCCCGTTCCGCTGAGCTCACGGCATCGCCCCAGCCGGTGATGATTGCGATGGGGAGAGACCCGTCCAGCGCCCGCAGGTGCCGGGCAAGTTCCCAACCGCTCATCCCAGGGAGCCCAACGTCTGTGAAAACGGCGTCATAGTGAGTAGCGCCAAACAGCTCCAGCGCCCTCGGCCCGCTCTCGGCAAAGCTGGTTTTGATGCCCTCGGCCTCCAGTATGTCTAGCAGCACATCGCACACGTACTTTTCATCCTCGACGATGAGGACTTTGACCTCTTCCGACCGCTCGGCCACCGCCACTTGCTTGACGGGTTCGACTTTGGCCTGAGAGCGCGCCCCGGTCGTGATCGGCAGGCTGATCCGAAAAGTTGCGCCTTCTCCCACCGCCGATTCGACTCGGACAGTCCCTTCGTGGCGCCGGATGATACCGTAGCTGACCGCCAGGCCGAGGCCCATGCCGGCTTTGCCCTTGGTCGTAAAAAACGGATTGAAGATGCGCGAACGCACCTCTTCACTCATCCCGTGACCCGTATCACTGACAGAGATTTCGACGCGACCGCCCACTTCCTTGGTGGCCAGCGTCAGGCGACCACCCTCAGGCATCGCGTCCACGGCGTTGAAGACCATGTTGACCAGCACTTCGCGCAGCTCCCCCGCGTCACCCATGATCAAGGCTTTTGAACCGATCTCCAGCGCGAGACTGATGTGGATGTTAGCGGCCTCGGCGCGGTCTTTCCAGCGCGGGCGCGTAATCTCGCCGACCTCCCAGAGCAAATGGTCCACGGCGATCGGCTCAAAATCCTGGTCGCGGCGTTGGCGCGCGAAATCCTGGATCCGCTTGACTGTTTTCGCCCCATCGGCGGCCGTATTGGCGATCAGTTCCAGGCCCTGCGCGGCCTTCTCCGGCAGGTCTTGGTTACGTAGAAGCAGTTGTGCGCGGCCGAGAATGGCGGCCAGCGTATTATTGAAATTGTGGGCCACGCCGGAGGCGAGTTCGCCGAGCGCCGAGAGCTTTTCGACCTGCGAGAATTGCTCACGGATGCGCTCCTGTTCGGCGATGTAATGGTTGAGCTCCTCGATGTGGCGCTCGGCC
>CAYLJO010000158.1:0-15112 GCA_964383905.1 uncultured Blastocatellaceae bacterium
GTTAGATTTCGTGCGCCTCAAGCGCCTGAACACTTTTTTCGTCCGGATTCGTCCGCTTTCGTCCGGTTGCGTCCTCTCTCATCAGCCGTGGGGTGGGAAGCGTCAAAGATCTCGGCCGTGAGTGGCATTGAAGATCGGATCAATGCCCCGGGCTATGATTATACCAGATCTGACGCACAGAATATGCATAGCTGTTTTTGTGATTGGTGATTAGATCTAACTGATAATGAGTCGCCTTCTAGCGATTGCGAAACACATTTTGGCGATGCCAGCTTAAAGAGTCTAGATCTGGCATACGTGAAGTATAAATATCAATGCCGTTCCTCTTATCGAGTGCGGTAAACAAACATTGGTAACTGGCGGCGCGCCTGACTCCTGAGCATTCACACCGGCGCTTCCCGACGGCGAGGCGCAGCCTCGCCAAGGGGTGGCCGCACAGAGGCGGGAAAGCCGGAGGCTTTCCGCACAGCAAGAGCGGCTAAGCCGCCACAGGTAGGTCTCTCTACCAAACTTCGGTTGCCGCACTCCTTCTGATCGCCTTTAAGATAAATTGAACCGGCGCGGAACTAAGATCTGTAGCTACAGCGACACAGTACAAGCGTGGCAGGCGATGTTTGCTTAAAGAAGATCCTCGTAAGCGCAAACTTCCGGTTTGTAAGTTAACCTGAGTCTTGGGTTGCGGCGCACTGTGTGGTCCTGGCGCGACGACATGTTGATAGGATCGGCCTAGCACAGCCACCAGAATTGCAGTAGGAGCGGCACGTCATGCGCTGCTTTGATCTCATTTTTAATACCGAACATGTCGCTCCTACCGGAGCTTGGATTCTGATTCTTCGTATGAGGCTATAAACATCTCGCCCCGCCGGGGCTCAGAACAGCTCAGACCACATCCTTTCTTCAACTCAAGATGGAGGAGGTTAGGTTAGATTAGCCATAACCAGTTGATATGCTTTGATAATCCATCAAGGTCAGGGGATGGGCTTAGGTTGTTAAATCCGTAGCGGGCGTACAAGGATGAAGGCTAGGTGGCTGTCCATGCGCCCCCTCAAAACTCTGGGCGTGCGGTTGGCGGCCCGGACTGCTAAGATTAAGCGCGCCCGGCTACGCGGGTGACACGGGAGACCGATCACGGAGAAGTAGGGGTTAATGTTCGTCTCGATTTATGGCGTCGACTTCAGCGGCGCGAAGCTTGCCGGCAGGAACACCTGGATCGCGCGGATCGAGCCGGCCGGCGGTAGAACCAGATCTCTTCGCTTCAAGCTCACCGACCTCTGGCAGCTCGAAAAGCTTTGCGGCACCGCCGAACGCGCGGCGGCGTTGGCCCACATGGTAGAGATGATCAAGGCGTCGCAACGGGCCTTGTGGGCGCTCGACTTCCCCTTCGGGCTGCCCGTCGAGGTGATGGGGCGCGGCGCGGGGTGGCCGGCGCAGTTGGACTTCCTACGGGAGTTGGGCGAGGACGATTACGGCCTCGAGTGCCTCCGCCGCGCCAAAGCCCTCGGCGGCCCCCGCCACATCCGCAGGCTCACGGACGTCGAAGAGAAAGCCCCGTTCGACCCTTACCACTACCGCATCATCTACCAAACGTTCTACGGCATGCGCGAAGTGCTGGGGCCGTTGCTGGGGCGGCGGCACACGGCCATCCTGCCGTTCCATTACCGGCGGCTCGCTTCCGCCCGGCGCGTCCTCGTCGAGGCCTGTCCCGTATCGACGCTGAAGCGCCTGGGCCTGCCACACCAGAACTATAAACAGCCGGAAGGCGGGCGGCTGACTGCGAAACGCCGCCGCACGCGGCGAGTTATTCTTGACGGCTTAACCAGACACGTCCGCATCGCCGAGGCACACCGCCGCCGTATTATGCGCAACGGCGGTGGCGACGCCCTCGACGCCGTCCTAGCCGTCGGCGCCGCGAGGGCCTGGGCGACGTCAGACCATGAAATGATCGCCCGTCATCACAGATACCCGCGTGAAGGCAGACTGTACGTGTGAAGTCTGAAGGGAATCCCCGGAGATTGCTTCGCCCCAGTCTCGGGACGAACCACGCTTGCGGACGAGTCAGCAGACGCGCGGCTGCTCCTGGAGCATATCTCACTTGGATGTATGGGAGGAGGCGATCTGAACCACAGAGGGCGCAGAGGAGCGCAGAGGCACACAGAGGAGAAGCTTAAGGAATTCAGAACAGATGGTGATAACTCCCCACTGATTAAAGGGTAGGGTTGCAACCTTAAATTCCCAATCAAACAGCATTTCGAGTCCAGTAAGGGCGGCGGTGGATTGTCGAGTGAGCCGCCGCCTTTTCTCCCTTAAATGGAGCAATGATCATGAACCCGCATCACTACCTGTCGCCTATTATTTCCTGTAGTATTATCACGACATGAAATTCAAGGATCTAAGCCAAAACCAGGGAGTTGCTATTGCAGACTACCCGGCGTCACATAGATTCCTCGACCGCTACCAACTCGCCCTGCACAGTAGGGTCGCCGAACTGCTGGTAGACGAGCCGGAGCCAATCATCGCCCGAGCGCGCCAGAACTTGAAGCGTTGGATCGAGAGCGGGAACTTCACAGGAGGTGAACTAGCGGCCCTCGTGGAGTGGGCAGGTATGCTCGACGAGATGACCACTGCCGAGTTGATCCGACGCATCACCGACCCATCGGACGAAGGGCAACGCATCCACCAAAACTCGCCTTTTGTCCGCATCCTGCCGCGGGAGGAGTCCCGGCGCATTAGGGAGGAATGTGAGGAGACAGCAACTCATTGAACTGACTAGGCGCGTGGCGCAAATCTCAGGTACGGAAGCGCCGATCATCTGTGGCACCCAATCAGTTTTTGCCTACACCACTCTCATCCCGGACATCGTTTCTCATTCGGTCGAGTGCGATTACTTGTTCACCAATCTGGACCGCGACACGCGCAACCAGATTATTGACGACCTCGGGATAGACAGTGATTTCCGCGAGCGAGAGGGTTACTACGCCGACCCGCTCGGCCTGTTCACGGTCGTGCTGCCTCCTGGCTGGCAAGAGCGCCTCCAGCCCTTATGGGATGAGGAGGATCGGCTCATCGCCTACTGCACGGAGCTCTATGACACCGCGTTCCGTAAGCTGATTGCCGGGCGGGAAAAAGACTTCGAGTTTCTTGGCGAGATAATGAAGCGCGGCCTACTCGACCCGCAGACTTTGGCCGAACGAATCGCGTCGGCTCAGGAACTGATGCAGGCGTCCGTCATACCTTCACGCTTAGAAACCCTGCAAGAGCGTATGCGGACGATCAGAAGTGGAATTGATTTAGGCCCCCTCCACCAGTTATTGCGGACACTGAAAAAGAGTTCCAGCGGCCCGGGAGAAGCCGGGTAAGCTGATGGCGAGTGACACGGAGAATGAGGCCGAAGACGGAAAAATTTTCCGGCAACTCATCGGCACTAAAGTTGTCAGCTTTATTAACCTCGGGATGGGGAGGTCACTGTTTGCAGAAACTGCCGACTTTGACACCGAAGGCTTCCCTCCAGCTACCAGCAGGATCAATAGCTTACGAACACAGAGGCGCTTTATTTGTAATATTTTGCGGTGAGAATTTTTGGTGGGGCGAGGAGGATCGAACTCCTGACCTCGTGACTGTGAGCGTAGTGCTCTAACCAAATCCTTACGCTTAAACTAATGTCGTAGCTTGTCCCACCTCTCGGCATGCTGTTCAGAGATGGTAATGAAGGTTTTGTGATTTGCCACTTCGTCGAACGAGTAGACGTAAGCGGTATCATTGAAAAGGTAGTAACCGATGATAAAGTCAAACTCACCGGTTTCATATCTCCGGCGTCTGTTGTGCCCCTGCATGCACGTCAGTCCGATTCCCGGAAGTCCATGCTTCCACGGTAAGTTGACGCATCGGACTTGAAGCTTAAGTCGCTTCCCGCTTTCCGGGACCTCAACCATCCAATCTGCTTTATCTCCGTCGGAGACGGAAGCATAAACGTGAAAGCCATGCAAGAATAAACGGAAGAGTACAGCTGCTTCGGCAATCTGCCCCTTTTGTTGCCGGGTGAGGTTTTGCTAAACAACCGACTTGTGGTGCTTAGACTCCTCGCCATGATCTTTCTTGGGCGTGACGTAGCGCTTGGCAAGTTTAGCCCTAGACTTCTTCTCTTCTTCCGTCAAAGGATGAGGTTTCAACCACAAACTTAGCGAACTCTTTGCTGCTCCAGTGATGGTAGCAATCTCTCTGAGTGATAATCGGTCTTCAATGCGTAAGCGAATTGCTTTTGCTTTCAAATCTGGTTTGGCACCACTCATTGAGTTGCCTTTCGTATGAAGGAGAAGATCGGCTAGACCTTTATTCAGTCCAGCCTAACACAGAAAGGCTTTGTAGGGTTTTATTATTGATGCGAGAACTTGGTGGAGCCGAGGAGGATCGAACTCCTGACCTCATGACTGCCAGTCATGCGCTCTCCCAGCTGAGCTACGGCCCCTTCTTTAGTTGATTTGGCTGGCATCGCCTTACCTGCGATTAATGTACAGGGTAGCTTAGCCCGCGAAACTCCGTCAAGTGCGCATCCGGGGCGGGCATAGGTGACTTTAGATAGCTAGGATTCTGCTTCGTCTCTTTTCCTGGACCACATCGAGGCAATTTGGTTGGCCTCGGCTTGTGTCAGATTGTCGTAAATATCGGCGCTGTTTTTGACGATACCGTCTTCCAATTCACGCACTTCCCAGTCCGGAGCGTTCGGGTCAAGGCCTTCGCGGCCGGGCGTCACTCTGACCTCGTATGAAACGCTGGGCTTTGTCTCCTGATCATTCATTAAATTTAGTTCCTTTCATTAGTGTGGGATTAAGAGATAGTGTCAGGGGGTCGTACGGCGGGCGGCGATGAAGGCGACGCAGGCGCCGGCGACGAGCATGATAATTCCGCCGATGACGTGCAGGATGTTGGGCACTTTGTGGACGCTCCCGGTAGCTGTGACAAGCTCGGCGCGGGGTGGCTCAACAAATAGGCCATGGTAAGCGAGGGCGCCACCTATTGCCGCGATCAATACCCCTGCGATGAGTGCAATAATCTTCAACCTGCTTACCCTATCTCCCCTTGAAGGCGGGCTTGCGCTTCTCAAGAAAAGCTTTGACTCCCTCGTCCTTGTCTTCACTGGAAAAGCAGAGCGCAAAGAGGTCGACCTCGCGGCGCAACCCTTCGTCCAGATTCGAGCGGGAAGCGATCCTGACCGCCTCCTTCGCTATCCGCAAAGCAATAGGGCTTTTCTCCGCGATCCGGTTCGCCATCTCCATCGTCCTCGCCTCGAGATCGGCGGCGGGCACGACCATGTTGACGAGGCCGAGCGTCAGAGCCGCCTGCGCGTCGATGATGTCACCGGTCAGGATCAATTCCATCGCTTTGCCTTCGCCGATGAGCCGTGCCAGGCGCTGTGTGCCGCCGCCGCCGGGGATGATGCCGAGGTTGATTTCCGGTTGGCCGAAAGACGCCTTCTCGCTGGCGACGCGAATGTCGCAGGCGAGCGCGAGCTCGCAGCCGCCGCCGAGGCAGTAGCCGTTGATCATCGCGATGATGGGTTTGGGAAAGGCATCAATCGCCGTAAAGAGCGAGCGTCCGAGCATCACGTCGCGCTGCGTGATCGCCGTGCGACCGGCAAATTCCGCGATGTCCGCGCCGGCGATGAAGGCTTTGTCGCCGGCGCCGGTGATGACCACGACGCCGATTGATTCGTCTTCGCGCAGCTCCTCAAGCGCCGCAGCCCCTTCCCGGCGGGTCTGGATGTTAAGAGCGTTTCTTTTCTCAGGCCGGTTGATGGTAATCAGCGCGACGCGATGACGCCGCTCGACAATCAGTGTCTCGTAAGATTGCGACATGTTTATCTACTCCGGATATTGTGGATGGTAACTCACCGCAGAGGACGCGGGGGAAAATGAGATGATGAAAAGACTGGTATTTAAAAAGATACGATATCTATTCACAGCTTACAATTCACTATTTTTGTTCTTCCGGCGAGGGGGTGTCGTTTTCTGAGGTGGTGGCGGGCTGTTCGTCTGCGACCCAGGAGACAAAGAGACGCAGCCAGTTTTCTACCGGCTCGCTGATCGAGACGCCGACGCGGGCCGTACCGTAGATCGCGGGGGCGACGCGCACGACCATGACTGTGACTTCGATGGGTGTGCCGTCGGGCCGGTGCGCGCGAAGGTACAGCCGCTCGCCTTTGTTCACTTTTTGATTGAGATGAAAGAGAGCGCCGTTGGTCGAGATGTCGTCCGTTTCCGTCGGCTCGCTCCACGCGGCCCCGTCCTCCGCCCGCCCCGAGATGACGATGGGCAGGCGCAGGGCCATACGCAACGCGAAGCGTCTCTCTTCGTTGTTGACCGGTGTGCTCATAAGGTTCGACCAGGGCAGTTAGAAAGCGCGTCGGCCGCAATATGCGCGGGGTGGCACCAGGCTACGCAAGCGGCACGCGCGCGCGCCGCACATCCTCCTGCTCATCATCCCATTTATAAAAACCCTCACCGCTCTTTTTACCCAGCTTCCCTTCACCGACCATGCGGCGTAAGATCTCCGGCGGGCGAAAACTCTCTGTCGCGAGCGACCGGTGCAAATACTCGGCGATGTGGAGGCGCACGTCGAGACCAACGAGGTCGGTCAGTCGTAGTGGCCCGACGGGATGGTTATAACCCAATTCCATCGCCGTATCGATATCTTTGGCGCTGGCGACACCCTGTTCCAGCATTCGCATGGCTTCGAGTCCGAGCACAAGCCCCAGGCGGCTCGAGGCAAAGCCCGGCACGTCGCGGACGGTGATCGGCTCTTTTTTCATCTGGCGAGCGACTTCATGCACCGTCTCAACCGTCTCGCCGCCGGTTTCGTTCCCGACAACAATCTCTACGAGACGCATAATATGAACAGGGTTGAAGAAATGCATGCCGATCACCCGCTCAGGCCGCTCGGAAGAGCGCGCGATCTCCGTGATCGAGAGCGATGACGTGTTGGTCGCAAAAATGAAGGGGCGTTGCGCGTGAGCTTCGATCTCACGCAGCGTCCGCTGTTTCAGCTCCATAACTTCCGGCACCGCTTCGATGACAAAGTCGGCATGGCAGGCTTCGGAAAGGTGGACGGTGCCGCGGATGTGCTGGAGCGTCCGGTCGCGGTCATCTTCCGTGATCTTGCCGCGCTCAATCCCTTTAGCCAGATTGCGTTCGATGGCCTGAACCCCGCGCGCGAGTGATTCATGATCAACGTCGCGCAGGAGGACACGGTAGCCCGCGGCAGCGGCCACTTGTGCAATGCCATGTCCCATTGTGCCTGCACCGAGCACGGCAATAATTTCAGGCGGGTGCGAGGCGTGCTTAATACTCTGCGTTCTGCTCAAAGCGCTCCCTGAACAGTTAGATTTTCGCCGGACTATGCGCTTACAATCAAGGGCGGAAGCCTCCCCCCCTCTCATCGCTCCAGACTAGCTCTTACTCTGATGAGCGCGCGGGTGATTAAAGCTTGGCCCCTAATCACCTGATAGTAGAGGGTTTTGGAATTTCCGGCAACCTGCATGGGCTTAGGTTCGACTACTTCTACAAGAGTAGTTATACTATACGCGCAACTGAAAAGGCTATAGTGGCCGCGTGCAGGATTGGTAAAAATTGGCTGCGCGGGAGATGAAGGGAGACGGATCAACCTTAATGATGAAAGACACGCTCCACAGGTCTGTGGTAATCCTCGGTTCAGGCCCGGCCGGCCTCACGGCGGCGATCTATGCGGCGCGCGCCGACCTTCACCCGCTCGTGATCGAAGGGCCGCAGCCCGGCGGACAGTTGATGATCACGACGGATGTCGAGAACTACCCGGGCTTCTCGAAAGGCATTCAGGGGCCTGAGCTGATGGAGGAGTTTCGCGAGCAGGCCCGCCGCTTCGGCACCGAATTTCTCGTCACCTGGATCAAAGAGGTGGATTTAAGCCACCGGCCCTTCACCATCCGGACGGACGAGCACATGATTAAGGCGGAAACGGTCATCATCGCGACCGGCGCGTCGGCCAAGTGGCTGGGGATTCCGGGCGAGGCCCCCGCGCCGCAGGGGCTGGGCGGTCACGGCGTTTCGGCCTGCGCTACCTGTGACGGATTTTTCTTTAAGGGCAAACCGATTGTGGTCGTCGGCGGCGGCGACACCGCGATGGAAGAGGCAACGTTTCTCACGCGCTACGCTTCGCGGGTGACGGTGATCCATCGCCGCGACACGTTGCGCGCCTCGAAGATCATGCAGGAGAAGGCTTTCAAGAACGATAAGATTGATTTCATCTGGAATACGACGACCGAGGAGATCTTAGGCACACCGCAGACAGGCGTCAGCGGCGTGCGGTTGAGAAATGTGGAAACGAATGAAGAGTATGTCTTCCCGTGCGAAGGCGTGTTCGTCGCGATCGGGCACAAACCCAACACCGACCTCTTCAAGGGCCAACTGGAGATGGACGAGGTCGGATATCTCAAGACTTCCGGTCGTTCAATGTCAACTAATATTCCCGGGGTCTTCGCCTGTGGCGACGCACAGGACTCCTTCTACCGCCAGGCAGTCACGGCCGCCGGGACCGGCTGCATGGCTGCCATCGACGCCGAGCGCTTCCTCGACGACCTCCCGGTCCCGGTTCTGACCGGCGAAGAGGTCACAATGGAAGGCGAGCGCGTGACCGCCGATCATGAAAAGATCATCCTGCCCGACGGCGAAGTGATCTCCAACATAGTAGAGGAAGTGGATTCGGCTCACGGAGATTAGGGAGGGCCGAATCACAACAACACGATCGGATCATCCTGGCCGCGGCTTGAAGGAGGGTTAAGGGGATGTGGGTGCCGCCTGCCGCTGTGCGGGCAGGCTTCACAGTAGGAGCCGGCGCGCTCCATGCGATCCCGGCAGTCGTTGCAGTCGAGGGTCTCGCCCAACTCTCTGAGGGCGTCAAGAAGGGGGAGCAAGAGGTGTCCACGCTTTGTCAAAACGTATTCGACGTGCGGCGGGCTGCCCCCGTAATCCCGTCGCTCAATAAGATCATCATGCTCCATGTCGCGTAGGCGGCCGACCAGTGTGCGGCTACTGATCGGGTGGAGAGCCACCAGAAGTTCCGTCGTGCGTTTGGCGCCGTGCGCGAGGTCGCGCACCACGAGCATCGTCCATTTATCGCCGACCAGCTGTAGAGCTCCCGCTACCGGGCACCCGTCACCTTCGCGTCGTCGCACGGCCCTCGCCTCCTTAAGTCTTCAATGGTGGCAAAGCTTATCACAAAGATGGATTGCGGCTGCGAACAAATTTGTTCTAAGATGCTCGTAACGCGGGGCCGCGCGCCTCGATCAATCCTGACGCCCGGAGATTGACCCTCGTGGGGCATAGGGCGCGCATATCTCCTGCTCACGCTGTGGTTTAAGGATTTTGCTCTGATCACAGACGCATCGCCTTGCAGGCATCTTTACGCGCCCCGTTGTCATCGCAATAGTAGAATCCCGGGTGAACCCGCGCCGCCCGGGCGCGAGCGTAGCGAATCAAGCTGCCGGAAGAGAACTTGCCCCTGCCAGAGCAGTATAAAACAGAACTCATGTCGGCCATCTCAACCGAGCTGCGTACACCGCCCGAAGCACCCGGAGCAGACGTTTGAAACAATGAAGTATGAGCGCTGAACGAGAGAACCTGATTTTATTCCGCGTTCACCCTTTTTATAACTCATGGCCGGTAATTCGACGGAAGAAAAATCACTGACCATCCTGGTGGTTGACGACGAGCCGGTCAACCGTTCGTTGATCCGCCGTCGTCTGGAGAGGGCGGGCTACCGGGTTCTCACGGCGAAGAATGGCCGCGAGGCGGTGGAGACGGCGCTGGACGCGCTGCCGGACCTGGTGCTTCTGGATGTGATGATGCCCGTGATGGACGGGCTGGAGGCGTGCCGCCTGATGAAAGCCGAAGAGGCGACGCGAGATATTCCCATCATCTTCCTGTCGGCGCGCGACGAGACTGACTTGAAAGTCAACGGCCTGAGCCTCGGCGCGAATGACTACATCAGCAAACCTTTCAAGGCCGAAGAACTTCTGGCGCGCGTGCGCGTCGCCATGCGGTTGAAGCAGGAGCACGACCAATTGCGCACCCGTGTTGAAGAGGAGCGAGCGCATGCCGAGATCGCACAGGAGCGGGCGATGACGGATGCCCTGACGGGGCTACTCAACCGCTACGGGCTGCAGCACGCACTGGCGCGCGAACACGCCGAAGCACGCCGCTACGATCGCGCTCTCTCCTGCCTAATGATTGATTTAGACAACTTCAAAGTGATCAACGACACATACGGTCACGCCGCCGGGGACGCGACACTGATGCAGATCGCCAGCGTCCTGACCGAGGCCGTGCGCCATTCTGACACCGTCTTTCGCCACGGCGGCGAAGAGTTTCTGGTGCTGCTGCCCGAAACAGACCTGGAAGGCGCGTTTGCTCTGGCGGAGAAGATTCGGAAGGAGGCGGCCTCGCGTTTATACGGCGACGGCAAGCGAGACTTTAATCTGACACTGAGCGTCGGCGCGGCCGAGCTGGCCCGTGATGAATCCGGCAATGACATGATCGCGCGCGCCGATATGGCCCTTTACGAGGCGAAGGGACGGGGCCGCAACCGCGTTGAAAAAGCGGTGATTAATAATGGTGGGTGAAAGCAAGGGCGTTCACCGCAGGGGACGCCGCAGGAAAAGCAGAGAAAACAAAGAAGAAGCAGATTCAATCGAGGGCACGGCGTTCAAACTGTCGCAGCCCTAAAAGGGTGAAGAGCGCACAGAAGCCCAGCAAACCACCAAAGATCAACCACAGCGGCATATGCGGCAACTGCGAGGTCAAGGCCGCCCGGAAGCCCTCGCTGGCATAAACTAACGGGTTGACCAGCACCAGCTTCTGGAACCACGGGATAACCCGCAGGGCTGCCCACGGGTAGTATGCACAGCCGAAGAAGATCATTGGCCCAAGGAGCACGTTAAAGATGAGGCCAACCTGCTGCGGCTCGGCGATCGTTCCGATCACCATCCCGAAAGCGGCAAACAACCAACTCGTCAGCAGGGCAATACAAATAAGCAGAAAAGAGTGATGAAACTGCAGGCTCAGCCCGGCACCCATGATCAGCCATGCGAGCGGCAAGACAAACAGCCCGGCGACGACAGCCTGAATAGTGCCCATCAGGATTTTCTCAAGGGCTACGCTCTTGATGCTGATCGGCGCCAGTAGTCTGTCTTCGATCTCTTTCGTCCATCCGAACTCGATGACAAGGGGGAGGGCGACCGCCTGCATGCCCGACAAGGTCATACTCAAGGCCAGGATGCCGGGCAACAGGAGATTGGTATAGTCTTGCGCGACAAGACCCTGTCGCGGCATGACGTAGCCGAAGATAAAAGTGAAAAGAAGCGGCTGCAAGCCCACGCGCAAAAAGAAAGATTTAATCTCGCGCCGGGCCCCACGGAGGTCACGATGGAGGAGGGCCAGCATGGTACTGTTCATAGAGCCTCTTCAGCGTTGTCGCTACTGTCGCAAGCTGCGCCCGGTAAGATGCAGGAAAAGATTCTCCAAGCTTGGCTCGGCGACGTGTGCGTTAGTTACCTCTATCCCTTGCTCGCTGGCCAGACGCATCGCATGAGCCAGCAGACCTTCGGTTTTATCCGCGTATAACCGGATCAGCCCGTCGAGCGCGTTTACCTCAACCACCCCCGGCAGATGGCGCAATGCTGTGGTCAGAGAAGAATGCTGGCCGTTTCCAGAGTGTACCTGCAATTCGATCAGGTAGCCTCCGGGAACACTCTGCTTGAGGTTGGCGGGTGCGTCGATGGCGAGCAGCTTGCCCTTGTCCATAATCGCAACGCGGCGGCAGAGATGATCAGCTTCTTCCATGTAGTGTGTTGTGAGGAAGATCGTTTGCCCTTTCGCATTCAACTCGAGGAGCAAATCCCACAGCGCGCGGCGCGACTGCGGGTCAAGGCCGGTGGTGGGCTCGTCCAGAAACAGAATCGCCGGGTCGTGCATCAGGGCGCGCGCGATTTTTAATCGTTGCGCCATGCCTCCTGAATAGCCATTGATCTTCTCGTCAGCGCGCTCGGTCAGCTCGAAGCGGGCGAGCAGCTCCTGCGCGCGCTTCTCTCGCACCGGCCGGGAGATACCGAAGTATTCGGCGTGAAACAACAGGTTTTCACGCCCCGTCAAACTACGGTCGAGGTTGTTGACCTGTGGCACCACCCCTATTCGTCTCTTAACCGCCACCGGATCACGCGCCACGTCGATACCATCAACCAGAGCGAGCCCGCCGGACGGGCGTACTCGCGTGGTCAAGATCCCGATCGTTGTCGTTTTGCCCGCGCCGTTGGGCCCCAGCAAACCGAAGAACTCCCCCCGCGCGACCTCCAGCGTAATGCCATCAACAGCCTTGACTCCGGCCGTGCGGCGATCACTCTTCTTCGGTTTATAAAGTTTTTGAAGATCCTTAACGGCAATAACAGTTTCCACCTATTTTTCACCTCAGAGCCCGGTGAACTCCAGTCTTTAGCGGTCAGCCATCACCTGACTAAAGATACCGCTAATCTCACAACCGGGGCTCTGATCATAGCAAAGTGGTGTAGGCCGAGAGTAGCTCACTGCTTCGGGTCCTGCCGTGGGCCGCTCTTTTCCCCTCGGCGGTGGCGCATCCACTCGGCGATGCTTTCACGGATGAACTCGCCCAGGTCTTCAATGTCGCGTCCGGCCCCGCGCCAGAATTCCTTGAAGGCGTGCGGGTCGAAGGCGACGCCGTAGGCCCGGCCAAAACTGGCCGAGGGGCCTAGCTCATCTTCGTAGTAAGCCGCGAGTTGACGGCACGCGGTGGCCGTCACGGCGAGTGGGCTTTCTGCCGCCAGCGGCTCGAAGATCGTCGCAACGCTTCCGTCAATCTCTTTCAGCCGGGCGAGAACCCGGTTGAATTTCTCGACACAAAAGGCAGCGACCTCCTTACTGCCCCCCTCGGTCCACTCGGCGTGTGAAGCCATGCGTGCCGTCTGGCGCAGCACGTTGACCAGCTTTAATATCTCTTTCTCTCTTTCCATTTTTCACCTACCTTAAGAGTTCTACCTGCTCGCGGAGCAGCTTCTTCCCGCGGTGGACGCGCCACTTAACGGTCGAAACCGGCACCCCGAGGAATGCCGCTATTCTTTTAAGCGGCATCTCGTCAAGAAAATGCAGGCGCAGCACGAGGGAGTAATCGGCGGGTACGTTTTCGAGCGCGCGCCTCAGCTCTTCGCCCCCGTCGCCCTCGCTCACGAGCGGTTTAGCCAGAGCGCCCAGCTTTTCGAGCAACAACTCGTCGAGCTCGATGCGGCCGGCCTGGTGTGTGCGCTCGCGCTTGCCGTAGCGCAGCGCGCGGTGACGCGTGATGGACGACAGCCATGCAGCAAACTTCGTCGGGTCTTCAATCGAGGGCAATGCTTTGAAGGCCAGCAGCAGCGCGTCCTGAGCCACATCTTCGGCGTCATCGCGCTCGACGATGGCTTGCGCCGCGCGAACAACGGCCGCCCGGTAGCGCGCCGACAACTCATCAAACGCACTCAGATCGCCTAGTATCGCCGCGACGACAAGCACCTCGTCGGGCGGCTCTGCGCCTGCCTTCGCCATCCATGCCCCACAGCCGCCGCGCAAAATCGCCGGCAGCTCTCCATTAATAAAAGAGACTCCGGAGGGTGGAAAGGATAGTAAGCCAGAGGAATAAATTATTCGATGATAAAAAGCACGGAAAGGAAGATTGATCCCGGCGCGCTCAGGACCCTCTGACTAATGCTGGCGCTTGGTTGCGCCGTGGTGGCGGCGCGTCTCATCGAGCACGGCATCGTGCGTCCGATTCAGCGATTGAGAGGGGCCGCGCAAGCCCTCGGCGCGGGCGACCTCGCCGCCCGTGCGCCTGTGGCCGGGCCCCGCGAGATCAGCGAACTCGGGGCCGCTTTTAACCAGATGGCCGCGCGGATCGAAGAGCGTGAGGAACGATTAACTGAACTCGACCGGCTCAAGTCAGAATTCGTCAGCAGCGTCTCGCACGAGTTGCGCACGCCTCTGACGACCATCAAAACACTGACCCGCGTGCTGCAGCGCGGTGGTCAAACGGAAGCGGAACGTGACGAATACCTGGAGACCATCGCGACGGAATGTGATCGCCAGATTGATCTCGTCCTTAACTTGCTCGATCTTTCGCGCATTGAATCAGGGGCTTATAAAGTCTCCCGAACCCGGGTGAATCCGGCAGAAGTTGTGGCCGCGTGCGTCATCAGCGAACGGCACGCGGCCGCAACTCGCGCCCAGAATCTACAAGCGGAATTGGCGGCGGGACTTCCCGCCGTGTTGACCGACGCCAGGGCTTTGCGCCGCGTGCTGTGCAGCCTCGTCGAGAATGCGATCAAGTATACGCCGGATGGCGGTCGCATCACGGTGGCGGCCCGCGCCGTGGGGGGGGAGGTAGCAGTCAGCGTTACAGATACGGGATGTGGGATCGTGCCGGAAGATCTGCCCCACGTCTTCGAGAAGTTTTACCGCGGCCACCCGGCTTCAACCCCGACACCACCTCCTGATGAGCACCCTCAGAGGGGGGAAGCGCCGGGTGCTGGTCTAGGCCTCTACCTGGCGCGCAGCATTGTTAATCAGCTCGGCGGGCGCATCACTGTGGAAAGCAGAGCCGGGTGCGGGACGGTGTTTAAAGTATATTTACCCGTGTGGCACGACGATTACACGGAGGGGGTGAAAAGCGAGGAGAGCTTTGATGTCGAAGCGGTTGCTCGTAGTTGATGATGAACCGAATCTGTTGCGCGCCGTGGCGGCCTGCCTGAGCGCCGAGGGCTATGGGGTCGTCACGGCGCGGAGCGGCCCGGAGGCGCTCGCCCGGATAGCCGAAACGGTGCCTGATTTGATCGTCAGCGATATTCGCATGCCCGGCATGGACGGTTATGTGCTGGCGCGTCAGCTTCACGCTTCCTCCCGCACCGCGCTGGTGCCCATCGTCTTTCTCACGGCCAAAGATGAGACGGCGGATCGAATTGCCGGGTTTCGCACCGGCGTGGACGCGTATCTCACCAAGCCGTTCGAGCCGGATGAATTGATCGCAGTAATCGCTAACATCCTCAATCGCGTGC
>CAYLJO010000159.1:0-15099 GCA_964383905.1 uncultured Blastocatellaceae bacterium
CCCTGGTCGCTCCAACGCCAGCGTCTCTTCTTTTATCCTTCATCCTTATTATTGAGTGGTAGGTCAATGGTGAAGCGTGTTCCCTTGCCGAGCGCGCTCGCCACGGCGATTTTGCCGCCGTGCTGCTCGACGATCTGCTTGGTGATGGCAAGGCCCAGACCCGTGCCGCGCTTCTTGGTCGTAAAGAACGGCTCGAACACACGTTTGCGAGTCGCCTCGTCCATGCCGCTCCCTTGATCCGCGATCGTGACGCGGGCGAATTGCTGCGGTCGCCCGGCTTGCCCCCCGCCCGCGCCATTGACGGCCACGTGCTCGGTCGAGATTGAGAGGGGCGACTTCTCTTCACTGGCGTCCACTGCGTTGGCCAAAAGGTTGACGAAGACCTGGCGCAGCTGATCGGCATCCCATTTGCCGCGTAGCGGCTGAGGGCTGAAATGTTTTTCGACTGGCGTCTGCTTTTTCTGAAGACGGTCGGCGACCAGCTCAAGGCTCGCGTTGAGCAGGTCTTGCAGGTCGGTCTCGGACCGGGTCAACTGCTTCCGTCTCGAGAACTGCGTCACGTCAACGACGAGTTTGTTCAGGTGGTTGATACCACGCTCCACCAGCTCAATTGTGTTGAGCGCATCTTGATCGGCGATCATGTCACGCAGCATTGAGACGCCGAGCCGTATGCTGCCGAGCGGGTTTCTGATTTCGTGCGCGACCTGCGCCGTCGCCTGACCCACGGCAGCCAGCGATTCTGTCCGGCGCAAAACGCTCTCCGCTTCGGCCGCCTCCGTCACATCAACCAGCGTGACGATCTGCCCTTTGCCGCCATCAATGTCGAGGGGCGACGAATAAAGATCGTAGGTTCGTCCGTCGCCCTCCTGTCCGTCGGCGTTAAGTGTCCAGCGCCCGCGATAAGTAGCCCGCTCGACGCGCGAAGCGGTTGCCGCTTCGAGAATTTTTACCGTTTCGGGTGAAGCGGATCTGTCATGCACCGAAGCCCCGATCTTCAACTGCGGGAAGATCTCGAAGAAAGCGGCGTTGGCGCTCCTGATGTGATCGCGCGCATCAATGGCGGCGACGGCGCTAACCATCCCTTCGAGTATTTGGGAGCTAAACTGGCGCTCGCGGCGCGCCAGTTCCAGCGCCTCACGCATCTGTCCGAAGCGCCGCTGCACTTCCCAGATAGTTCCGGCGGCGACCAGAGTGCCCGCAATCAGGGCGCCGACCGTTAACAGATTAATCCTATGCGCCGCTTCACTTCGTAAATTCTCACTGTCTTCAAGGATCTTTTGCTGCTCGGCTGGCATGTCCTTCAAAAGAAGATCATTGAGCTCAATATCGACATCTCGAAACTTTTGGAAGCCTTCGCGCGAATAGGCATCCAAGTCCTCCGTGGTCTTGGCGAACGAGGCGAGGTCTACGCGAAGTTTATGCCATTTTCCCATCTGCGCGTACGGCGGTCGGTCTAGCACCAGTAGGTGCTGGTTCAATTCGTCCCGTGCGGTGGTCAGAGATAAGGCGAGGGGAGGCTTTAACCCGCCGCGCGATTCCATCTCATGTCGCGCGCGAGCCTCATCATAGAGCCTGGAGGTGGCAATGCGAAGCTGCTGCAGGAGGTTGACTTTTATCACATGCTGGCGCTCCGTATCGAGGAATTGCCTGCTGACATCCTCTATTTTGCTCACACTCAGATAACCGAGAAGAAAAACGAGCGCGAGCAGAATGGCAAAGCCGACAAGCAGCGGCGTGAGTGCCGGATCAATTCTGCTCTCTCCAGACCCGGCGCCGCGCCCACCGTTTTGAGGGCGCCGCCGTCGTGCCTCATCGTCATCAAAGTGCACGCGGCGATAGACCACCTGCCCATCTTCGGGAGTCTCTGTTGTCGCCTGCTTTTCTTCAAGCATAATCAGTAGTCAGTGATCAGTAGTCAGTGATCAGTAGTCAGCTCTAAAGCTCTTACTGACTACTGATCACTACTTTGCGTCCATCCAGTTGTCGCCAATGCCGACTTCGACTTTTAGAGGAACGTCAAGCTCGACGGCCGACTCCATTTCGCGCCGCAGTAGATCGGCAACACGCTCCGCTTCTTCGGCGGGAGCTTCGACGAGCAGTTCGTCGTGCACCTGCATCAGCAAGCGCGCTTTCAAGCCTTCACGCCGGAGAGCGTCATCGACATGCAGCATCGCGATCTTAACAATATCACTGGCGGTTCCTTGTATTGGCATATTGATCGCTTCGCGTTCGGCACGATTGCGTACGTTGCCGTTGCGGTCGTTGATACCGGGGATCGGGCGGATCCGACCATAGATCGAGCGAACAAACCCGAGCTCACGCGCTTTCTCCGGCACCTCTTCCATGAAACGGCGCACGCCCTTATATGTGTCGTAATAGTCGTCGATTACCTTCTTCGCCTCTTTGCGCGAGATCCCGACACGCTGTGAGAGGCCAAAGGGTTCGATCGCATAGGCGATGGCGAAATTAACAATCTTGGCAAAGCGTCGTGCCTCTTTCAGCTCTTCTCTCGTCTTTGCGCCGAAGACAAGCCGTGCCGTCCGCGCGTGGATATCGTCGTCCTTCTGAAAGGCGTCGAGCATTTCAGGATCGTGCGTGACGTGTGCCAGCAGCCGTAGCTCAAGCTGTGAATAATCGGCGGCGATAAACTTATGACCCTTCTCAGGCACGAAGGCTCGGCGGATGCGGCGACCAAGCTCTGTGCGGTTCGGAATGTTTTGTAGGTTCGGGTCGCTTGCGCTCAACCGTCCCGTGGCCGTCACCGTCTGGTTGAGGTGACAGTGTATGCGCCCGTCTTCGGCGATCTGCTCCGGCAGCGCATCGGTGTAGACCGACTTCAATTTATCCAGCTCGCGGTATTCGATGATGAGACGCGGCAGCTCGTAAGCCTGCGCCAGCTCTTCGAGCACGGCCTTGCTGGTCGAGACTCTTCCGGTCGAAGTTTTGCGCCCGGAACTGATATTAAGCTCCTCCAGCACATCGCCCACCTGCTTAGGCGAATTGATCTTGAATTCGCGCCCCGCAACTCGATAGATTTTCTCGGTCAGCTTATCCAACTCCTTACCAAGATACTTCGACAGGTCGGAGAGCACGGATATATCAACGCGCAGCCCCGCACGCTCCATGCGATAAAGGAGCGGAGCGAGGGGCAACTCAATCTCTGTGTAAATTGCTTCAAGACCCTGTTCGAGGATGCGTCCGTGCAGTACGTGGGCGGTTTGCGCCGTCAGATCCGCGGTTTCGGCGGTTCGCCACTGTGCTTCGGTCCATCCTCCGGGAGCTTCACCTGCGCCTTCTACGCCGGCCGCTTCACGGGCGAGGTCAATCAACTCATATTTGCTGCGAATCGGGTCGAGCAAATATGCTGCGAGCAGTGTATCGTCGGCGACGCCTTCCGGCTCGATGCCGAAGGGGGCGAGCAGCGCGACGGCCCGTTTCAGATCGTGCACGGATTTCGGGAGCAGGCCGTTGGCCAGAACGTCGCCTAGCGGGCCAAGAGCAGCTTCCACGCCGCCTTCGAAATTCTCCAGGTCGATGTAGGAGGAGGCTCCTGCGCCCGTTGAGATCGCAATTCCGGTCGCACGCGTGCCGTCGTGCGCCCCACTCTGCTGGCCCGCGCCGGCCGGCGTTGAATCGGCGACTGCAAAGCCCCAGTGTTCCGCCTCCCAGAGGCCGCGGACAAGGCTATCGAGTTCCGCGCGCTTGCGTATGATGCGATAACGACGCGGACTGTTCACCGCCGCAGCGCCCGCCGCACCGGCGGCGTCGGAGAACTCGCGCGTAAGCGATTGGAATTCGAGCTCGCGAAAAAGCTGGTAAGCGGCAGCGCGATCCGGCGGGCGACAGCGAAGCTTGTCAAGATCGAGCTTAATATTGACGTCCGTTCTGATCGTCGCCAACTCGCGCGACTGGCGGATGAGGTCTACATTATCGCGCAGCGATTCACGATAGGTCTTGTGCTTGACCTCTTCCCAATTTTTCAGCGCATTTTCGATTGAGCCGAACTGCTTAACGATCTGGACTGCGCCCTTCGCGCCGATCCCGGGCGCGCCCGGGATGTTGTCAACCGGGTCTCCCATCAACCCCAGCAGGTCGATGACCTGCGAGGGCGGCACGCCGAATTTCGCTTCAACCCACGCTTCGTCGCACCATTCGATGGGCGGCACGGGCGCCTTGCGTTTCACGTTCTGCGAATTCTGGCGCATGCAGATGATCCAGGGATCGTGTACAAGCTGGCACATGTCCTTGTCGTTGGAGACGATGACCGCCTGCAGGCCCTGCTCCGCCGCCTGGACGGCCAGTGTGCCGATCACGTCGTCGGCCTCAAAGCCGGGCGCATTGAGGATGGGTATGTTGTAGACTTCGCAAACGCGCATGATATGTGGCAACTGCGAAGAGAGCTCATCCGGCATCTCCGCCCGGTGCGCCTTATAATCAGTGAAAGTCTCGTGACGGAATGTCTTCTCGCCCGACTCAAAGACGGCAGCAATGTAGTGGGGCTGCTCATCCTGCAACAGCTTGCGCAGCATGTTCGTGAAGACGAACACAGCCTGTGTCACCTGCCCTTGTGTATTGGTCAGAGGCTCCACGCGCCCACCCATCGGCGCGAAAAAAGCGCGAAAGATGTGCGACATCGAGTCGATCAAATAAAGCCGCTCGGTCGGCGCTGTGGCCTCGGTCGAAGTTTGTTTACGTGGCATTACATTTGATGATAGAGGCGCGATAAAGGCGTGTCAATAATGCGGTGATAGGTCAAAAGCCGCGGTGACGGGATCACTTTCGCCCTCTTTTTTGCCGGACGGCCACCGGTTTCACTGCCTTAAAGGTGTGGCGCGGACGCCGCATAACCGCTACACGGGCGTGGATTATTTGCAACAAATGGCACGATCGGGTTCGCGCTGCCACGTCGCACAAATAGTGGAATTAACGCTCACGGTGCGGGGCTCGGTGGAGAGACGTACACATTTTACGAAAGAGATGCGGGACGCTGAAAACAGGGCATCAAACCACGTATAAGAGACCTTTTTATGATCCGTTGAGGAGCACCAAGAGGGTCCGGCACCAGTTATGCCCAACACCCTGTAATTATGCTCCGGCACACACTTTGCCATGTATTTTCCAGTTTTACCCAACATGGGATACGCACCGACGAAAGGTTTATATTCAGCCTTGATCAAACAGACAACACTCGCCAAGCCAGTTGCGGCAAGCGGCGTTGGGCTTCATTCCGCGGTGATAGTCCATCTGTGTCTAGTGCCGGCTCCTCCAGACACCGGTTATGTCTTCAGGCGTACAGATCTCAGTGGCTTCGAGATTCCAGCCACCGTCGAATCGGTCGCGCATTGCAGTTACGCGACGACGCTGATGCGCACAGGCGTTATGCTTTCGACTGTCGAGCACCTGCTCGCCGCCCTACGCGGGGGAGGGGTGGACAACGCCTTTATCGAAGTTGATAACCTGGAGCTGCCGATCATGGACGGCTCCGCAGAAGCCTTCACAGAGATGATCGAGCGCGCGGGAGTGGTCGAGCAACCGCGGGCGCGGCACGCTCTTCTGGTGCGTGAAAGAGTGGCCGTCGAACAGGGCAATCGCCGGATCAGCGTTGAACCGGCCGACGCTTACGAGATTGATTGTATGATTGATTTCGCCCACCCGCTGATCGGGGTG
Source organism: uncultured Blastocatellaceae bacterium (assembly GCA_964383905.1). GTDB lineage: Bacteria > Acidobacteriota > Blastocatellia > Pyrinomonadales > Pyrinomonadaceae > CAYLJO01. Next base: position 5,668 of record CAYLJO010000159.1, read on the forward strand.
CAGCGCCTTTACGTAGAGCTGGACGAGGAAGCTTTCGGGCGGGAGATTTCGTCGGCCCGCACCTTCGGTTTCACGGATGAGATCGAAGCCCTCAGGCGCGCCAACTTGATTCGCGGCGGATCGCTCGATAACGCCATCGTATTAACGTCCGACGGTATGCTGAACGAAACCGGCCTGCGCTTTCGGGACGAATTCGTGCGCCATAAAATTCTGGATATCATCGGCGACCTGGCACTGCTCGGTATGCCTATCATGGGCCGGGTCACTGCCGAGCGTAGCGGCCACATTCTGCATGCCGCGTTGATGTCAAAGCTCTTACGTAATGACGCGGCCTGGGAGATTGTTGATATGCCGGTGGGGGCCACCCTCGCCGCCGCAAACTAGGATGAAAAAGCTGTCGGATAAGTACCGGCAAGTCGTTACCGCTCACTACTTCGCAGTGTGCTTCCTCTTGTTTTATCCATAATTTGTTTCCTCTGTCCTGCCGCGGTGCCCTCCGTGCTTCAAATCTTATTCGAGAGCTGGGGTTCTGCCCTCGAACAAGCGTGGCGTGCCGATCTCTTCTGTTTAGATTTAGCATCTGAATCTACTTGGCAGGAACAAAGTCGTAGAAGATATGCAGACGCAGTGCACCTTCGACGACCTCAGGGCGCACCTCCTTCGCGCGCAGTCGCAAAGCGCCGCCGGCGGAGACAATCGGCACCTGTGCCGCCAGTTGGGCTGCCTTCAGGATTTCGATCGGATTAACGCGCTTGTCGACCGCGTTTTGTACGAGGCTGACCACCGGGCCGTTCGCCAGCGACGGGACGCCACGCAAGTGTACATCTCTAATTGAGACGCGCGCGCTCAGCGCCTGCCGCTCGGGGTTGAATTCGAGGTTGAGGGCCGTATCGGCCCAACCTTTAAAGGGTAAGCATCCGATCAGCGAATTGTAATATGAGCCGGAGAAAGCGAGCGGGGCGACAACCTGACCGTTGACGAAATGCACCCTTGTCATGACACCGTCCATCTCGCGCTCCAGCATAATGACGCTGGGGCAGCTATCCTGGCTCGAAGAAGAAGAATTAGCACCCGGGGCAGACGCGTGGCTGTGATTCTGATCTCCACCGGCGAGCGATAGTGGGAATGAGGGCGATTTTAGGTTGATAAACATCGCGTCGAGAAAAGAGTTGAGAAATTGCTCGTTAAGGACGACGGTCACTTCTGCCGCAGGCAGCGGGACAGCCTGTCGCGGCCTGGTGGCCTCGCGCGCCTGCGCATGGACGCCCGCGACGCAGAAAGTGTTTCCAACCAGGTTTGCGACGATGAAAACAGAGGTAATCAGGCTTGTCCGCTTGAACATCGCGTCGGTCTCCTTGATCTGATGAGAATCAATCTGTATTTTGCCGCCTCAACCTGTAAGTCGGGGGTGCGTTTAAGGCAGCAGTGGCGCACATCTTCTTGGAAGCGGCGGGTGCTTTGAAGGATGCCAGATGCGATGTGTAAGCGGCAGGCGGGATCATCATTACAGACCGCTGCGCACAATGTCATGCACGCGAATCAGGCCAACGCAGAGGCGATCGTGGGTGACGACAGGGAGAACGGAGATTTGCCTTGGGCGGTCTTCCATCAAGCGCAGGGCGTCATAAGCAAGCAAGTCGGGTGAAGCAACAATCGGGTTTTGCGTCATGAACGCACCGCTGCGCAAGGTTTCCAGATCGGCGTAGTTGATCTTCTGGAGCGTGCGGCGTAAGTCTCCATCCGTGATAATGCCAATGAGTCGCCCCGCGTCGTCCACCACATTGACCGCGCCGAGTCCGCCTTTGCTAATGGTGGCGATCACTTCAAGCCACGGCGCTTCCGCTCTGATCGTTGGGTTTGCAGGGCCGCTGTGCATCAAATCGGCGACACGCAGCGTCAGACGTTTTCCGAGCCTCCCGCCCGGATGATTGAGCGCAAAAGCATCCGGCGTTAATCCTTTAACCTGCATGAGGGTCATCGCGAGCGCATCGCCGACGGCAAGCGCAACGGTCGTGCTTGCCGTCGGCGCAAGGTTGAGCGGGCACGCCTCCTGATCAACCGAGGCATCAAGAGCTACGTCGGCGCGGCGCGCGAGAGTAGAGCGAAGGTCCCCGACAATAGCGATAATTGGAACCCGCCGCTGCTTGAGATACGGCAATAGCTCCAGCACTTCTACGGTCTCGCCGCTGTTACTGATGACGATGACGACGTCTTCAGGTGTGACAATTCCGAGCCCGCCGTGCAATGCATCGGAGGCGTGCAGGTAGATGGCGGCGGTGCCCGTACTGGTCAGCGTCGCGGCGATCTTCTGTGAGATAATACCGGACTTACCAACACCCAGGAGCACAACCTTCGCTTTGCATGACGCTAAAAGCTCAATGGCTTGTTCCACCTGTTCGCGCTGCAACCGGACTGCAGTCTGGGCGATGGCCGACGCTTCCAGCCGGAGCAACTCGGTAACATGCATAAAGTACGCTCGTTTCGTCATCAGCTGATCCAGCGCGAGGGCGCCGCTTGCATTAATCTCGGCCTATCGTCCGTAAGAAGTGTATAGTTTTGGAGGATACGACGGAGGCGCACGCTCCGACAAGCACGGGATAGACTTTTAACATCTACTTTTTAAGATGGACAAGACCCTACCATTCTATTACATTGCCCTCTCATTTATCGCAATCTGATTCGCGGAGTCGCAATCTTCGATGGCACTCTTCAATTTTCTGCCGCGGGAGGAGCAGTACTTCTCCCTCTTTTCGCAGATGACTTCGTACATCTATGACGCGGCGCGCATCCTCGCTGAGATGCTCAACGATAAAAAGGGTGATTTCGCTGATCACTCCAAACAAATCAAGGCTATTGAGCATCATTGCGACGAGCTGACGCATTCCGTTTCGAAGCGTCTCAACCAATCATTCATCACACCCTTCGACCGTGAAGATATTTTCCTGACGTCGGGCGCGCTCGATGATATTGTCGATCTCATCGACGATGCGGCGCGCGCAATGGTAATGTACGGCGTGCGTGAAAGCACGGATCATGCGCGCCGCTTTGCCGACGTGATCCGGCGCATGGCGATCGAGCTTCACGAGGTCGTGAGGGTGCTTGAGCGTCCCGTGGGGATCGAGCCGCGATTAATTGAGCTGCACCGGCTGGAGAATGAGGGCGACGACATATATAACACGGCCATTGCGGAGTTGTTTCACAACGGGAAGGATCCGTTGACGATCATCAAGTGGAAGGATATTTACGAAAAGCTGGAGGCGGCGGTCGATCGCTGCGAGAATGTCGCCAACATCACCGAAAGCGTGATTATCAAGCATACTTGATTGGAAGCTTTCGCTGCGGCCTTTCGCGAGCCGTTGAGAAATATTCATCAAAGTCGCTGCCGGACATCTTAATCGCGGAATCTGAAAGCCTGAATTACCGGCCGACAAAGGTAGGCTAAAGCGTCAACGTTTGCGCGCCCGTTGCCCCAGTCTGGATAGAGATTGAGTATCTAGGCTGGTAGTCAGACAAGCCCCTCGCACTCACTGGCAATTTCCTATCCATGAAAAACTAAAACTGGAGGGGGTATGTACAAATACGAACGCGGTAACAGAAGCGAAGGTGTTATATTGAGCGCATACCTCGCCGCAGGATTCACAGTAAGCATTCCTTTCGGAGCAGGGGCGAGCTACGACCTGGTCGTTGACGCCGACTCTCGTCTATACAAAATTCAAGTTAAAACGGCCTGGGTGAGCGGTGGTTGCGTAGTTTACAAAAGCCAACGCAGGCAGCCCGGTGTGGGTCTTACACGCAGGCGGTATGAGAGTGATGAGGTCGATTACTTTGTGGTGTATTGCCCGAGCACTGAGACCCTCTACGCGGTGCCTGCTGAGAATCACGGGATGCATGGCAGGCTCCGATTAAGTCCGGTGAAAAACGGTCAGGTAAAACTCGTGAGATGGGCAACAGATTATACCTGGGAGCGGCACATCGAGGAGTTAAGAAACAAATGCGCCTGGCAAGACTCGAACTTGCGGCCCCCTGCTCCGGAGGCAGGTGCTCTATCCGCTGAGCTACAGGCGCGTGAAAGTTATTCTCGCATAGACATGATGTCTGCGCAAAACGTGCGAATGCGCCACGTGCGCGCCTAGAGTGGCCGACAGACCGTGAATGCAGCAGTGTCAGCCTGATTGACAGCTCCTCCTCCCGCTGTTTAACCCGACCGGCACTAAACTTGCTCTCAAGTATACAAAGCTCCTTGCGCGTATTGATTGCGTGCAGTGGTGTGTTCTGTAGGCTCTTAATTAAGGGAGGAGAGATGGTTTATGGATGCTATTGAACTATTGAAGCGGGATCACAAAAAGGTTTCAGAGATCTTCGAGAAGCTGGAACCGACAACCGAGCGCGGTGTTAAAACGCGCGAAGAACTGTTCACGCGACTCAAAAACGAACTCGATGTGCACGCGCGCATTGAAGAACAGATCTTTTATCCGACTCTCAAGGAGGCGGAGGAGACGCGCGACATTACGCTCGAAGCATACGAGGAGCACGCGATAGTCAAGCAGCTTTTGGCGGAACTGGAAGCACTGCCAAAGGATAAGGAAGAGTGGGGCGCGAAGCTAAAGGTGCTTCAAGAGAATGTCGAACACCACGTCGAGGAAGAAGAAGGGGAAATGTTCCAGGGCGCGCGGAAGGTTCTAAGCAAGGAACAGATTGAGCAGTTAGGCGCGCGCATGGAAGCAGCTAAGAACCAGCAGCGTACTGCAGGGGCCAAATAACCGCGAATTATTATCAATCCTTCAAGGCGTCGGCGGGCGTGTCTGATTGACGCGCGCCTGTGCGACGCCTTATCCTTTCCGCGTTGCCCCGGCGGATTGCCGACGCATATCAGATGATCAATCATTTAACCCCCGCCTATGCGCGAATGTCCACGATGTGAACGCTGTTATGAAGACGAAGTGCTCGTATGCCCGGAAGAAGGCGCAAACACCAAACAGACGCTGCCGGGTGGTACGCTCCTGGCCGGTCGCTACCTTATCGAGAAGCGACTTGGGCGCGGCGCGATGGGTCAAGTCTATATGGCCCGCGACGAAAACCTGGTGACGCGTCGCGTCGCCGTCAAAACCATCCGGCCCGACATCCTCTCCGACGAAGGAATGGGCGAAGAAGAGGCGATTGCGCGCTTCGAGCGCGAAGCGCGCACGGCCGCTTCTATCCGCCACCCGAACGTGGTTGATGTGACCGATTTCGGGAAAACTCCGACGGGGGTCTTTTTCCTCGTCATGGAATACGTCGAAGGTGAAACGCTCTATCATCTTCTGCGTCGCGAAGGCACCTTGAGCGTTCAACGCACGCTTGCGCTCTTGCGGCAGGTGGCGGCCGGGGTCGAAGCGGCACACGAAGAAGGGATACTTCATCGCGACCTTAAGCCGGCGAACATCTTCATCATGAAGAAGCGCAAGGGAAACTCGAGCCTGTCGGGTGACGGATTTATTAAGGTTGGCGATTTCGGGCTGGCTAAAATCATCTCCGGGGCGGTGGCCGAAGCGATGACGGGCGGTGGCCCGGCGTCGCGCGGCATTATCGGCACTCCCGAATACATGGCTCCCGAGCAGATGCAGCCCGGAACCAAGCTTGACACGCGCGCGGACGTCTATGCCCTCGGCACCATCGCTTATCATATGCTGGGCGGGCGGCCTCCGTTCACGGGCGACATCACACAGATCATCATGCAAAAAGTGATGCGGGCGGCGCCGGCTTTGAGCACTTTGCGCTCAGATATTTCGCCGGGGGTGGATCAGGCCGTGATGCACGCGTTAGCGAAGGAGCCGGACGCGCGGCCTACCAGCATAAGTGTCTGGATTGAAGAACTCGAAAGCCGGGCCGGCGATGTTTCCGAGCGTGAGAGGGAGGGCGATTCGCGCGTTGTGATCCTTGCTCCGGCGGGCGCGGAAGTTTACATCGACGACGAAAGGCACGGCAGCGTCGGCCGGTCGGGACGCATCATTCTGACGGCTATCGCCCCGGGCCGTCATGTCCTGCGCGTCTCACGCCCCGGCGATGCGGATGACGAGCGGGTCATAGAGGTCCGCTCCGGAGCAAGCGAGCAGATTATTCAGGCGCAATTTCGATCCGCTCATTCCGGCAATCAGTTGTCGCCTTCGCGCGGCGGAAGCCTCAACAGCGGCCCGGCCAGCGCGCCTGAGGTTGTGATGTGTGCGCGGTGCGGCGTGCGTTATGCGGCGGGAATAAAATTCTGCGGGCGGTGCGGCAACAATACCTTCCAGCCTGTGCACGCCGGGCAAAGTGCGGGTGGAAGCGCCGGCGGAAATCACGAAGCCCAGCCGGCGAGCGGCGTTAAATGTCCCCGCTGCAATGTTAGCTACCCGGCGGGCACGAAGTTTTGCGGGCGTTGCGGCACGGCTATCTACGGCGGCGCCCCGGCATGGGGCGCGCCGCGGCCTGTCGAAGTAATCTGTAACTTCTGCCGCGTGAGCTACCCGGCGGGCACGAAGTTTTGCGGGCGCTGCGGTAACTCCATCAAGCCTTGAGCGGATGGCTCCTTCCCGTATAATGGGTCCGGCTTATTTGACCGGTAGTCCTCGTAAGGATTCGCATGATCCCAACTCTGGCTTGATAAGAATGTCTGCGGCCGCCCTGCTGAAGCCTGAAACAGTCCGCACATGAAACGCTGCCCGAACTGCAATCGAACTTACACAGACGACACTTTGAGCTTTTGTCTTGAGGACGGCACGCGCCTACTAAGCGTCAGCGATGCGCCTTCATCCCTCGACCCGGGCGCAACCATCGCCTTCCCTACAGGACGCGATACCAACCAGACGGCAGAGGTTTATCGTCGCGACACGCTGCCCACCAGCCAAATCGGGCCGCCTTCGGGGGTATCGTTCCCGCACATGCCGCCCGCGCAGACCGTGCGAAAATCTAATCCCCTCCCCTGGATTATCGGGGGGGCGGTGGTATTGCTCTTTTTGGGCATCGGTCTCATTGCGCTTATCATCGGCCTCGCCAGGCTCGGCTCAGATTCAAACACGCCCGTCGCCTCTTCAAATAACGCGAACCACAGCGCAAACGTCCCCAACCGGAATGTTAACACGAAGCCGGCCAATTCAAACAACACCAATGCGAGTGCCACTAGTAAGAATACGAATTACGGCGCGGATTCGAAGCCTACGTTGGTAGACGATTTCTCGACGGAAAAATGGTGGACCGGGACTAACGATTCCGGCACCTTCTGGTATAACCAGGGTGAATACCACATGCGCGCCGTCGCCGGCCGCTATGCCATAGTGTATGGTCCGAAGAGCAGCGACTATGAGACAAAGAATGCGACGGTGCGGGTTACCACGCACAATGTTGACGGGACGTCTCCCAGCTACGGTTACGGCCTTGTCGTGCATGGAGGAAAAGAGAACGATCAATTGAAGGACTACAGCTTTGTCATCTTTACGGGCGACAACCCCTCCTACTCTGTCTTCCTGCACCAGAATGGCAAAGAGACCTCGCTGGTGAAATGGACCAGATCGCCGCTCATTAAAACGGGCACGAAGAGCAACCAGTTGGAGGTTCGCGTGAAAGACAAGCAGCTCTCTTTTTACATCAACGGCCAATACGCCACGAGCATCACAGATACGGCGAACTTCACAAACGGGCTCGCCGGGTTTTACACCAGCGACGCGAATGAAGTCGCCTTTGATGATTTAACGATCTACCGTTAGCAGGGAAGTCCGGTTTTGCGACGAACACAGGGTCAAGATGCGAGTCACTTTACGAGTTCTGGCCGGGCCTTACGTGGGTCGCGCGTTTACTTTTGACCAGCACGACACGTTTTTAATCGGGCGCAGCGACACGGCGCATCTCTGTCTACCGGAAGACAGATTCTTTTCGCGCCACCACTGCTTGCTGGAGATCGCGCCGCCGCGCTGTTTTCTACGCGACCTGCACTCGACCAACGGCACATTCGTCAACGGTCAGAAAGTATCCGAAGCCCATTTACGTGATGGCGACCGGATTCAAGGCGGACAGACCGTGCTCGCCGTCGAAGTCAGCGCCGAGCCGGCGGTGCCGGCGTACCACGATGCTAGCGCGGGTCGGGCCGCGCTTGCTCCGACTCAACCGGCGATCGTGATCGTCGAATGTCTCAACTGCGGGCGGCGCGATCAAGCGGAAGCCACCGCGCCCGGCGAGCGGTTGACCTACCTGTGTGAAGAATGTCGCGAGGAGTTGCGGCGGAAGCCGCAGCGGGTGCCCGGCTATGAAACGGTGAGGGTCCTGGGCCGGGGCGGGATGGGCTGTGTGTTGCTCGCACGTGAGCAGCGGACGGGGCGCGCCGTCGCGATCAAGACTTTGCTGCCGGAAGTCGCCGTCAGCGACGTGGCGTTGCGCCGCTTTATGCGCGAGGTGGATGTTGCCGCCGCCCTGCAGCACCCACACATCGTCGGGTTCATTGGCCGCGGCACCAACAATGGCGTGATCTATTTGATCACCGAATACGTCGAAGGGAAGGATGCCGCCAGGCTATTAGAGGCGCGCGGGGGGCGTTTGCCGTATCGCGAGGCGGCACAGATTCTCATGCAAACGCTCGACGCGCTCCATTACGCGCACACCAAAGGTTACATTCACCGCGACATCAAGGACCAGAACATACTGGTCAGCGGCGCTTGGCCGAGCTACACGGCCAAGCTGACGGATTTCGGCTTGGCCAAAAACTTCACACAGTCGGGGATGAGCGGCATCACGATGGCGGGGGACGTGGCCGGCACTGTGGCCTATATGCCGCCAGAACAGATCAGAGATTTTCGCGACGTGAATCCGACCTCAGACATCTACGCGATGGGCATGACGGCATACAGGCTGGTCACCGGAGCGCTGGCCCTCGACCTCTCGCCGCGAGCCAACCCCGCCGAGGCGATCAGGGCGATTTTCGAGAAACCGATCATCCCGCTCAACCGCCGCGTGGCGGATATTCCACCGCTGGTTGCTGACGTTATCGAACGCGCCCTCGCCAAGGATCCGTCGCAGCGCTGGCAGTCAGCAGGTGCGATGCGCGCAGCCCTGGAGCACGCGCTCTAGCTTTTATCAGAAGGCGACGAAGATAAAAGGAGCCGGTTTAGCCCTCTGATCATTCGCTGGCGCTGGACGATCGACAGCGCGGAATTATGATCATGCGCTGGATGAATTAAAAAGGGCAAACGAGGCTTTGGAAAAAAGGGATAAGAGGATCGGCCAGCTAAGCGCCATTAATGCGGAGCTAACTGTTGAAGTAAACAGGTTAAGAGGCCAAACTGGCAGTCGGGCGATATGGGAACAGGATGTTTTATCAATGGAAGTGAGGCCAGATTCAATTAATAAAGAGGCTGGATTTAATACGACGAGAGCTAGTGGGTCATTTGACAACTGAATAGCCATTATCGCTGACCATAGTTTACACTC
>CAYLJO010000160.1:0-14753 GCA_964383905.1 uncultured Blastocatellaceae bacterium
ACTAGCTCGCTTTCTTCTGAGCCGCTCTACATCTCTGTGGGACGAGACGATTTATCTCACCTGAGAATTCGTCTTTCGCACAAATTATGCAGTTCTAGCGATTTCAGCGCTTTCGCGGGCCGTTGCCTCATTGTGCGATGCACTATGTGCGGATTCTTTGAGCCTACGGGGCTCTAGCTAGTTGAGTAGGGATATCGGGCTCAAGGCCAATACCGAACGGAGGTTGTGGACTGTGACGACATGGAAATCGTGTTGGCTGGTCTTGGCGCTTCAAAGCGCCTGTCTCTGGCAACTGAATGAGCCCGCGCTGGGACAGCGATCATCAAATTCAAGAGCGCAAGTTGTGTCCTTTCGAATCGCTGCGCAGCCGATGTACCAAGCACTGCAGGAATTCGCGGCTCAGGCGCACCTGCAGCTCGTGTTCGCCACACAGGACGTCGATCCGTCCTTGATCTCATCTTCGGTGGTGGGAACCTTTACGCCGGGACAGGCCCTCGCGGCGCTGCTGCGAGGCTCGGATCTCGGATACACATTTCTGAACGATCGAACGGTGTCGGTCCAGGCCAACGTTCCGAGATCTGCAGACACGAAACACGGCGGCCCGCAAACGCAGGCAGAGGCGCGTAGCACGCACGCATGTGCGGACCGCGCGGTGAGTGCCTTTCCAGGGTACCGCCGACGATGAAGTCGGCGCGTGATACACGGTTATAGCAAAGAGAGGCCACCATCGCGGGGACCACGTTGGCGTACGAGCTGATAACGGACCGAGGCTAGTGGTCCTCTATCAACACGCGCTGGCCTGTTACATCCACTCGTATCGCCGGGTCTTGTTGAACGAACTGGACGAAGGAGTCGGGATCGTACGCATTGAAGTTCCCGGAATAGCGCTTCTGGGCAGTCACCGCGCCGCTGCCGACGTGGATCTTCCGTACATTGTAGCGGTTGAATTCGGCGGCGATCTCGGACAGCGAGGAGCCGTCGAACCACAACTGCTGTTGTGTCCAAGCCGCCGGATGGCTCACATCCTTCGGCTCGGGTTCAAGGAACTGTCCGTGAGCAACAATGCGGACGACTTGGCCCGCATCGACGCGTGTGGGCCGAAGTACCGGCTCCAGCGCTGGGCCGTTCGCGGTGGCAGACATTGGAACCGCGGTTTGCGACCAGGGGAGCGAATCAAATTCGTACGAGACCTGTACATTGCCTTCGAGGACGGCGAGGGTCGTCGTCGAGTCCGGTCGCTTGTAGACGGAGAATTGCGTCCCGAGGTCCTCAATGACCGTCGCGTCGACGTGGACCCGGAAAGGCCGGCGCGCATCGTGCCTGACGGCGAAGAGCGCTTCTCCGAAGACCAGCGTGACGTCGCGCCCCTGCGCGGTATACGCCACGCGGATATGGGACTGGGTATTAAGCTCAATCACGGTTCCGTCCGGGAGTGGCACTCTGAGTTGTTCACCTGTTTGGGTGACGTAGTCCGTTGAAGGTGCCAAGAGCCCGTGCAGGCCGAACCAGCTCACTGTTGCGGCGACAAAGACTGCCGCGGCGACGGCGGCCTGGAGGCGCCATTTCCTGGGCCCGCGCGCCGCGGGCACCGAGGTGCTCGCAGAAGCCGATCCCGAACCGTGGAAAGGAATGACATTGGTGCTCAATACCTCCCCCAGGAGGGTAGTCAACTCCACTTCCCGACTCGAGTCGAGGGTGGCTAGCTCCTTCGATACGGCGAGGTGCCGAAAGAAGACTCGCAGATGCTCCGGGGACCGCCGAAGCCAGTCAACGAATTCCTCGCGTTGCGCGGCCGTGGCGGTCGAAAGAACTCCATGCCATGTCTGCGCTTCCTGCATCAGGGTCGCCCCATCCTGTCGGCGTTTCTTCATGCTGTGCTCCGGTACTTCATCACGCCGCCTGGCATCTGACCCATCCATGGCCGCCTCAAACGGCAGGTTCCTCGACTACGGGTGCTGCTCAGGCGTTTACTCCAGGATACGCCGCCGCTCGCGGTTCCGCGGGCTCGGCCTGACCCAGGTCCAGCGGGCCTTCGCTTCCCCCCTACCCCTATAGAGCCACCTTGCTCTCAGAATTCCGCAGCAAGACCGAGTGTTGTCCGGATCTGCACTTAAGAACTTTGTATTTCACGGGTACAACCCTTGGAGCCTGACCAGCACCGCTGTCGGACCCTTCGGGGGTGCCGGTAACCCCGATGCAGGTACCTCATCGCGGCGATGCGGACATTTTTTTCCCAGAGCGCTCTGTAAGAGTAAGAGGCCGTCACGGTGAAGTGCGCCCGATCGGTCTTGGCGCTTTACAGAACAACGACTCGGGGTGAATCAATGCGAATCTATCGCGGTCCTTTCGTAAAGGGAGGATTGGGGCTGACATGCATATTGGCCGCCGCAGTTGCGGCAGGACAAGAAAAGTCGAAGTCAGGAGCAGGGTGGACACTCGGCGAGCCTATCGCCTTCAACATTCCTGATGAGCCCCTCAGCCGCGCGTTGAAAGACTTCGCCGCGCAGTCACATCTTCAGCTCGTATACCAAACACGCGACCTCGAGTCCGCCTCGTCATCAGCGCCGCTCCGCGGCCCGTATACAGCGCAGGCAGCGCTCGAACGACTCCTCCAAGACAGTGACCTGCACTACAAATTTTTGAACGAGAAGACTGTGTCGATTACGAGGACGGCTGGCGCGAAGACGAGCGCCGCCGCCGCGGTGCGGCTCGCGGACGGTGGGCCCGCAGTCGCAAGCGACACGTCGGGGCCGCGAGCTCCTATGTCTGCTGACGTTGCAAATCCCGGGAACCCCGTGGCTGATGCCTCTGACGCGCAGAGCGAAGCCGCCCGCCCGGAATTGAGGGAGGTCGTGATTACCGGTAGTCATATAAAGGGCGAGTCCCCGGTCGGGTCTCCGATTAGAACCGTCAGCCGAACCGATATAGAGGATTCTGGCTACGTTACGACCCAAGACTTGTTACAGTCACTAACGGACAACTTCCGAGGAGGCGCCGCAGGCGCATCTGCGGATGGCACGTTTTCATCTGGATCCGAGAAGGGTTACAACACAGCAGGGGGCAGCGGGGTCAACCTCCATGGATTGGGAGCAACTGCCACACTGGTGCTGATCAATGGCCACCGGGTTGCTCCGTCAGCCAACGGCTACTTTACAGACATCTCAAACATCCCTGTAAGCGCCATCGATCATATAGACATTCTGACCGACGGGGCATCGGCGATTTATGGCTCGGACGCAGTTGCCGGCGTTGTCAATATAGTCCTGAAGCGTTCTTCCAACGGGGTGGAGGCTGGGTTGCGTTCGGGCCGCACGACTGATGGTGCAATGTCATTCAGCGGCGGCAATCTAGGAGCGGGCCGCGACTGGACAACTGGGGGAATCTCCCTCACTGGAGACGTCTCCCGTCAAAGCCAACTCTTTGCGAAGGAGCGCACATTTACGACGTCAGTTCCCGGGCCGACGTCCATCTTTCCCGCCTATGCCATGACCACGATATCGGGCGCGGGCCAACAATCGTTGGGGCGGTTCGATCTCGCGTTTGACGCCCAGTACTCTGATAAGAAAATAAACGGATTTGACTCAACCGGAGGAACAACTTACGACACAGTACCGGACGACGTCCACTGGAGCGGCTCCGTAAATGCAAAGTACCGGCTATCCTCTTCTTGGAATCTTGGCTATGAGTTTTCTGGCGGAGAGGGTCGCGAGCCGATCTATACTTATCTATGGTCCGTTGGCTATCCATCATCCGCCTACGACTACACGACGATTATAAGCCGTCTTGCCGATCAACAACTCTCGACGGTCGGAGACATTTTACAGCTTCCCGCAGGCCCGGTGCAAATCGCCGCGGGGCTATCCTACAGAACAGAGGCTTTCTCATCTTTTGGCACCGCCCTGCCCGCGTCGGGGACAAATGATCAGATCACACGCGCGTCCGCCCGCAGGCACGTTTTTTCCGAATACGGAGAACTAAGAGTACCTGTCATAAGTCACGATAACTCCATTCCTGGAATAGAAAAGCTTACTGCGTCTCTTGCGGCTCGCCACGACCACTATTCGGATTTTGGTAACACTACGAACCCAAAACTCGGCATTGCATGGGATCCTGATAATTCCATCACTCTCCGCACAACCTACAGTCGGGCATTCCGTGCTCCTGCTACAGGAACTGAATTAGCTAACAGTCAGGTGGGTACGACAGGAGCGGTACTGAGGTCATTCCCAAACGTCGGCGGTGCTGGGCGCGTTCCTGTCCTATACATAATCGGCGGTATACCGAACTTGCAACCCGAAACTGCGACCAACACCACAGCCGGAATCGACTTGCATCCAAGCTTTGCGCCGCACTTTCAAGCTCTACTGACGTACTATCAGATCACATATAAGAACCAAATCTCGGTCCCGCCGTTCTCCGCTAACCCACTAAACACGCGGGCGATAAGTTCGATTATCAGCGAGAACGCGCCCGGAGTGCTTCAGGGCCTTGTGAACTCCGTCAAAGCAAAGGGACATCCCTATTTTGATCTGACACGTGGCGCTTTTGGTCCTAACGCGCTGGCCCAAACGGACTATCTCTACGATGCACGCAATGCAAATCTCGCGTCCACGCGAACATCTGGTGTCGATCTGAGCTCCTCATACACATCCCAATTCGACAGTACCACGCTAATCAGTCAACTCGCGCTGACATATATAGATAGTTTTCGCTCCCAGATCACTCCATCTGCACCGACTGCCGGCTTGGTAAACACAGTTGGATATCCCGCTAAATTCCGACTTCGCGCTCAAGAGACTTACCGAATCAGAGGGCTGAACGCAACTCTTACAGGTAACTATGTAGGCTCTTACCCTGACACATCCGCGGTTTCCCCAAACACTGTAGGATCCTACTTCACTTTAGACACAGCGATTCGCTACGAGTTCTCGGACGTAGGTGTGCTTCATGGGTTCGATCTATCTCTTTCGGGTACAAACGTACTCAATAGAGCCCCTCCTTTTGTTACCTCGGGCTCACCTTTTTTTGTCGGCTCCCACTATGACGCGGCGAATGCGAATCCGTTGGGTCGGACAGTGACTCTGGGGATCAATACACGGTGGTAGCCAAATGCTCGCTTACCGAGACCGGCCACCGCCCGATCGCGCCTGCTTGTTCTTTTTAAGACTCACCACTGGTGCCCAATTGCCATCTTACATGTGTCCTCTATCGCCGGAGTCCGCCCTCCTAATATGCAGCCTATGCGCGAGTGCTCGCGAGGAAGTAAGACACGCATGGACATCCGCACCCTCCGGAACAGATGGCAACAAGAGTGAGTCGATAACGATCGGTCGAGCGGTATCGGTGCACTGCCGCGGGCGCTCTATCGCCAGGCGCGGAGAACGCGATAGGACCTCGAAAAAACACGCGGCCGGGACGACCTCGCTGCGAAGTAAGCATCCACGAAAGGGGCATTAGAAATGGCGAGTCACGTTACACCGCCGTCACAGCCCGTCCTGACACGAACTGTCTGTCGTATTCTTGTTGCCTGCTTGTTGACCGTAAGTGAAGCGGCCCTTCCTGCCGTCACCCATGTCGGTTACCGCGAGTTAATAGAGATGACGGAACTCTCGGGTCTCACGATTTCTCCAGACGGCAGATGGGTCGCGTTTCGCGGCCACAAGCTCTCGGTGAGCAGCAACACCGCTAACCTCGAATGGTATGTGATGCCGATAGAAGGGGGCAAGGCCGTAGATCTAGGCTCGGGAGGCGATCCAGGCTGGAGCCCGGCTGGAGTATTCCAGACTGAGTCTCCGGTTTGGTCGCAAGACTCCGCTGCCTTTTATGTAAGAGTCGCGCGAAATCAAGGGCACTCCCTGTGGCGCATGTATATCGATGGGCGAGCGGAGAAGCTGACTGGAGCGGAAGGTTTAGACGGAGACATAGACAGTTTCTGCCTTGACGACACGTACCACCGCATTTTTCTCTCGTTAGGACCGTCGTCCGAAGCACTTGCAGCCGCGAGAGCTGAGGAACTCCGTTCCGGTGTGCGACTGGACGATACCGTGCGGCCCGGCGCTGTTCTCGAAACGAACTTACCCTATGGGAATGGGTTGGGCTCCGTACGGTGGCGTCAAGACGGCAGCCCGTTCGTCGTGGGGGACTCGGGAAAGCGACGGCTCTTTGTGCACGAGCTTCGCAATGGATTGACTCGCGAGAGTAACGCGTCCGAAACCCACGCGTACTCTACTCTATGCTCCACTGCAGTGACCTCTCGAGTGAAAGCGTCGGCCAACGGCGTCACGGTCGAAGTGACGCGAGGATTGAATCGAACGATTGATTCAGAGACCGACGACACTCCTGGGAGACTGATCATGGCGCGTTCAAGCGCGTCAGAGAAGACTCAGTGTCGCGACGAGAGGTGCAAAGACTTCACGGGGGAAGTGGTGTGGCGCAAGAACACATCAGAGTTCGTCTTTTCAACTGCCACGTTCTCGGGAACGACAGGGATGTACGCTTGGGATTCCGACAGCCACAGGGTTAGGACTATTTATATAACACCAGGTGTTCTGAACATTGAGAGCGATCATATCCTTTCAAGGATGTGTCCGATAATCCAGCGGTTCGCGGTTTGCGTGTTTGAAGCAGCGGCGGAGCCCCCGTCAATTGTCAGGATTGGGTTAGCAGACGGCACACTCACGCAGCTCTACGATCCGAACGCCGAGTTGCGAGCAGTGCTGAGGAGCTATAGTGTTACTGCAACCAAATGGCAGGACGAGCGAGGCTTTGTACACACGGGCATCCTGGTTGAGCTCCCGCGAAAGCAGACAACTGGGCGCAGGCCGCTTGTCATAACAGGATATCGTTGCACGGGCTTTCTGCGTGGAGGCACCGGAAATACGGCTCCGGAATATGTTCTCGCAGATGCGGGATTCGCGGTGCTGTGTACCAACGTTCAAGACTGGTATTCTGCCCCGCGGTATTCTGAAAAATCAATTCCCTCCGGACAAGCCACACGACTCCAATTCATGATTGACGGATGGGCGGGCGCCGTCACCTCCTTGGCACGGGACGGGTTAATCGATCCCGACAGGGTCGGTATTAGCGGTCTCAGTTTTACCGGTGAGGTGGTTCAATATGCCCTCACTCACTCCACATTTGCCAGCGCTGCAACAGCTGGGCACCTTCCAGCTACGGACCCAATTGACTACTACATATGGAGTGGAATGGGCGAACTCGGCCGCCTGGAAGTGAAAGGTTATGGGCTCGAAGATCCTGAAACAACTGCTGGACGGGAGTATTACACATCTGTATCTCCGGCCCTAAACGCTAAGAAGGTCTCGGCTCCCCTATTAGTCCAGACAGACGAATGGGAATTTCCGCTGGGGCTTCAGTACTACGGAGCGCTCCGCCGCGCACGCAAACCAGTCGAGGTGATCGTCTTTCCGGGTGAATCGCATCTTTTCTGGCAACCGTCCCATAGGGCGCTGATGCAGGAGCGCAATCTTGACTGGTTTCGGTATTGGCTTCAGAACTTCAAGGATGACGTTCCCGCCAAACAGGAACAGTATGCGCGATGGTCGCACCTCGATACGCGGGACATCCCTGTCGCGTCAAAGACACGATAGCCGCGAAGCGCATGCGAGCGCTGAACTCCCACTGGGCGGCCAACCTCCATTCTACGATCATCTCGACCGCAGGTGCGCCTACTGCGTGAACTTCGTCGTCTCCCGCGGCAACATACTGTGCTCGACTGACGATTTGTGCGATACGATATACTCATGTCTCAGTCGCATGACGAACCGGATAAACGCGATCATCTGCCCCTGAATATTTGCGATTCCCGGTGCTTTTACGTTGAACGCTTGCTCAATCGCCACCATCATGTGACGAGAGAACAGTCGCGTAAGTTCATCGTCCTGTATGAGGTCTCCTCCGATACGGCCGGCCCTTTGCCATTCCCGCATATACTGGTTTAGCTTGCCCAATAGTCCTGTCAGAAGGGCGTTCAGACTCATTCTGAACCGCCACCAGGGTGACGCGTTGTACGGAAACCCGGCGCGCATTGCTCCGTAACACCGATACCACGACCATGCGTACGGCATCGCGTCCGGGTCCACGCACCCATTGGCTAACCGCAGTGACCAGTCCGCTACAAGCCCTTCAATATCTCTGTAAAAAAACCTACCAGTGGGTTCCAGATGAGGAGAAAGCGCAATCAAGAGGTTCTGGCTGTGAAGCTCCGCGAGCAACCCCGATCGTAACCCACTCTGTAGCCACAGATTTGGCATGCTTTGGCACAAAAGCTCTTCGGCGAACTGTATCGGGGAGAGGTCCGTCCTCTCGAGGAGTGTAATCATCAAAGGTACATAGGGACCACGGCCTCCATACAGAGCCAGCGTCGGCGCCACAACCAGTTCTCCTGACCGGACCTCCTTAGGTATGGATCGAAACAGTACGCCAGCGTCTGGCTGCTGTTTGAGGACTAAGCCGACGGACTCTGATAGGTAGTTAAGTTGCCCCGGAAGCATATGTCGACACTCTTCCACCAGTTTTGTCATTCCGACGCAGTATGCAACCTTGTGCTCGGCGAGGCGAACATCGCGCTGATGAAACAGCGTGGTCTTAAGGAACCCTATCTGCTCAGGTTGGTCGGCACGCCATACCAGCAACGTCCTCGGACTCGATGTGGGGACAGCCAGAATTTCAACATCAGTATCTGCCGGCTGCGCACCGGTTGCATTCAACGTGCGCAGAAATTGAGGCAAGGATGACGGATGGATCGGAAACAGTATTTCCTCACCAACCGGACAAGAGAACACCGATGCAAAATCACGCGCACAATCCGGATGGCACGCGTACACCCTCACGTGACGGCGACTGATCCAGAAACACGGCAAACGGAACGGCTCGCAGTTTTGCGGAAAGTAGCGCTCGTCAAAGTTGGGATATCTATCACGGCCTTGGTGGTAGTCCAGGTCAACCAGATGGAAGCGCTCATATTCCGCCAACGCTCGAAGCGGGGCGGACAGGTTCGCGCTCGGGTCGAGTCTCAATCTATGCATGTTCCGGAAACGGCTGAGCTCAAGCGACCGACCGTTGCGTCACGGAGCTCCACCGCCGTAACCACCCCTCGATGTACAAATGCTTCACAATGTCGGAGGCACGCACCCGAGACTGTGCAACGTTGTCCGAGAGAAGTCGCTCTAATGTTGCGCGGTCGAGGATGCGCTCCTTAACCAGCATTCCTTCGAGCAGCACTTCAGAAACGGCGGCGCGACTGGCCAACAGGAGGTCGCCGATCCACATCTCTGGCGTTCCTTTGCCAGTCCCGCGTCCCAAGACCTCCGTCGAAATGGCAGAGCCGAATGCTTGACGCGCCACCGCGCCGCTTATGCCGTTCGTATAATGAAAGTGAGAGGGAATCCGCGTAAATACTCTGAAGAGGGGCTCGCTAGCGAGTGGTGTAAACGTAGGCGCCGGATCATCCCCTACCAACATCGAGTGGAAAGCAGTCGAGGTCGCAATCGCCAACGACCGAATTAGCATCACCCGCCCCGCAGGCATGCAACGAACGTCACTCAACCAAGGATGTATGAACTCCTCTATGCGCTCCTCGTAGCTGCGCACTGCCTCTGCCGTCGCCGACGTTTCTTCATGCGGGTAAAATTCTTCCCTATATAGATAATGGCTCCAAAACGGCCGTTCGCGAAGCCATCCTCGATACGACCGAGCCTGTGCTATCGCATTCCATATGGAGATTCGTTTGAGTGTCGCGTAATCCAACGACGCTCGACCAAAGCGCCGCCCGAAGCCATTTGAGATGAGCACTTCAGCGAGCACTTCTCGGGTCGGCGCGTGGCCGAAGATGTCATCCCCAACCTCACCGTTAAATATTGCGGTCGCACCCAGCTCGTGGGCTATTTGTCGCAGTTTTGGACCGCTATCGTACGCGAAGTAATGAAAGACAGGGCTAGCGGTAAGTGCGCATCCCACGAAGTTCGTCAGAGTCAGAGATTTTTCGCGTTCGATCTCCCGCAGAGGCGTTTGGGTAAGGCGAGCCATACTCCGCGCATAATTCCGCTCGTCGCCTGAAGCGCGAGACCATAGATTCACAGCGTTGAGGTTCGTGGCGCTAGCCGTTTCGCGCATGCATGCAAGGACCACGGAAGAATCGAAGCCGCCAGACAACTCCATAATGGCTGTCTTGTGAACGGAAGCCCACGCTTGCATGCAGTATCTGGTACATGATCGGAGCAGGTCGCTGGCTTCCGCCACGTTCGCCGCGGGTTCTTCGTCTGACAGCTGGCTCGGCGACCATTCAAGTCTATAGTCCCACTCACTGCCAACGACTGCCAATGAATCGCCGCCGACCAGGGTTTTGACTTCGTTCAAGGTCGTCTGCGTACCGAGATAATCGCCACCAATTGCTTGTGCCAGGATTCGGTCCCAGTTCACCGAGAACTGACACAGACCTAGCCTGACGCAGTCTTCCACTATCGAGAACGCCAGCGTGATTACGCGGTAGCGGGTATAGAAGCAGGGAAGCAAGCCCAGGGGCGCCCGTAATACGATGGTACTGGCATCTCTCGATGGTGGCGCTAAAAACGCGACGTACGAACCCCAGTGACTCTTGAGGAGACATTTGCCCCGGGTCGAGATAACGTTGTCGGCGTCATGTGACTTCAGCGAGAATACTCGGTGGGGCTGCTCGTACGCTGCCGACGGCCGCTGAAAGATTGTGCCCGCAATGATCCCTTGTTGATTTTCCAAGTGGATGAGCGTGCCATGCGCCGGACTGGCGCCTCTTACCGCAAGAAAGAGCCCTGGCACGGAATTGAAGGAAACCCCGAACTCAGCGTTCTGTGCCAGACGGCGCTTGACCAGCGATGAAGCGGCGCATTGCGCTTCCACAGTCGGGTCCCAAATCACTGCGAAAAAGCTGAACATTGGCTCGCACCACTACACAGTAAGGATGGGAGTAAAGGCTTGAACGGATTCCACGGTGTCGTCGACTACTGCGTCTCCGATCTGTACCCAGGCGTGGGCCGAAAACGGTCGCGTTCGAACTCCGATAACTAATGTTGATTGGTGCCCGAACGAATGTAGGAAGTCATTCAGAATCAAGGAATCCATAAGGCAGGCATCCCGCGCGGTGTACAGACACGTTCGAATTCGTCTGAAGATAGCGAGTACTACGTCTACATCATACTTTGACGCGGAAGGGCTCACAGCCCGGCGAGCGCTTAATCTCTCAATCAGTCGGTCGAGGCGACCGAGTTTGAGGTAAACGGAAACGTAAGTGAATGAGCAGAGAACTCGCGGTCCGTGCAGTGCCAGCCGACTGGTCGTAACAGGTGTGTTTGTCTGGCTGGGAGCGAGTGAAGTGGCAGGAACCATTTTCCTAAGATGCGCGTAACGATAAGGTGGCTCGTCGTACCTTACAAGGTCCTGTTCACTAAACGTTTCAATAAGTGCGAGTTCTTCCGGCGTGGGCGTCGCCCGGAGTGGAGGCTTCGAGTTCGTGACCGGATCGGATAGAAACTCACTTAGGACGCGAAAATATTTGCGTGGAATCGTAAAATATCGGTTAGTCCGCAGGTCGAGGAACACGGCGCAATCATCGACCCGACACATATGTACATGCGGCGCTAAAAACAGCGGTCGCAGACGGTTTTCTTTGGGTGTGGATTGTATCCAGCTCAAGAGATGCACTTCATGGCAGCGAGGACACCGCGGAAGCATTTACTGTCAAGGAAGAAGGGTGCGGCCGGCGACAATGGCTCGGAAAGGGGGGCGCGCTTTTACGCGCGCCCCGCCCTGCCCAGCTCTTATTCGAAGCCGAGCCCAGCGTCGGGAGTACCGCCGGTCTTCTTCGTCTCTTCCGTCAGTTTGCCGAGTTCGATGATCATGGTCGTGATCTCCACTTCGAGTTGATGAATGAACCGACCACCGCGGCGGGCCCGCTCCGTGATGGCGACCAAACGATGCGCCCTACGCTGAGCGAACGTCAACGGGGTGAAGAGTGACAGGTAGGTGACAAGGCACGGGAGAGTGTCTTAAGTACGTGTATGCGGAACGCGCACAGCGCGCGGCAGACAAATTAACTAACGAGGTTGAGAGTCACGTTCGGTCCGTCGTTCAAAGGCTTACGACGCGCTATCTGTTACGCCGTGCCATGTTCGCTACAGTCTCCTCGTAGTGAGCAAACGAAACGGCTGCGGTTCGGTCACTCGGGGATTTCCGCTGATGGTGATGCAGCGCAGCGTGTGGGGAGTGAGGGGGTTTGTGGGGATTCGGGTGGAAACGCTGGATGGATGGTACCGCGTGCGCGATTGCGGCCGAGAGGCCGGACTGGGGTCTACGAGTGCAAGGCTGTCCTCGAGTTCCTCGACGGGCTCTGGTGCGTAGGTGATCCACACGCTCGTGGCGAACCTAGTCCCCCATCAAGGGGGGCAACGGTTTTTGCGAGAAACTGCTCCCGGTTGCGGACTTCGGCCGCGCCGTTGCGGCAGAATTCTTCGAGTCGCAAAAGGACTGGTTGGATCAGATCTCCCGCACCCTCACGAGATCGACCTCGACTTCGACAGAACCGCGTCAGACATGCCCAAGACGCCACAGGTTGGATCATTTCCGTCCTATTCCGATCTGTTTGAGGTTTTGCTTGCGAGTAAGGTTCACCGCACTCTGTCTCGACCGCCGCCCAACACGGAGTCGCGAGGGCTGATGCCCGACTCACACTTAAGTCTACCGAGTCATTGACCGACGAGGCACCCTTCATCATAGGCCCCCTTGCCCTTAAGTGGATCACTCACTTCCACTCTGGCACATTTGATGCCGTCGGGACGGGCCGCTCGCGCTTCTCCCCAGCTCGATCGCCTTGCGGCGGCTGAGGAAGGGAGGCGTCCATTACATCTAGCCCTCCAGCCGCCGGCTCCACGCACCGTTCACATTCGCGTGGAATGACTGTTCACGATCGCCGTAATACGCAGTGTTTGAAGGTTCCATCAAGGACACCATGGATCACTTCTACCCGCCGAGCTTGCTTCAAGCCGCGTTCATGCTCCCTGGACCTTCAATCTGCCGTTGCCCGAAGCGGTTGCGAGGGTGACCTCGGCGCCAGCGCGTGCACTGGTACTCACGGATCGCGGCTGCATGAAGAAGGCAAACGCGCGGACCTGGTTCGTGTGCGCGACACCCGACGCGGGCCGATCGTGCTGTCGGTGTGGTGGGGCCGGCCGGGAGGTCGCGTAAGGTTCCTGCGGCTAGTCCAACTCCCAGTCAATCGCTGTGATCGCGTCCTTTGCCTCAGCCAGGTAACGCTCTACCTGGTGAATCGAGATGCTCAGTTTTTGGGCGATTTCTGCGTACTTGTATCCGTCTCGATAGAACATGATCAGTACGGATTGATACCGTGCCGGCAGCTTTGCCAAGGCGCTGAGTAACTGCCTCTCCGTGCTCAGCCTTTCGGCGAGATCGTCAGCCGGCGGGCTGGCCGGGTTCTCTGAGAGAGATTCCGCGAGCTCTGAATCGACTGCGACATGTTGCTGACTCCGCTTGTCTCGCTTGCCAAACCGCTCCGCGACGTGAGCGCCTATTGTCAGCACATAGGCCAGCGGGTCCCTGACATACTCAGTCTTGTTCGCCTTCACCAGGCGAATCCACACCTCTTGCACCAGATCATCCACGTCCTTGTCTTGAGCGCGATGCATACGACGCATCAGGAAGCTGTGCAGGCGGTGGCTGTACCGATCCAGCGCTTCAATCGCGAAGCTCTTTGCGTTGCTCTCCCGTTTGGGTTTCATTCTTTAAAAGTCGATGTCCGCGAGCGCTGCCCGCGTCCATTGCTGCCCCCTTTAAGTCGCCGCCTTCTAGCCCAAGGCTTTTCGTCCAGGCTGATGGCGGACACAACGATGCATATAGTACATGCTGTATATAGTCTACAGACAGACTAATGAGCCTGCAACGGGGCACCATGGGATGATTGATCGGGGCTGTCTGAACGGTGGGCGAATCGCCCACCCCATACGCGTCAGCGAGATGTCAGGGCGCTGCCCAACCCATGATGGGCACGGAACTGATCGCGTTTTTCGGGCTGCCGGCCATAACGCGATCGCTGTAGGAAACGTAAACGAGCACATTCCTGCCGCGATCGTAAAAGCGCACGACGTGCAGGTGCTTGAACAGCAAGCTGCGCCGCTCGTCGAATACGGACTCGCCGTCTTTCAGCTCGCGAGGCATCTTTATTGGCCCCACCTGACGGCAGGCGATGCTGGCATCACTGGTGTCCTCCGCCACACCCAAAGCACCCTTGATGCCACCCGTTACGGCACGGCTGATATGGCAGGCGACACCCTGCACCTTCGGATCATCGAACCCATCGACTGCGATGCGGTCGTTGGGGCCCAGCCAGCGGAAGTTCGTGCTGACCTCGCCGGTACTACCGCGCTCCGGTCGGGTCCATATCCATATGACAAGGGCAAGCACCAGCACCAACACACCCACCCCGAGGGTCACGCCGATTGTACGCATGGGTTTCTCCTTCGAGCTCTGGAACGCCGGTTGCTCGGCAACGCGACGGACCACGTTGTTACAACCGAGATAGTCACCAAGCCAATTATCAGATAATCCATGTGTATCGCGCCGCTGCCCGGAATCAGATTCTGCGCCGGTCACGATCCCGCCGCAGAGCCTCACGCGGCGGAAACCCAAATGCCTGACGGAATGCCCGCGAAAACTGGCTCGCCGATGCAAAACCAGTCGCAAGAGCGACC
>CAYLJO010000161.1:0-14349 GCA_964383905.1 uncultured Blastocatellaceae bacterium
GCGTTTGGTAGGGAAAACCATGAGAGCGCGAACCCGATTTTGATCAGTGCGACTAGAACGCTGGCAATCGGTGTGAGCGCTCCGACCAGCAGACAGAGCCCACTCGCGCTTGTTATCAGGAGGGCTACCGATGTGTCGAATCTGAGACTGCGCCAGTCATTGAGACTGGCTGCGCCTTGAATGACCAGCGTGAGGCCGACCGCTGCTCGCAGGAGCAGTAGTCCAAGGCCCGGCCACCCGGCAGGAAACGTGGAAAATAACCTTTGCAGTCCGGCTCTCCTTCCATCTTCTTCAACTTTCTTGAGACACACCGGATGGAAAGATACCGGATTCGCTCATCGAATGAATCCAGAGATCGGGGTACCTCCCGATACTTCTTTCGTGTTATTGATTGCGGGCGGCTTCGGTCGTGGTGGTTCAGAGTTGGATGACCCCCCGCGCACCCCAATGGCGATAGCCCCCGTGCGATCAGCGGCACCCGGTTTCTCCATGGTCTGCTTAATGTTGACTTTGGTCTGGCTCACTTCTTGCCATTTTGTCTCGCTCTTCGCGGGCGCAATTTGGCGAGCCATCCCGGCTGACGTTCCGAAGGATGTAATTGGTAGGCGAGATCGTTGGGGATAGACAGTTCGACTTCCGTGCCGGCGCCCGGACGGCTCCAGACTTTGAGCGTCGCGCCGATCCCTTCGGCCCTCTCGCGCATGCCGCCGAGGCCCCAGTGCCCTTCGCGCCCCAGACGAAGAACTTGAGCGTCAATGCCACGTCCGTCGTCGCGGACGAGAACGCGCAAGTGCTTAGTCCCGTACTCAAGTTCCACTTCGATAATGCTCGCCCCGGAGTGGCGAAATGCGTTGACCAACGCTTCACGACCGATGCGGTAGGCCTCATCGCGGATGACCGGGTGCAAGGGCCGAGGGTGCCCTTCCACCGTAACACGGAAATCAATCCGCTCTTGCAGGGCGAGTTCCTGCTGAATCCCGGAAAATGACTGCGCGAGGTCATGACCACGGCTACTGGAGGAGCGGAGGCCTTTCAGCGCGGTGCGGCCCTCCTCCATCACCTGGCCCATCAGTTCGAGGACTCGACTGATGAGAGGTTTCGCCGGAGAATCTGTCGGTAGCTGATCGGCGGCGACGTGAAGCTGCATCGACGCGCTCAAAAAACCTTGCAACAGTGTGTCGTGCAGGTCTTGTGCGATACGTGTCCGCTCGCCGAGTCGTTCTTCGAAGCGCACATTCAATTGTCCGGTCAGGCGGTGCAGCCTCAAGCGGTAAAAGAAGAGTATGGCAAGCCCCGTGACCATCACGCACGAGAGACGAAACCACCACGTCTGCCAGAAGACCGGCTCGATCTCAAACCGGATCGCAGCCTCCAAGCTATTCCAGAGCCCGGCGCTGTTGCTGGCCATTGCCCGGAAGCGATAGGAGCCCGGGCCGAGGTTCGTGTAAACGGCTTCGCGCGTGGCGACCGCGTCGCTCCAATTCTGGTCGAAGCCATCCAATTTGTATCTGAACCTGACGCGCTCGGGAACCGATAGGCTCAGGCCCGCATAGTTGAAGGTAATCCTTCGACGGGCGCCTGGAATGCGAACCGGCTCCCGCAGATCAACGGCGCTCCCATCCGCCGTCACCCCTTCAATGTGAACTATCGCGGGGACTGAATTGTCTGCCACTTGTGCCGGATTA
The DNA here is from genome assembly GCA_964383905.1 of uncultured Blastocatellaceae bacterium. Classification (GTDB taxonomy): domain Bacteria; phylum Acidobacteriota; class Blastocatellia; order Pyrinomonadales; family Pyrinomonadaceae; genus CAYLJO01. Next base: position 1,686 of record CAYLJO010000161.1, read on the forward strand.
ACCATCGAGAACCCGCGATATGTAGAGAACCAGATTCGCCCGAGCGGGTCCGCCACGACAGACCTGTCCCGCTTGACGCTTTCTACACTCAGGAGTCCGTCAGCAAGTCCGAACTCTCGTACATCTTCCTCATTGACCGCGCCGCCTAGTAATTTATCTCGATAGACCCGCAGCACGTGATTAGAGGTCAAAATCCAGAGCCACCCGCTCCTGTCCTCCGCCACCCCGAGTACCGGCTCATGTAATGCGCTCGGCACATCACGGGGAGCCCGGACCTGCCCGGAACGCAGCGAGACAATTCCATTATCCGTTCCGATCCAGAGTGCGCCGGTGGAATCTTCTAGCAGGCAGTTCACACCGCCGGGTGGTAAGCCTTCCGTGCCTCTATAAACTTTCCAATGATCTTGCGCGAGCGAGCTCAGGCCGTTCGCCGTCGCAAACCACATCGTTCCGCCGGAGCTTTCGAGGATGGAAGTTATCGTGTTAGACGCGAGGCCGTTTGCGACTGTGTAGGTGGTGAATTTCCCGTCCTTGAGGCTGCTGACGCCGCCGCGTAAACTTCCCGCCCACACCGCGCCGTCGCGGCTCTGATAAACCGTATAAATGCTATTTTGCGCGAGTCCTTCGGCCGTCGTGTAAGTCTTGGCCGTGAATGAGCCGTCCTTGTACCTGAGACGTGTCAGCCCGCCGCGCCGTCTGCCGATCCACAACTCATCTTTGCTGCCCGTGAGCGAATAGACAACGTCCTGATCCAACCCGTCGTTTTTCACAGACACGATTTGTCCGCCCTTTTGCCAATACAGTCCACCGGCAGAAAGAGCAAACCATGTACGATCCTCGGCGTCGACGTAAACTGTTCCGCTGCCCTCCGCCGGTTGGCCTCTGAAAGCAGAGTACGTCAGAAAGGCGCTGTCCCGCAGGCGCTCGATACCCCGCGTGCTTCCTACCCAGAGATTACCTTCGCGGTCTTCAAAAATAGAGGTGACGGCTACGGGTGAGCCGTCACCGGCTTCCTCCGATGAGGAAATCCCGTTGGCGTTCAGCCGCAATAGCCCTTTACTCGTGCCGAGCCAGATGTTCGACTCGCGGTCCCTGGTCATTGAAAGAGCCTGGATGTGGTCGAGCGAATCAGAGACACCGGCTTTAGTTATCCCGTCACCATCCCAACGCACGACTCCGTTGTCGGTGCCGATCCACAATTCCCGATCACCCGCAGCCAGCAGACTGTTGATCTTTCTATCGGGCAATCCTTTCGCCACGGCAGACATCTGCCCTTCGCTTATGACAACGAGGCCGCCATCTCTTGTGCCCATCCAGACTTTGCCGTCGCCGTCTTGCGCCATTGAGAAAACGAGCATGTTAGGCAGTCCTGCCGTCGAGATCAGCTTGGAGAACCCTCCTCCGCGATAGATAAAAATGCCGGCTGCGCGCACGGCAAACATCGCTTCACCCTTTGTGCTCCGGCACATCGCCGTGACACCGGAGCGCGCGCTGTCCAGATCAGTCGTCACGTCCTGAAATTTTCCGTCACGGTAACGCAGCAAATTCCGGCTCTGTGGTCGGATCCAGAGATTTCCCTCCGTGTCTGTCATCAGATCCACAACCGGGCCGCCGGGAACCTCGGTCGAGTTCGCGTGATTAAGGAGATGGAAATTTAATCCGTCGAAGCGAACCAGCCCCTTCTCTGTGCCGAGAAAGAGATAACCGTCTGGTGTTTGAGCGATGGCATAGACGGGGCCGCCGGGCAATCCCTGTCGGGCGTCCCAGCGGTCGCGTATGTATCCAGACAGCGCTTTATTCGGGTCTAATGCCTGCGCGGTGTTGCCAAAGCACACCGCGACCAGGCCGGCCAGGAACCATCTCAACAAGCGGCGGCGCTCGATGCTCCAATTACGGAAGATATTCAAACCTCTCAATCACGACCTCGGCCCCATTCCGCACGGGGTACTCCGTCTTGCCGTAGATATAAAGGGCCATCCGAACCGACTCCACACCGGGCGATGGAACTCCCGCCGTGAAGACATGCTCGCCAACGACTCCGGCGCCGGAACCGTTTACGGGCCCTCGGACTGTTTTGAAGGAAAGCCTTCCCGGCTCCCAGCGTAGCGAGTGTGTGAGTGCTCCGGCAGGCACGGTGAACCTGTCAACATTTGCCGCGACATAAAAAGGCTGAACCACATACTGTGCATTCTTGCTCATGGGGTCGCCCCAGCGACCGATCTCAATACCCATCTCACGGTTATTCTGATCGGCCCCGGCGTAGTCCCACGTAAACATGGCGAAGACGACCGCGGGCTCGAGTGTTGACGTATCCCGCACGACGAAAGAATAAGTCCCATATCCGAAACTACGTGTGAGGGTCACTTCGGCGCACGTCCACTGGCCGGACTGTTTCGCTATCCGTAGATGCAGCGCCCCCCTTTCATCCGTCCATGCATTCGACGAGTCGTAGAGATTGGCCGTGTCCCCGCGACTGCTTGGGGTATTACGGACCCGCCACTCGTATCCGCTGAATTGGAGGGCCGGTGAGGGCTCCGAGGCTGCGCCTATCACCGTGGCTACGGCGGCCACATCACCACCCGGTTTTGGCAGCCCATCCATCACTGCTGGCGGGCGATAATCCGGCCCGACCAGCAGGGCGGCATACTCCGCCCCGAGGTGGGTGGAATTTATCCAGCTGGAGTCCGGCTGAATCCTTGTTAACGGCGCGTTTGCCATTGGCTGTATCCACCACGCCCCGGTTTTGGCATACAACACGAGTTGCTGCCCCTGACGAGCACCGGTGACACGACCCTGTATAATGTCGAGCTTATCCGCACGATTCGTCTCTGCCGGAGGGATCCTGGTGAATTCGATGGAGGGGCGGACAACATCCGACTTCGGGCGGCAGCAGCCGAGCAGTAAACAGCAGACGAGCAGCAGGCGGATTCTTTTCCGAAAGAGCCCGCCCGCTGCTGAGCTTGCAACTTTAGAGCTGTCTCTTTTGATCGCACGGAAGAGGGCTGATGTCGCTTCCAGGACCTTTGCTTCTGATCTCGGCGAGAGTCTACGGGCGGGCGAATACCGGTCGCCGGATGCGCCCGCCTGTGGAACGCGAAACATTTGCGATCTGTTTTGCACTCTCGCCAAGAGATGCCTCATCTCTCAATTGGAGCGCGCGTGCGCGCACCCTCACCGAAGCGTTGCCAGTCGCGGCCATGCGCGAGAGTTCATGGGTGGGACTAACCAGCAGTTGCAGAAGCATGAAGAGACGTTGACCGGAATCTCGCGCCTCCTCTGTCGACATAATAAAAGCAGTGGCCAATGAACACAAAGGCCAGGGCATGGGCGGAAGGGTTTTCAAAGCAGTTGCTCTTTAATACGGTGATACTATTTTCGCGGGCCTATTAAGTACCCGGACCGAATTGCATTATGGCCGCGCAGCTCGCCGGGCGCGTGGGCTCCATTTGGAGGTGAGACGCCCCTACTCGTTCACGTCCGTGGGCAATCGTCAGGCACCAAATCCAAAAGATACTTTGCAAGACCTCCGATGCGGTCAAGCGTCTCAGGACGAATGCGAGCCGCCTGGTCGACCGCCGCTTGAGCCTCCCGTCGGACAAAGGCACCTTGAATCGAGCGCCGAGGCTTGGCAGACCGGTTGGCGCTGTGTCCGTGCAAGACCGATCCGTTGTAAATAATGATCGAGCCTGCCGAAACCTGTGCCAGTACCTGGTTTTCGTCGTCCGCTGTAGCGTCCTTCATCACCTCGCCAGGGGCATCGGGGATCATGTGCGAGCCCGGCACGAAGCGGGTGGACCCGTTGTCACTCCGAAACTCGTCCACCATGATGATGAAACCGACCATCGGCCACCCGTCGGCATCGCGCTTGAAATCCACGTGCAGCGCCTGTGCTGGCGCGCCTGGTTCCAGCGTCCTTGCGTGCATCGTGCTGAGCTTGAAGGGGCAACCGATGATGCAACAACACGCGGCGAGAAGGGGCCTGTAGATGTAAAGCCCATCGAAGTGGTGGCCGCGATTGACGAAGTCGTGGACGCGCGTCGAACTCCTGATCGATACGTCATCGGGATGAGCCGCCAACACCGCCGCGTCGTAAGCCTCCAATAACTGCGCACACTGAGTGTGAGCCACCGCCCCCTCGATGACGACATAGCCGGCGTCGCGTAGTTGCCGAGCAATATCCTCCGGCAGATCAGACTCCGCAGCTATTTCCCTGAACCATTTGTCTGTGTGTGAAGGCTCCATCTCTTTCGCGTCGCGGATCGGCCTTGGTTGCTTCAGGCTCATCTCCATCCGTCTAACGGCCACGATCAGCAGGCGCACCGTCAGCCATGCTAGAGCAGCCCGTATTCCCGCGCCAGAAACGACGCGAAGACCATCGGCTTTACCAGCACTTCATCAATGTCGAATATAATCGCGCGAATCATTCAATCCGTATGATTTAAGGACGACGTATTTACTCCAAACAACCTGCGCCCACGCGCCTCCCCTGAAGGACGAGCAACTAAACGTCTTCAAGAGTTAACGGCCGAGGCTGCTTCCCATCAATATCCGTGAAGCGGTATTCCTGAGCCAGGGCCGCTGCCACAAGAACGCGTCCTGATTTCTCCATGACATTCGGATCCGCCGCCAATGCTGCCACCGCCCGGCCAATGAATTGCGGCGATTCGGAATTGCTCAGGTCTAAGTAGGCCGCCGCCTCCATTACTTTTTCCGTTCTCACGAGCCCCGGATAAAGCGATACGACTGCAACATTGTGCTCGCGAAGCTCATGCGCCATGTCGGCCGTCAGCTTATCCGTGGCGGCTTTAGAGACTCCGTACGCCACGTTGCCGGCGTGCTTCCGGGCTGCCCAAAACGAAATGTTGACGATTAGACCGCTACGCTGAGCGACCATCGTTTGAGCGGCGTGAGCGCTGGCGACGTAATGCGCGCGCACGCCGGCCGCAAACATCGCATCCCAGCGCCAGAGCGGCTGCTTCCAGAAGGGCCGTGTCCAGGTAAACTCGCCGTCCTCGATCATCTTCTCGTAGCCGCCCCAGACGTTATTAACCAGAATGTCCAGGCGGCCCTGCTCTTTACTCACCCGGTGAAACACTGACTCAACTTCTCGGTCTTGAGTATGGTCGCAAGGGGCCGCAACGATTCGCGCCCTTGCGGCAAAGGTTTCTTCAGTGATGGCCCGCCCTGTCGCATAGACGACGGCCCCACTTTCCGCCAGTTCGAGGGCTACACCTTTGCCTACTCCCCGGGTAGCGCCGGTAACTAGAGCGACCATTTCACTCAAGCCTGTCATACTGTCGTTATCTCCGCGTGTGAAATGAAAGAGGGCGTAGCTATAACGGCGGTCTCAATCGCCAGGTACTTTTCGATAAACCGGAGTTCCTCATCCAGCGCTACCTCTTGCCGCCTTTCACTCTGCAATACCTGACGCAGGACGCCGCTCAGCAGTTCGAGCACCCGCGACGCGTCGCGCGTGTTCTGGTCACGCACCAGGACCGTGATGGCGTTGAGGCTGTTAAAAAGAAAGTGAGGGTTGAGCTGCATGCGAAGCGCGCCTAACCGGGCCTGCGCAAGTTGCGCGGCAAGTCGCGACTGTTGCGCCTCGCGGTCGCGTGCCTCGCGATAGTAAGTGAAGGCGTAGATACAGCCGAGCACCGTGAAGTACAAGAACACTGACCAAGGGAGATTGATCAGAACCCAACTGTGGTAGTACCGTAGCGGAGATTCCTGCGGCGGGCGTCGATTCAACAGCAGAGCCAGCAGCACGCCCGACGACGCCCAACCGATACACAGCGCGAGCGCGCAGGCGACATGCGCCACAACAGTGCGGACAATCACCTCACGCCTGAGCGGATAACGCCGAGCGAGAACGTAGGTGATCGGCGTCAGCGCGCCGAAGAAAAGCCATAAGGCGCCGGAGAAGATGACTGCGCCCCAGTCTGCGCTGCCGCGCCCGGCGAACCGCGAGTTCAAATATGAGGTGAACGCGCTCAGAAGCGCGGGGACAAGAGACGCAGCCGCGATCAGCAGCCAAAAGGGTCGCGATCTGCCGTCACCATTGATGAACCGGGAAACCATGCGCCGAGTTTACTCGGTCAGAACCAATCTCGGAACCTTCTGCCGCCGGCGGTCTCCTGAAAGCAGCTAGTGGGTATCGGCCTTTCGCAGACGGCAATTAGTCCGCCGCAGCCGAGAGGCGGCTAAATCAAATCATACGCGCGCTAGGGGACCCGGAGACCTGGGGCGCGAGCGGCGGTGCGGCTATTGGGGCGGGGCAGTGCTACCTTCCACGAACGGCCGTATCTGCCCGATGTACTTATCGAGCGGGGCGATACTATAGAGCACGACCTCGATGGCGCGGTCCGGGAAGCCCGATTCCAGCGTGATGACGTAGCCGGCGAATATGTCGCCGGACTGGTCAGCGCCCCAGAAGAGAAAATTCTGATCGCTCATCTTCAGTAGCAGGCGCATCAGCCCGCCAGCGTCCTTCGCCTTGTCCAGGTTGATGTAACTACCCTTGTAGTGCGGGAAGATGCGGAAGCCGATGGTATCGTTGGTCGTCACGCCGATGACGACCTCAAAGAAGTCGGTATTGACCAGCCCGTCGCGCTTGATGCCGATGAAGTTGAAGGGATTTTTGTCGCTCTGGCGGAAGGCGATGTTGATCCCCTTCTTCGGGCCCGCAGAGGCGAGCAGTTGGCGCATCTTCTCGCGCGTGGCGATGCGCGAGGCATCCTCCGAGTTGTGCGCGGTTTGGGCGGCTGCCGCATGGGCGCAGGCCATCAGGGCGAGCGCGGCGACCAACAGCTTGCGTCTCATCACTATTACATCCTCCGACGTGTAGGTATGGAACGGCGCGGGGGCAGGAATAGTTGTAAGGCCATTCCCGCCCCCCCGTCAACTGCAGGCCCGGATCGCCGCCCCGCGCTCTCACGGATTCCTGGAACGCCCGCCAAAATCATCGTTTCTTTATGAAGCAGGGCCGCCGTGGCGCCGTATCAATGCTGGCTGGGTGTTGACGGCTGTGGCAAGGCTTGCGGCGGCCCTGCTTTTCAGATGATAGACCTCTTCAAATCCATCCCCATCTGATTTATTCCTCATACCTCAAGAATTTCTCAACCACCGTCAATATCCTGTCCGGGTTGCTTCAGCAATCGCCTTAATCCCTCTTAATTAAGGTCTGGCTTCAAACATCAGCCGGCGAGGGGGGCGGATAACACATCGACCGGAGCGCCGGGCACTGAGCCCCGGGCTTGAGTGCGGCAACTGAAATTTGGTGGAGCGACTTACCTCTTGCGGCTCTGCCGCATAGCTGTGCGGAAAGCCTCCGGCTTTCCGGGCCCCGTGCGGCCATGTCCGGCGAGGCTGCGCCTCGCCACCGGCCAGGCGCAGGTTCAACAGTCAGGCCGCGCCGCCTGTTACCAAATTTTGATTGCCGCACTCCCCGGGCTCCGGTCTATTGCCCCGTTGGTTAGCGCTGCTTATAATTGGGTGTCACCCATTTTCTGCGGTGCTCCCTCTCGGATCCTCTATGTCTCTGTGGTGAGGTTCTGGGGGGACATCCATTCGCCACTCGCGATAGAACTTTGAAGAGAGGAAGGTATGTGCCCTGACGGTCATCCTGGGATCAACTCCTTTGGAATTTACAAACGCCAGCAGGCCGGAATTTCCCGACGCCTCCTTTACCCGGTAACTGCTTTCTATACCTGTTATTCCGTCATACTGCTGGTTCTGGCCTGGCGCACAACGCACCCCTTCTTGGGCATGGCCTTCTTCCTGGCAGGAATTCCGACGTGGACGCTGGTAGAGTACCTTTCCCACCGCTATGTCTTTCACGGGCGATTTAAACGATCGAAGAAGTTTTACAAGAAGTTCTACACGGGCTTGGCTAACAAGTACCTGGATCCTCTTCACTGGGTACATCACGAACGGCCCTCTGATGCTTTGCATATTAGCGGTGAGCTGAAGGACCTTCTTCCCCTCTTTGCAGTCGCCGTGCCCGTAAGCTTTATCTTTCCTCTCTACACAGCGCCGATCTTACTGGCCGGAGTAGTTCAGAGCTATGTTGCTGAAGAGTGGATCCACCACTGCATACACTTCTACAGCTTCCAAAATTCTTACTTCAGGTATGTCAAGAAACACCATCTCTATCACCACACTTCCCAGGGAATGAAGATGGGGTATGGGATCACCAGCGGGTTCTGGGACATTGTCTTCAGGACCCGTTTCCCTGCGACTGTTCGAGAGCGCTTGTCAGGCCGGGGGCGCCATTTGGGTTTGAGCGGGGGAAATAACCGATCCCGAGGACTCGACATCGCCACGCGGAGATTATAGACATGACTGAGCCAGGCTATGCGCTGGTCACCGGCGCTTCACAGGGCCTCGGTAAGTTCTTTGCCCACGCACTCGCCGCGCGCAAGCAGAACGTCATCCTCGTGGCAAGATCCAGGGATAAGCTCGCAGCCCTCGCAAGCGAGTTAAGAATCTCTCACGCGATTCTTGCCGAGCCGCTCGAATTCGACTTGGCCGCCCCAACGGCGGGGCAGCGCCTCGCACAGCAATTACGTGAGCGCGAACTCCGAATCGACCTGCTGGTCAACAACGCCGGGTTCGGTCTGCGTGGAGAGTTTTGGAAGCTTTCGCTGGACCGTCAATTAGAGATGATCCACTTGCACAACACGGCGGTAGTCGAGCTGACGTTCGGTCTGTTGCCGGCGATGGTAGAGGGGCGTCGCGGTGCCATCATCAACGTCTCTTCTTTAGCAGGCTTTCAGCCTATCCCGTACGCTGCCCTCTATTCTGCCACGAAATCCTTTCTCACAACTTTCTCGATGGCCCTTCGGGAGGAAGTGCGTCCATTTGGTGTAAGGGTGGTGACGGTGGCCCCCGGTCGGCTCCGTGCTGATCCCGAAGAGGAAGGGAGTCAGGAGAAAAGGCAGAAAGTCCCCGGTCGCGAACAGGGTCATGAAGAGGTAGTGATGGAAACGTTGAAAAAGCTCGATAGCGGTGGCGGCCTCCTCATTCCGGGTCGAGTTAACAGGCTCACCGCCCTCGGGCAGCGCCTGATTCCGCCGAATGCTGTACCAAAGATTGTGGCCAGGATGTCCAAGCCCTAACCCGTCCCTCGCCAAAACCCGATCCAGTTTGTTTGTGCCCTTATCCGGACACGCCTCCAACCATAATTGCTGAACATAACTCTTTCAAGTAGTTCTATCGCGGATTGCAATTGGGTGTCGCCCGTTTTCTGCGGTGCGCCCTCTCGGGTCTCCCTGCTGAGGCACCGGCTTACATCCATTCGCCACCTGCTATAAATATAGTTTCATACCTTTCTGGCTATCGTAATACAGCTCCGTACAAGCCAAAACAGGTCAGTACTTACTGCCGTTTCTACTCACAACTGCGACGCATCCGTTTTCGTGCCGCCCCTCCGTTACGGAGTTCTTCTGATCTCCTTGACTCCGAGGTTGAGCCGGCGCCGCAAAAGAGATCGCAGCGTCGCGCCGTCGGCGTAACCCACGCGCTCGGCCACTTCCTCGACGCTCGCGTCGCTGGTTTTTAACAGATGCACCGCGCGTTCCACCCTCAGACTCTGAAAGTACGATAGCGGTGATTTCCCCAGCACGCTTTGCATGCGGCGCGCGAGCGTCCTCTTGCTGGCCCCCACCGCCTTTGCCGCGTCGTCGAGTGAAAAGCCATCCGTCAGCCGCGCACGCGCCCAACCCTCGAAGCGCTGAACGATAGGATCTGAATGGACCAGATGATCTGTCAGAGCGTAAGCTGATTGCGATGGCCTGGAATCTACAATGAGATATTTCGCCGTCAGAGAAGCGAGCTGCGGGCTGGCACCCCTCACCAGCCACAAAGCGAGATCCACGTGACCGAGCGCCGCTCCCGCGGTCACGAATCGGCCGGATTTCACGATCATGTTCGATTCGTCCAGCAGCACGTCGGGATACCGCTTGCGAAACGGCGGTGCCAGCCACCATGTCGTGGTTGCGTGTTGACGATCGAGCAAGCCGGATTCGGCCATCACAAAGGTTCCGATGCAGGCTACTGCCATCGTTGCGCTGCTGCGCGCCCATAGTCGAAGTGCGGCAGCAGCATCGCGGACGTCCGGCCTGGCAAGAGCAGCCTCCAGTGGACCGGGCATCTTGAATCCAATTGCCGGGACAACCACGCAGTCGGGAGCCCGCCCGCCGGCAGCCTTGACCGGGACGCTGAGGCCATGGGAGGTCTTGACAGTCTTTCGCATTCCCACAACCCTTAGGTCAAATCGAGGCACCGCCAGCCCGGAAATTTCCATCAGCTCGTTTGCCGTTTGAAATGCATCAAGGATAGCAGACAAGCCCAAATCAAAGACGCCCTCGAGAGCAAGGACATCCACACGCATGGCAATAAGGATACTAAATGTGGCATTCTTGTCTATAGCAAAAATAAGCATCGAAGCCTATGCTTCGACTCGGCCAATCTTTGACGCAAAGGAGATTTTGAGATGCTGACACATAGTCTGTTCGCCCGCCTTGTTCCTGATGCAAGGCCTCCAACTGGCCAATCAGGAGACGACGACCCCACTCTGGTTCGCGTTGCGGCTTGGTCCGTCCACGTTTGCCATATTCGATGCGTTTTATGACGAAGCAGGAAGGCAGAACCATCTAAACGGGCCCATTGCCAAGGCCCTCATGGCGCAAGCTCCAAGCCTGCTCGCAGAGCCTCCCGTGATTGAGCATATGGAAGTGCTCGGCTCCAAGCTTCCTGAATAGGACTGTGCGGAAGAGCTGCGAGAAGACGGGGGCGAGATGTATAGGAAACGGTTGATCGCCGCGATGAGTAATCGAGTATGCACCTAAAGTATGTCCTGCGTCGATTGATTCACGCGCCTGGGTTTACGCTCGCCACGATCCTCACCCTGGCGGTCGGTATCGGAGCTAACAGCGCCATCTTCGCCGTCATCGACAGCGTTCTTCTCAAGCCGCTGCCCTATCCAAACGCCGAGCGCCTGGTCGCCGTAAATCACACCGCGCCGGGCATCAACTTTCAGGAGGCGGGCAGTGCGCCGTTCCTTTATTTCACCTATCGCGACGAAGGCCGCCTGTTTGAAGCCTCGGGCGTGTGGCGACCGAGGAAGGCGAGTATCACCGGCCTGGCCGAGCCGGAAGAAGTTGACACGGTCGACGTGACAGCGGACATGCTGCCGGCGCTTGGCGTTTCGCCGGCGATCGGGCGCTGGTTTTCCGAGAAGGATGATGCGCCGGGTACGCCGGAAACTGTGATCCTCACCTACGGATATTGGAAGACGCGGTTCGGAGGCGACCCGAGCGTGCTCGGGCAGCGGATCATCGTAGACGGATCGGCGCGCGACAAGATCTCTGCCATCCCCGGCGTGTCGTCTGCCGGCATCGTCAACGTGCTTCCGATGACCACGAAGGCCCCGATCAATGGGGTCTGGGCGCAGGACCAGCCTGATCAAGCGACCCACGTCCCCAAACTGCGGCGGTTCAAGCTTATCTCGCCCGGCCTTCTTCAAACGATGGACACTCCGCTGGTCGCCGGACGCGAATTCACCTGGACGGACACCCATGAACGACGGCCGGTCGCCATGGTTTCCGAAAACCTGGCGCGCGAGTTGTGGGGCGATTCGGGCCATGCGACCGGCAGCAGATCCACGAGAATCCTGCGTCGCCGTGGCGTGAAGTCATCGGCGTGGCGGGCGACGAGCGAGAAGACGGCGTCGATCATGACGCCCCTCAGATCGTCTACTTCCCGCTGCTGATGAATAATTATCAGGGCAACATAGAGAGGTCGCAACGATCGGTCGTGTATGCGATCCGCAGCTCGCGGACCGGCACGCAAGAATTCCTTCAGGATATCCGGCGCGCGGTGTGGAGCGTGAATCCAGGACTGCCGCTGGCGCAAGTGCGGACCCTCGGCGAAATCTATGACAAATCGCTTGAGCGAACTTCGTTCACGCTGGTCATGCTTGCCGTCGCCGGGACGATGGCGCTGCTTATTGGCCTCGTGGGGATTTACGGCGTCGTCTCGTATTCGGTTTCGCAGCGGCGGCGCGAGATCGGGATTCGCCTGGCGCTGGGCGCGCCAACCCCGGGATTGATGCGTATGTTCGTGCGACAAGCGCTCACGCTCGGCGCGACCGGCATTGGATGCGGAGTGGTCGCGGAGCTGGGGATGACGCGGCTGCTCTCGTCCCTGCTATTCCATGTGAGCGCCGCCGATCCGCTCACGTATGCCGCGGTCTCGTGCGCTCTGCTGATCGCGACCGCGCTCGCCAGCTACATCCCCGCGCGGCGGGCGACGCGGGTCGATCCGTTGGAAGTGCTGCAGGCAGAGTAGGGGCTGCGCTACCCGAAGTCAACGCGATGTATCGGAGTACGAGATCGGGAAGGGGACTGCAAAATGAAGGGGCTGCCGCGGGACATCCTGCATTTCATCGGCAACACTTCTTTGCGGCCTCCTTGTTTTTCTCGCCAGATGTGGCTGCAGTTGGACCTCTCTTGTTTGTTCTTTGTCTCCTCTGTTTCTCCTCTCGGATCCTCTGCGGTTCAAATTTTTTGTTTGCGGCCCGGTCCCACTCATTTGTGAACCGCTATAATATCTAAATCAGACCTTATGAGATTGGCACAGACCAGTTCTTTCTGATACATCGGTA
>CAYLJO010000162.1:0-14325 GCA_964383905.1 uncultured Blastocatellaceae bacterium
GAGAGGTATATTCTGACCGGAGCGGGCGGACAGTCACATCAATTTCTCTCTTAGAAAACGGCCGTCCGGGCGCGACACCGATCCCCCGGCGAGGGCTAAATCTTAACTTATTGCTTGAGTTTAATGGTGTTGTCCTGCTATATTCTTATATGTTGGGGTGCGCCACCGCCACTGGCGCGCGCTTCTTGAAGATCCTGCTCGCCTTTCGTGGATGCATAATTGCCAATGCCAACTTCCGCCGACCGAGCGAAATCCAGAGAAGATGACGGTACGTCTCTACCAAGCGAGCGCCGGACAAGCCTGCTTGTCGTCGAGGATGATGAGAACATCTCGACGGCGATCAGCGAGTATTTTTCACGCGCCGGTTACAACGTGAAAACCGCTGAAGACGGTCTGGCCGGGGTGCAGGCCGCCCTGCATGACCACCCGGACGCCATCGTACTCGACCTGATGCTGCCCAAGATGGACGGTCTGGCGGTCTGCCGCGAGTTGCGGGAAAAGGCCCCCTACATTCCGATCCTGATGCTGACGGCTAAGGATGACGTGGTCGACAAGGTCCTCGGGCTGGAGATGGGCGCGGATGATTACATCACCAAACCCTTCTCCTTGCGTGAACTGGAAGCACGCATCAAGTCTATCCTGCGCCGCATCCGCGCCGGCGGCACAACGGATGGCGCATCTGAAGAAGCGCCCATCGTCCGCGGTAAGTTACGCATTGACCCGTCAAAACGTGAAGTGACCGTTGGCGAAAGGCAGGTTGACCTGACGCCGAAGGAGTTCGATTTGCTGCGGCTATTCGCCTCCAACCCGGGACGCGTCTTTCCACGCAAATACCTCCTCGAAAAAATCTGGGATTATTCCTACGAGGGATATGATCGCACGATTGATTCGCACATCAATCGCCTGCGCGCTAAGATCGAGGACAACCCGGAAAACCCACAAATGGTGCTAACCGTTTGGGGTATCGGTTACAAATTCAGCGACGAGCAGTAGACGCCGGCCGCTCGTCCTCTCCGCTTAAATGCTGACAAGCTGCATCGAAGCTTGACGCAATAGTTTTTGACATCGATGCGCGCTCGCCAGAGATTACGCGCATCACGCTACAACACGGGGCCCCGGCCGCTCTCCTTAATTCGAAACTTCGCCAAGCTTCGCCCGCAAACAAATACTGTCGAGTCTAGCCATGCCAAACTTTTGCCTCCGGTTCAAAAAAATCGCGCGCGTCTTACCCCTGACCACTCTGCTCACGGCCGTGGCGCTTAAACCATCCCTCACCCCCCGCGCCCAACGACAGAAGGAGCCGCCCGTCAGCGTCTCGGAGATCTCCACGCGCCGCACAGCCAGCGGTCGGGTCGTCACACTCTCTGCCGATGTGCCTATGACACGTGCGCAGACGTGGCAGGATCCGGAAGGCTACCACGTCGTTTTGCCGCCGCAAAGTTCGATCCCGGGCAGCCTTCCGCGCGGAATGAAGGCCCGCCAGGTGGGCCGCTCGCTTGAGCTTTTGGTGCCGGTCAGTCCGGGCGCCACCGTGACAGTGCAGCCGCAGCTCAACCGGCTCAACCTGATCGTTGATGGTGATGTGGAGACCTCACAAGACGGGACGGACTCCTCTACCCGGTTACAAACTTCGCACCGGGTGCGGCGCGGTGAAGCCTCGAATGCGGCGCCGTCATCACACAGATCACCGCGCCGGCGTCGTGGTCCAACCAACAATGCGCCGGTCGCCCCGGCAATTTCGAATTCACCCGCGTCATCATCCCGCACTCACTCGTCATCTAAACCTGCCGCGTCGAAGGCGGTAAGCAGAGTCCCGCCGGCACAAGCCGCGGCGGCGAAGGCCGCCCCGCTCGGCACCCCGCAGGCCCCTGAGGCCCCGATTTTAGTATCCCCGACGACTATCGTCCCTCAGGTGCCTGCCGCCGCGCCCGTCAACCCACCCGTCAACTCTCCGGCGGCTTTGGAGCAGGAACAAACAGGCGAAGAAGGCGGCATCCTCTCATTCATCTTTTCGGCTGCGGGGATCGCTATCTTCACGGCTCTCGGCCTCATCTCGCTGCTGGTGGTACGACATCGCCGCCGGCACTCATCGGGGGAAACCGCTGAGGTTAAGAACGAGGGCGAAAACGGCCAGGCGACGGCCACGATGCCTAGTGTATTCGAGCGCAGGGCCGGAAGCGAGCGAAGAAAAAGTGGCCGGCCGGGAGGCCGCCGCGGCAGTGATAAGTTCAGGAACCTGCCTACGGCAGGCACGCCTCCCTCGGCGCCGGCGGAAAAACGTGAGCAAGCGTTGCAAGCGCGGCAGCCGGTGAACGCGCCCGCCGCGCCCATCGCGCTGTTTGGCGCGTACCGGGTTGATCAGGAAGTCAGCAAATTGGTGCTCGGCCAACCGCACCGGATGGACGTGCTGGCGTCGCGCGCGGCTGATGATCGCCGGGCCATCGAAGCTTCTTTGATTAAAGCCATGAGCGCGCCCGGCCTCGACGAGGATACTCGTCGGAGGGCGCGCGTAGCGCTGGAGGACTATGGATTCGTAGCGCGTCAGAGCGCCGCGCTACTGATGGCCCCGGATGCTTTCGCACGTGCTTCAGCAGCGCGCATGCTCGGCGATATTGGCGCGCCATCAGCCCTGCCCTTTATGCTCGAAGCTCTTTATGACCCGGAAGCCATCGTCCGGACGCAAGCGGTCGAGAGTCTCGGCGCGTTGAAGCTTCCTTCGGCTATCGGCGCATTGCTTGACATGGCGCGCCGGCATCCGGACATCCCCGCTGCCCTCATCAGTCGCGCCCTCAACGCCTGCTCGTTCGATTGTCTTGATACCGGCGGCCTTCACCCGCCGGCGGGCTTGCCAGTAGGTTTTGACGCCGCGTGGACCGGTGACATCGTCCAACTTGAGCCGGTGGCAAGCGTCGAGGCGCTGCCGGACTGGCTGGAAGACGAAAGCCTGACGGAAGCTCTGGAGCGGCTCGAAAGCACGGACGTCGAAGCGCGCACGGCTGCGGCGCGCCAGCTCGCGCAGTTTCAAGCCCGGTGCTCGGTGGCGGCTCTGACCGCGATGGCCGCCGACGACCCCGAGCCGGCCGTTCGCGCGGCGGCAGTGGTCAGCCTCGGTGAGATCGAGCATGAGTCCGTCTTTGCGCCGGTGCTGATCGCACTCGCTGACGATTCGCGGGAAGTACGCGCCGCTGCGGCCCGTTCACTGTCGCGTTTGAATTTCGACCGCGCCGACGCCTATGTGCGTGTCATGGAAATGGCAGACGACGAGACTTTACGAGATGTGGCGCGTTCCTGTATAAAAGCAGGCGTTGCGGCCCAGGCGGTAGACCGCCTCGCGAGCGAAGACCGCCGTCAGGCTTATGAAGCCTTCTCGCTTCTTTCGCTCCTTGCAAAGTCTAATGAGGTGGGACCAATTATCGAAGCGATTACCGGTCATCACGACCTCAATGTGCGGGCGGCGGCCATTCGCCTGCTCGGCCTCAGCGGCCGGCCCGAGATCGTGCAGCATTTGCGCCCACTCGCCGTCCGGGACGACCTGCCTGAAACGTTGCGGACTGCGCTTTTAGAGGTGGTTTATAAGCTCGATCAGGCGCAATACGCTTAAGACAAGATAGCGGCTCACCGTCGGCCAGGAACTACTACGGACCGGTCGAGTCAATGATTCATTGAACCATTAAATCAAAGGGCGGATGGTTTGACGAAAGGTGGTAATCTGAGGGCTGACGAGTTACGATGGATAAATGAGAAGTGACAAGTGAGCCTTTCGCGTTGCATAATATAGATCGGCTCAAGGGTTTTTCTGTTCAAATTCCTCAATGGTGAATAACATGGCTCGCTCGCCAGAAACTTGCCCAGGAGAACGCGGCCTCGTTGCCCTGCTGCTCGCCTCCGTCCTGTTTGCCACCGTCGTGTCCCCCTTTTTCGCCGCCCCTCCGGCGGGCGCCCAGGGGAGAAGAGCGCGGACTCCAAAGCAAGAGACGCAAAATGCTGCAGGCACGGCTAATTCTTCATCCGCCCAGAAGAAAAGACTGACCCCGCTCAGGAGCAGCGACTCGCAGCAAGGGGGGCGGTTGACGATCACCTCCGACGGAGTCCTCAGCGCATATTCTGCTTATCGAAGTGGTGACCGCTTCTATGTTGTGATTCCGAAGGCGGATGCGCCGGGCGCGCAGAGCCAGGCGCGCGGGCGAGGCTATGAAGATGTCCGGATGCAGAAGAGGGGTGACGATACGGTATTGTCATTCCGATTGCAGCCGGGGGCCAAAGCTCACGTCGAGCAGAAGTTCAACAAGCTCGATGTTGTCATCAACGCGCCCGAGCAGCCGGCCGTCAGCAACACCCCAACCGGCGCCAACGCAACGCGGGTCGACAAGACGAACACCGCGGCCGTAACCTCACCCGCCGGAACGCGTAATGGCAACCGGTCTACGCAAAATAGTTCGGCACAGCCGGCACCTTCGCCCGAGGGGACAACAACAGCGAATACCAACCAGCCGGCCAACGCGGCCGCGCGCGGCGCTTCCGTAGCTCCCACGGTGAACGGTACTACACCTGCACCGGGCAATACGGCGCTCCCGCCACTCTCATCTGTGATGCCGCCGGCGGCGCCGTCCCCTTCCGCCTCGTCGACACCTGCTGAGCCCGCGAATCAAGTCGCGCAGGCACAGCCCACCGTGCCATCGGCGACCACAATTTCTAACCCGGGCGCATCCGATTCATCCCTGGGCGCAGCTATCACCCGTCATTGGCTTCCGGTTCTCTTCGCCGCGCTTCTGCTCCTGGGGATCATCGGTGTTGTCGCCGCGCGCTCGATGACCCAGCGGCGCGCCGTGCCGCCTCCCTCGGGCGAAAAGGAAGTGTGGCCCGTCAAAGCTTCTCCGATCTCGGGTGCCGCCCTTGCGCCCTCTGAGACTGCTCCCCCCGCAATGCCTCTGGCAGCGGTCACCGCAACTAAGGCGGCAAAGGAGGCCAGCAAAGCCGTCGGCGCACCCACTGCCCGCCGGGAAGCTGAAACAAAAAAACGGAAAGAGGCTGGCCCGTCGGTTGAGCTTAATCGCGCCGAGGCAGAAGTTAAAAAACTGCTTGCCGGGCGACCGTTCGATGAGGCCGTGATCGGGGCATCTGACGCGGGGACACGTCAGATCGTTGCGGCGGGACTACTCTCCGCGCTCGCCGGGCGTAATATCTCGCGGCGCGAAATAGCGCGCGAGGCTTTTATCAAGCACAATTACCTTGACGAAGCCACAACCGACTTAAGGACGGCGAAAGCCCCGGCCGAACGAGCATCGGCCGCCCGCTCACTGGGGTTTGTCAGGGATCGAGTGTCGACATCACATCTCATCGCCGCCCTCGATGATACTGCGCCCGAGGTACGGCGTGCCGCCGTCGAAGCGCTGGCCGACTTAGGCGATCCGGCCGCGCTCGCGCCGCTCGAATCTTTGCTTGAGCGCGAGAAAGATCGACAGGTTCCGCGCTCCCTGATTAAGCGGGCCATCAGCGCGAGCGCTGCCGGCCTGGAGGAAGAACGAGCGCCTACCACCACCTCCCCCTCACCGGCGGGAGAAAATCTGGCCGGAGGAACAGCACCGTCCGGGACCGAAGCGGGTATCAGCACAGAAGCACCGCGCGGTACTGCCGCCGAAGACACGACTCTCGCGGCTGAATCGCCCGCCGCAGAGTTGCCGAAGCCTTCCGGCCCAACTGTGGCGGAAGCCGCTGGGCCGGCAGTTGTAAGCGAAGCGTCGTCCGTCACTGCTATCGAACCCCTGATTGAGGAGGCACCTCCGTCAGTTGCCGAGGCTGCGGCGGGGGAGAGGGCAGAGGCGGAGGCCGCGCGTCAGCGCATTGAAGAAGAGCGCACGCGCGTTGAGGCCGAGGAGGCGCGTCAACGCGCCGAAGAAGAGAGGCGAAGGAGAGCCGAGGAAGAGAAGGCGCGACAGCGTCAGGAAGCGCTTCGCCGTGCCAGTGAAGAACGGCAGCGGGCCGAAGCGCGCAGGCAAGCGGAGGATGCTGCGCGTCTGCGGCAAGAGGAGGAAGAGGCGCGTCGGCAAGCCGAACCCGGGCGCCCGCGCGCGCGGGCAGAAGAAGCGACGCCGCCAAGCACTGTGACAGAGGTCGTGGCAGATGCTATAGAAGCCTTCGAGCCACCCGATCTCATCGTTTCACCAGGAATAAAGGATTCATCCGTCGCCGCGTCCTCAGAGGCTTCTGCCCGCGGGAGCGAAACCGCCGATGAGTGGATAGACCTGAAGGAGTCAGGAATTGACCTTTATTCACCCACGGCAGGCGCTTCACCCCCCGCCCCTGTTGAAAAATCTATTGATAGGCCGGAGGCGATTAGTGCCGAGCCCTCATTGCAAGCGCCTGAATCTTTGATCAATCCGGTGATGCTGCCGGACACGAGCGCTATTGAGCTCGTCGAAGAATATCCGGCGACGGCAGCCACAGATAAAACGGGTCAGATAGTTGCTGACAAAAGCATTGAAGTCGCGGATGAAGACTTCTCCACCGTGCCGGGCGCGATCAGGAAACGCCTCGGCAGTGAGGACGTGAATGAGCGTGCGTCGGCCATTATCGACCTCGCCAACGTGGGCGGGGAGGATTCATTCCGGGAGATCACCGCGGCCTTTGACGACCCTTCTACGGAAGTGCGCAACGCCGCCGCCCGTGCGCTTTACAACCTTGGCACGGATCGTGCCGCCTCGTTCACACGGGCCCTGCGCGAAGCGCCACCCGAGCGGCGTCGCCACATCGGCGGGGCGCTCGCTTCCTCGGGCCTCGCCGGCGAGGCCATCGGCAATCTGACGGGCGAGAGCCGGGATAAGACATATGATGCTTTCTCGCTGCTTTTTCTCATGTCCAAAGCGGGCGAGGTGCAGCCTTTGATGAAAGCTATCGAGGAGCATCCGAATAACGAGGTGCGTCTGGCGGTCGTCAAGCTCCTCGCCCTGAGCGGGCAGCAAGAGATCCTTCCGGCCTTCCGCCGCCTCGCCGTGCGCGGCTCGCTGCCGACAGAGGTCCGCTCCGCCGTGATGGAAGCGATTTATCAGATCAGCAGCCAGGCATCTTCTGACACACCCTCCGCCGCCTGAATCTAAATGCGGTGGCAAGTGACAAGTGGCGAGCGACAAGTTAGAATCTTGTTTTGCACGTCACTTTTTACTTGTCACCGTATTTACCATGCCCTTTCAACTCCGCTCGGAATACCAGCCGCAAGGCGATCAGCCACAAGCCATCGACGCGCTCGTGCGCGGCCTCAACGAGGGCGCCAAAGACCAGGTGCTGCTCGGAATAACTGGCAGCGGGAAAACTTTTTCCGTTGCCAGCGTGATCCAGCGCACCCAACGCCCCACCCTCGTGCTCGCGCACAATAAGACGCTGGCGGCGCAGTTGTATCAGGAGTTTAAAACCCTCTTCCCCGAGAACGCCGTCGAGTATTTCGTCTCTTATTACGATTACTACCAGCCGGAGGCTTACGTCCCCGCCTCGGACACTTACATCGAAAAAGAGGCGACCATCAACGACGAGATTGATCGCCTGCGGATGTCGGCCACGCGCGCCCTCTTCGAGCGCCGCGACGTCATTGTGGTCGCCAGCGTCTCCTGCATTTACGGCCTCGGCGACCCGGACGCCTACTACGGCATGCTGCTTTTCCTTGAGCCCGGCGGGCGGATCACGCGAGACGCCCTCTTACAGAAATTGGTCGAGCTGCAGTACGAGCGCTCCGATATTGAGTTCGAGCGCGGCTCCTTCCGCGTGCGCGGCGACATCGTCGAGGTTTACCCGAGCTACCAGGACCAGGCTTATCGCATCGAGCTGTGGGGCGACGAGATCGATTCCGTCTCGACGATCGACCCACTGCTCGGCGAGGTGCTGCAAAAACACACGTCGCGTGTTCCGATCTACCCGAAGTCGCATTACGTGATGAGCAAGCCGACGGTCAGGCGCGCGATCAGAACGATCCGCGAAGAGCTGGAGTGGTGGGAGCCGAAGCTCATCGCCGAGGGGAAACTGGTCGAGGCGCAGAGGCTTCATCAAAGGACGATGTACGACCTTGAGATGATCAAGGAGATGGGCTTCTGTCGCGGCATCGAAAACTATTCACGCCACCTGACCGGAAAGCTTCCGGGCGAGCCGCCGCCGACGCTGCTCGACTACCTGCCGCGCGACACGATGATGGTCATTGACGAGTCGCATCAAACCATCCCGCAGGTCTCCGGCATGTTTAAGGGCGACCAGTCGCGTAAGCGCACGCTCGTCGAATACGGGTTCCGCCTGCCCTCGGCGATGGACAACCGCCCGCTCAACTTCGCGGAGTTCGAGGCGCGTATCGGACAGACCATCTACGTCTCGGCCACGCCCGGCCCGTACGAACTGACCAAGGCGGGCGGTGAAGTCGTCGAGCAGATCATCCGCCCGACCGGATTGATGGACCCGGAGGTTGAGGTGCGGCCCGTTAAAGGGCAGATCGACGACCTGCTGGAGGAGTGCCGCCTGCGTGCCGAGCGCAACGAGCGCGTGCTCGTCACGACGCTGACCAAGAAGATGGCGGAAGATCTGACCGAGTATTTCGCCGAGGTCGGCGTGCGTGTACGCTACCTGCATTCCGACATCGAGACACTCGAACGCATCAAAATTCTGCGTGATCTCAGACGCGGCGAGTTCGACGTACTGGTCGGCATCAACCTCCTGCGTGAAGGCCTCGACCTGCCGGAAGTCTCGCTGGTCGCCATTCTGGACGCGGACAAAGAGGGCTTTCTCCGCTCCGACCGCTCCCTGATTCAGACCATCGGTCGCGCCGCGCGCAACGCCCGTGGCAAGGCCATTCTTTATGCCGACAAAATCACTGATTCGATGCGGCGGGCCGTTGACGAGACCGAGCGCCGCCGCGCGATCCAGGAGGCGTATAACGCCGAGCACGGCATTACGCCGCAGACCATTGTCAAGCCGGTCGAGGCCACACTCGTCACGGCCTACGAGGCCGACTACTTCAAGGTGCCGCTCAACCTCGAAGAGTATGAAGAGTATACGCGAGAGAATATCGACGCGACCATCACGCGCCTCGAAGCCGAAATGCGCGACGCCGCCAAACGCTTCGAGTTTGAGCGCGCGGCTGAGCTCCGCGACCGCATCAAATACCTGCGCGAGCGCGAGCTGCAAATGACCTGAGGGGTGTGCCGTTTCAGAACGGCGATTGCCGGTTTGCGGTCCTAATCGAACTCCGATTTTTAATCTCAAATCTGGAACGGGAGTTTGGAAATCCTCTGATGCTCTCGAAGTCGAATACAGACGAGATTCAGTCGTTCCTCTCCGACGCCAGCAACATGCCGGGCGGGCGGGCCGGGCGTGTCATCTTCCCTGAGGACGCCCAAGACGTGGCCGGCGCACTCAGTGAAGCGGCGCGGGAGGGCACGCCGGTCACCGTGTCGGGCGCGGGGACGGGTGTCGTGGGGGGGCGCGTGCCGCTCGGGGGCATTGTGCTGGCGACCGGTAGGCTTAATCGGATAAAAAAGATTAGGCGTGAACAAAGAGGCGGGTGGGCCGTAGCGGAAGCGGGCGTCGTCCTGGCCGATTTTCGTCGCGCGGTCCAGGCGCAGGAACTCCTGTACCCGCCTGACCCGACGGAATGGAGTTGCTATCTCGGCGCCACGGTTGCGACCAACGCCTCAGGCGCGCGCACTTTCAAATACGGCCCGACCCGCGATTACATCCGCCGCCTTAAGATCGCGCTGGCTACAGGCGACGTGCTCGATCTCGCGCGCGGCGATCTTTTCGCCGGGGCCGAAGGAAAGATCTATATCCCACTGCCGCGTGGTCGCCGCATTGAGGCACGTTTGCCTTCATACCGGATGCCGAAAACGCGTAAGCACGCGTCGGGTTATTACGTCGCCACGGGGATGGACGTGATTGACCTGTTTATCGGAAGCGAAGGCACCCTCGGCGTCATCGTGGAAGTCGAGACAACTCTTCTGCCGCAACCCGAGGGCGTTTTGAGCGGCGTCGTCTTTTTCGACTCCGAGGAGCGTTTGCTCGCCTTCGTGCGCGAGGCGCGGGCGGCTTCATTGCAGGCCCGTGTCAGTAAACGGGAAGGGGAGGCTGACGCGCGTGCGCTTGAGTATTTCGACGCCGCCTCGCTCGATTTATTGCGAAACAAATATCGGCTCGTCCCCGAGCAGGTGGCCGGGGCGATCTTTTTCGAACAGGAGATGACCGGCCGGTCGGAAGACCAGTTGCTGGGGAAGTGGCTTGGGCTGCTCGAACGACACGGCGCGCTCGTGGATGATTCGTGGTTTGCGACCGGCGAGCATGATCGTCAGCAGATGCGTGAATTCAGGCACCAACTGCCGGTGCTCGTCAACGAGTGGCTGGCGCGCCATCACCAGCGCAAGGTCTCGACCGACATGGCCGTGCCCGATGAAGAGTTCGCCGCGATGATGAGCTTCTACAAAAACGCTTTGACCGAGAGTCGCCTCCGGTACGTCATCTTCGGCCACATCGGTGACAATCATGTTCACGTCAACATCATGCCGCGCAATGAAACGGAGGCCCGAGCGGCGCGTGAGGTTTATCAAATTTTTGTTCGCCGCGCCGTTGAGGTCGGAGGCACTATTTCTGCGGAACACGGCATTGGCAAGCTCAAACGCGATTACCTGCGCATACTTTATGGCGAACAGCACCTGCGCGAAATGGCCGCCCTTAAACGTGCTTTTGATCCGGCATGCATCTTAGGTCGGGGCAATATCTTTTCTGAAGAATATCTTTGAAAGTAATCAGTAGTCAGTAATCAGCTAAAAGCCTTAACGCCTTGCTTGTTGTACTTCGAGGCTTGCGTGTTGATCTGTTTGGGGATAATACTCACGAGTTGAATGTAGCTGTCCGCGTCTTTAACCGATTACTGACTACTGATACTGAACACTTTTATGTTTCGTTTCACCACCGCCGGAGAATCACACGGACGTGCGCTCGTCGCCGTCATCGAAGGATTGCCCGCCGGCGTGCCCGTTGATGTGGAGCAAATTAACAGGGAATTGGCGCGGCGGCAGTGGGGGTACGGGCGCGGGGGGCGGATGAAGATCGAGCAGGACCGCGCCGAGATCTTGAGCGGCATCCGTCACGGTCTCAGCTTAGGCTCGCCGCTCGCATTGATGATTGAGAATAAAGATTGGGCCAATTGGACCGACGTGATGGCAACCGAGCCGCGTGACATACCTGCCGACAAGTCGCGGCGTGTGAAGCGCCCGCGCCCCGGCCATGCGGATCTTGCGGGCGGTCAAAAATTCGGCGCGCGCGATCTGCGCAACGTACTGGAACGCGCGTCGGCGCGTGAGACGGCGGCGCGCGTCGCGTGCGGGGCGCTGGCGAAACAATTGCTCGCCCCATTTAGCGTGGAAATCCGCAGCCACGTCATACAACTCGGCGGCGTGCCCGAGGCCCCGCTGGAGCTAGCGTGGGAGACCATCACCGCCGTCCCCGAAGACGCGCCGTTGCGCTGCGCCGACGCGCAGGCACAGGGGCGGATGATTGAGCTGATTGATGAAAAGCGCCGCGCCGGTGATACCCTCGGCGGCATCTTCGAAGTCGTCGCGCAGGGCGTCGTGCCCGGCCTGGGCTCACACACTGCCTGGGATGAAAAGCTCGACGGGCGATTGGCCCAGGCTGTGATGTCCATTCCGGCGGTCAAAGCGGTTGCCATCGGCGCGGGCGCGCAGGCGAGCAGCCTGCCCGGTTCGGAGGTCCATGATGAGATCGCCTATGACGACACAACCAGGCAGTTCATACGCATGACGAATCGCGCAGGTGGCCTCGAAGGCGGTATCACCAACGGCGAAGAGTTGCGGGTGCGCGGCCACTTAAAACCTATCTCCACCCTGCGCCGTGCGTTGCGCTCCGTTGACATCGATACCAAACAGGAAGAGAAGGCCGCCTTCGAGCGTTCGGACGTGACGGCGGTCCCGGCAGCAGGCGTCATCGGCGAAGCGATGGTCGCGCTTGTCTTAGCCCATGCGATGCGCGAGAAATTTGGCGGCGACAGCCTGGGAGAAATGCGTCACAACTTCGACGGCTACCTCGAGCAGCTACGCGTATATTGATGCCAAAATGTTGAAAAAATGCGCCATAAACGACCACCACAGCGGGTCTTTCCTGATAATTATTGAGATTTAACCGGAGAGCCGGTTGAGCTACTTTCCCCTTTTCTTACAGGAATTTACGCCTATTTCCCAAGACTTCACATTAAGTACCCACAGAAAAAAGTGATTGACTCTTCCGGCTATCAGTTTTTACAATGTTTTTCGTGTCACAGAAGGTGACACGTATAAAATATGTATGAAAAGTTTGAAGAATTGAATGGCTCGCACCCCTGGAGGCAGGTCAGTCCCGACGCCTATATCGACTACCAGGCTCGCCTCCGTCCCAACGGTCGTGTCACCTTTTTCAACTTTCCTCTGGCGAGGGAGATCGGGCTCATCCCAGAAGATCATCCGGCGCAGATCAACGACCTCCTTGAGCAAGCCATCCTCCGAACCTTCTCCCTTCGAATAATCAATGAATACGATTTAAGTCAGCGTAAGAAATATCCGCCCGAGAGTGTCAAGCCTTACCCTTACATGGCGACACGCTACCTCCAGCTCCAGCACAGGAACAAGCAGGGCAAAACCTCCGGGGACGGCAGGAGCATCTGGAATGGGTGCTTGAAAAACGGGGATCTGACCTTTGATGTCTCCAGCCGGGGTACCGGGGCGACTATCTTGAGCCCGGGGGCCCAGGAAGCGCCTGAGCCCGTTCAGACGGGGGACGAAAAGTACGGTTACGCTTCCGGGCTGGCCGACCTGGATGAGATGCTTGGCAGCGCGATCATGTCGGAAGTATTCTACCGTCAGGGCATTCCGACCGAGCGTACGCTCGCCGTCATAGATTATGGCGACGGGACCGCCATCGGTGTCAGGACCGCCCCTAACCTGGTCAGGCCGGCCCACATCTTCCGGTATTTGAAACAGGGGAGACACGCCGAACTGAAAGCCTCACTCGATTATTTCATCCAGCGTGAAGTCGATAACGGTTTCTGGAAGCTTCCGCCGGGGAAAAGCAAAAAATACCTGAAGGCGCTGGACTACCTCGCCCGCTCCTACGCCAAGATGGCCGCCGTCCTCGAAGAGGAGTATATCTTTAACTGGCTGGCCTGGGACGGGGACAACATGCTGGCCAGCGGGGCGATTCTTGATTACGGCTCCATCCGGCAGTTTGCGGCCAAGCATAACAAGTATCGCTACGAGGATGTTGATCGTTTTTCCACCTCGCTCTCCGAGCAGCGGTACTGGGCGCGGGTGCTCGTACAGGTATTCGCCCAGGCGGTGGATTTCGTCATCTCCGGCACCAAGAAGAACCTGCGCGAATTCAAAGACGCCGACTGCCTGAAGACGTACGATCTCTCGTTCGAGACGGAAAGAGATAACCGGATGCTGTGGAGACTGGGTTTTACCCCGGAGCAGATCACCAGTCTCACGCAGAGGGCGCAGCAGGAGATCAAAGATTTCCGCCGGTCGTTGAGTTTTTTTGAAGACCTGAAAATATCCAAAGGTATCGAAAAGCTCGACGACGGCATTACGCACAAGCCGATCTTTCTCATCCGCAATCTGCTGCGGGAGCTGCCCTCTTACTACATGACAGAGTGTGCGGGCGAAAAAGAGAGATGCTTCATGCCGCCCGAGGTTTTCTGCAAGATCATGGCCGCCTCCTACGTGAAGAGAAAGGATCTGCAACTGACCCTGGCGCGGATCTCCCACGCTAAAAATTTTCAAGA
Organism: uncultured Blastocatellaceae bacterium; assembly: GCA_964383905.1. Taxonomy (GTDB): domain Bacteria; phylum Acidobacteriota; class Blastocatellia; order Pyrinomonadales; family Pyrinomonadaceae; genus CAYLJO01. The sequence continues at coordinate 13,796 of CAYLJO010000162.1, forward strand.
CCGCTACCGGGACTTGATCGCCGCCCTCGACGAACCGTTTGGCCAGGTTCTGAAAACCCTCCAGGAGCGCTCGGCGGTCATCAATTATGAGCACCGCATGACCGGCGACGCGCTCATCTTCATTCTCGAAGAGATCATCTCCATCAAGAAAAGAATCGACCCTGATGAGCTGCAGGAGGCCCTCGACGCCTTCATCGAGTCGCAGGTCCTGATCCCGGGCAAATGGCAGCCCGTCCCGCCCGAGCAGCTCAAAGGCAACCGCCTCCGAGCCCGCCTCTTCAGAAAGATTCAAGAGAATTTAGAAGAGTACAAAGAAACGGTTTAGAATCCTCATCACCCCCATCAAGTTAAAGTGCTTTAGTGGCGGCCCCGACGCAGCGCACTTCCGCTCATGGTCTTGTATCTTAAGATCATCACCGCTGGCGTCGGAACAACGTTTATCGTAAAATCAGAATCGAAGAGGTGGACGGAAGCACTAGAGCCTGTTATGAACTTTGAAGTGCGACTTCGACAACACGCTTGAGCATCAG
>CAYLJO010000163.1:0-14258 GCA_964383905.1 uncultured Blastocatellaceae bacterium
GTGGGTGCTCGGCGTCGAGTAGGTAGCCGAAGACGGGCTGGGCCCACGGCAGCAGTAGCCCCGCACGGTAACGGGTCAGTCGCCCGCGCCGCATCCGCTCCCCTATGAGCGTACGCTCATACTCAGCGACAGCACCGCGAATCTGGAGCAGGAGGTGTTCATGCGGTGTGTCGCCCAGCGGCTGGTCGAGGAACTCGACGCGGCAGCCGACGCGCTCGAACTCTTCAAGCAGTATCATCAGTTATCAGATCGTTTACCGAACAAAGCCTCGCAAACCAATTTTTTGTGCCTTCCGCGCTCGTTCGGCACGCCTCCCGATAATGCGGCGCGGTGCCGGACGCGCATTGTTCCTGCGCTTGTCATGGCATCTCGTCTGCTCATGAACCGAGAAACACGTCCAGCCCGCGCTTGGAGGACTGGGCGTAGACCGGCTCGAGGGCTTCGAGGAAGCGCTCCGTGCCCCGCCAGAAGGGAAAGCTGCCGAGACGCTTCGGCAAAGCGGCGGAGATGGGCGGGAGATTGATTTCGCCGAACAGATCAGTGGGCAGGTCGCCGCCACGCCAGAAGCTGTCGGCATTTGCCGCGATTGGCTCGCGCGGCATATCTGGCACCGCCGTCTGTACTTGCGGAGCGGAGGTTCGGGGGATGGCTCCCGCACCAGTCGTGCCTAGTAGTTCGATCAACTCTTCGCGGCTCAACCCGCGCAAGCGGAAGATGAGGAAGGGATCGCGGTCGAACTCCTCGCCCAGCAGGTAGTAGACTGCCGCGATGTGTTTGCAGGGATTAGACCAGTCGGGGCATGAGCAGTTGGTTTCCAGGTCGCGCAGCTTCGCGGGGAAGAGTGACAGACCGGATACAGTGAATACCTGCTCGATCTCCTGTGGCATCTCGCCAGCCAGCAGCTTGGCCGCGAAGAGGGCTTCGCGGGAGAGCGCCTGCGCGAGTCTCTTCCAGTCAGCCGCCGGCAAAGCTCTGACCTTGATAGTGATGTTGTACGGCCTTGAAGACGAGCCTTGCACCTTCGCTTTAACCGCGCCTTTGCTGATGTCAACATTCATCACCTGACCTTTGCGCGCATAGGAGCGTCCGCGATTGAGGCGCGCGCCGATGTCGAAACTTTCGAGCACTGCGATCCAGCGCTTGGCCCACCAGCTTTCGCCGAACGCGCCGCGCTTCGATTGCGCTTTGATGCCGCCTTTGACCGCGCGCGGCCTTGTAGGCTCAAAGTAGTCCCAGTATCCCCAACGGCTCATATAGTCTTTCTCCTCTCTTAGCCCACGCCCTCGCGCCACGCGAAGTAGGCTTCGATCCATTCATAGCCTTCGGGCCGCGGTCTGACGAATTCCAGCGAGTTGATGTCCACCGGGTACTTGCGTCCGTCTCGCTCACAAACGGCGAACAGGCCATACCCCGCCTTCGGCCACTCGAAGCCGGTGACGACGACTTTCTCGCCGATAACTTTCGCATGAAACGGGCATTCCACGTTGTCCTCGATCATCGTCAGGAGGCCGGTGTGCTGCTCCTCTTCGCCGTAGCAATCAATCGTCGCTTCATCAATCAGCGCCGCTAGACGTGCGCGGTCTTTGTCCGATTTACGTTTCGCCATTTGTACACCTCAGGAGTTCAATCGGGCTACTCGGTGACCGCGTCTTCGCGCAACGCGAACAATTCCTTCAGCGCAGTAGTCGAGAGTTCCGTGAGCCAGCCCTCGCCTGCGCCGACAATCTTCGCAGCCAGTTCCTGCTTGCGCTCGATCATCTCGTCAATCTTCTCTTCGAGTGTGCCGGCGCAGAGAAACTTATGCACCTGCACGTTCTTCCGCTGCCCGATGCGGAAGGCGCGGTCGGTCGCCTGATTCTCGACCGCCGGATTCCACCAGCGGTCGAAGTGGAAAACATGATTCGCGGCGGTGAGGTTGAGGCCCGTGCCTCCGGCTTTAAGCGAGAGCAGAAAGACGCGCGGGACACCCTCCTCACTTTGAAAGCGTGAAACCATTTGGTCGCGCCGCTTCTTCGGCACTGCGCCGTGCAGGAAGAGCACTTCGTGGCCGAACGTCTCCTGCAAGTGGCGTTGAATAATCGCGCCCATCTCGGCGAACTGCGTGAAGACGAGTGAACGATCATCGGTGGCTAACACTTCTTCCAGCATTTCAGTTAGGCGGGCCAGCTTGCCCGAACGACCCCGTATCGCGGAGTTGTCGCCTAAGAACTGTGCTGGATGATTGCAGACCTGCTTCAATTTCGAGAGCGTGGCGAGCACGACGCCCTTGCGTTGGATACCTTCGGTTTCGTCCAGCGCCTCGCTCGCATCTTTGACCACCGCCGCGTAGAGCGAAGCCTGCTCTTTCGTGATCGTGCAGAAGACTTTCATCTCCATCTTCTCCGGCAGGTCGGAGATGATCGTCTTATCTGTCTTCAGCCGGCGCAGGATGAAGGGTCCGGTCAGACTTTTCAATCTTTGCGTGGCCTCTTCGTCGCGGTTGGCCTGAATAGGCAGGAAGAAGTTGCGCTTGAACTGTGCGAGCGTGCCGAGGAAGCCGGGGTTGAGAAACTCCATGATGGACCACAGGTCGCCGACGTTGTTCTCGACGGGCGTGCCCGTCAGCGCGACGCGGTAGTCCGCAGCAAGAGCGCGCGCCGCCTGCGCCTGTTTAGTCTGCGGGTTCTTGATGTTCTGCGCCTCATCGAGAACGACGCCCTGCCAGTCCACCTCTTTGAGGAACTCGAAATCGCGGTGCAGGAGCGCATAACTAGAAAGCACCAGCGCGTGTTTCTCAGCCGCCTTCTGGAAAGCCTTGCCCTTGGTGCGCGTCAGGCCGTGATGCACCATCACGGGCAAGTTGGGCGTGAAGCGCGCGGCCTCCTTCTGCCAATTGCCGACCACGGACATCGGGCAGACCACCAGAGTCGGGCGGCGACCGTTAGCTGACCACTCGCGTTGGATAAGCGCTAATGCCTGCGGCGTCTTGCCAAGGCCCATGTCGTCGGCCAGGCACGCGCCCAAACCCCAGCGGCGTAGGAAGCTGAGCCACGAAAGCCCGCGCACTTGATAAGGACGGAGCATCCCGCGAAAGTCATCCGGCGGGGCCAGATCTGCGAACCCCTCGCGCCCTTCCAACTGCGCGAGCAGGTCACCGATCCAGCCCGTCGCCGTGACGCCAGCGAAACTGAAACGGCCTGGCGCTTCGGTACTCGCGCCCAGAGCCATCTGCACAATGTCGCGCACACGCGCACGGCCCCGCGCCCCTGTCTTCCAGAAGTCGAGCGCCGCCTGAATCTCTTCGGCGTTCAGCTCAACCCACTGCCCGCGCAACTTGACGAGCGGAGACTTGAGCCGGGCGAGCATCTCCAACTCCGCGAGCGAGAGGCGCTCGTCGCCGAGCGCGATCTCCCAGTCGAACTTGACGATCTCTTCGAGCGACATACCGCTCCCGCCCTGAAACTTCGGACTCTCGACTTGGGCGCGTGCCGTGAGTTTCAGCTTTGTTCCCTTGCGCGTCCACCACGCAGGCAGCATCACGCCGAAGCCCGCCTGCTCCAGCAGCCACGCCTGCTCCGTCAGAAACTCGTGCGCGCCAGAGGCGTCCAACTCGTAGCCGCCGGGCGTCGCGGCTTTAAGGCTGTGCTCGACGCGCGGGCTGATCTTCGCCGCCTGCCCCAGGGCCGATAGTAGATACTCGCGCGGCCTGAACGACCCGCGCTTGAGGAGCGCCGCCTGTCGCCCTTTGGCATTCCAGACCTGCGTGGCAGGGATTATTAGGCTGGGGTCGTCTGCGGCTTGCAACAGGTAACGGACGTGCCATGCGCCGCCGCCAGTCACGGGAGAAGAAGCCTTCGCCGCACCCTTTCGTCGTCGGGTCTCCTTGTTCTCCTCTTCAGGCTCTTCCAGCCGGAAGCAGAGGCGGAAGGGAGTCGCGGCTTGGGCGGTGATGGGGCGTTGCCACTCGCGCACCTGTTCGGCCAGCCGCGCCAACTCCGACACATCGGCGGTCATTGTCCCATCGGCTGCGCGTAGAGCATGGAGCCACTGGTCGTGTACGCTCTCAAACCTCTCGGCCCTCTTTGTCTGCGGCCGTGAGCTGGTGGAATAACTAATCTGCGTGCCGGCTGAACGGATCAGTCCGTCCACGACCTCTGCGAGAAAATCAGAGAGTACGACGCTGGCCGGTAGGTCAGGCGGGTTCGCTTCTTCAGGGCCGGTCAACGCGCGGCAGGCGTGCGGCATAGCCGCCGCGAGCCGCGCGAACCGTTGCGTGTCAGCCCCTGCGAAGATCGGCTCCCAGCGGGCGCGCGGGGTCTCGCCTTTCAGATCAACGCCGGGGAGAAATGTCTGGCGCGCAACTATGCTGCTTGCAAACCTCATGGCCTGCGCCCAAAACGCGAGGTCCGCGCCGACGACGACGCCCTGAGCTAAAGTCTCCCGGCCCACGCAAGAGCAGAGCAGATCAATCGCCTGTGCGGTCGGCAAGGCGAACGCCGTCATCTGCCAAGGGGCCAACTGCGCCCGCTCGCTCGCCTCCGTCGGTTGCGCGATGAGCGGGCTAGAGGCAATCGGGCGACCTTCGAGGGTCGGCAGCCAGATACTCACTGATTCTGTCGAAGCCTGGCGCGCAGGCAGGTCTATTATTGCTTCATGAAGCGAAGCCTTCAGCGCTTCGGCCCCGGCGTCAAACGGCAATATCGAGTCCCGCCGCGACGGCGCGACCGGTCGTCCGCGCCGTTTAGCGGAGGTGGCTTCATGCTCTGCGGGCTTTTCTCCCCAGAGCATGAAGCAGCTATTTCGGATTCCGGCGTGCAGGAGAATCATGCGGACGCTGTGAGTTTGCAAGAGACGCGAAACCTCAGTCGAAGGCAAGCCACTCTCATCTGCCGAGCGGCTATGGCTTCAGGCCGCGGCGTCCACGTCCTCGAACTGGTTGATGCGCACCGAGCCTTCGGGGAAACGCGCCGTGATCTCAAGTTCCCCGCCCATCGCGCGCACGAACTCCCTGAGTGTGCTGACGTACATATCTGCGCGCCGCTCTAGCTTTGAGACCGCAGCTTGATTGACGTTGAGCGTTTTGGCTAACTCTTCTTGCGTCAGCTTGCGAGCCGCGCGCAGTTCCTGAAGCGGCATCTCCGCGATCAACTGCTTCGCTTTCTCTTCGGAGCGGGTGCGCGATGCCGGCGACATCTTACGCTCTAATATCTTGAACGATTTAGCCATCGAGTAAACCCTCCCTCTGCAAAGTGACGAGGTGATCGTCGTAAATCTTGAAGGCTTCGCGGAACGAAGGTTTCGTACCATCTGTCATCACCGGTCTTGTTCCCTCCGATTAGCAGTATCGCCACTCGGCGCGGATCGAAAGCGTAAAGCACCCGATAGGGCTGCCCCGCATGTTGGATTCTCAGTTCGCGCATATGCGTATGCTTCGAGCCTTTGATGTCGGACGAATGCGGGTATTTCAGCGTCGGCCCAAACCCTCTCAAAAGCAGCACGATGGCGCGCACATCCTCCTGCTCGCCTTCATCGAGTTCGTTCCACCACTCCTCGAACTCATCCGTATATTCGACCTCCCATTCCACGAAGGGAATATAACATAGATGGAATAGATGTCAAGGATCAGCTCTCATCGGCTGTGTTGCATCTATGAAGCAGGCATGGTTGTCAAGAGAAAAAAGACAACACCTCACCTACAAGCGGCTGCAGCCGCCTTTCTCCATTACTCTTTCCTGGGACATGAGATCGCATCGATCAAAATGGTATCTAACGTTCCTCTTCGGATCAGAGGGTCGAGCCGCGATCAATCATCTATTCGAGCACCCCTCCGGCTCATGAGGATTGCTTCGCACTCCCTTTGCAGGGAGGACCGCTCTCCCAATCAAAAACTCAGGCATCTGCTGCCTATGCAACACACCGGGTAGACCGATCTTCGACACCTCGACGGACAAACTCCGCATAACCCATCCCATCTCGCAGCATGATGTAGCTCCGCACCAGGAGCTTTCGTGCGACGGCCACTTTCGCCTGAGACTTCTCCTTCCTCTTCAGCAGCCGGTGGTAGAAGGTCTTTAACTCCTGATCCCCTCTGACTGCTGTCTGCGCCCCCTCGACGAGCAAGTACCGAAGCAGCCGGCAGCCGGCCTTACTGATCGGCCCGTAGTGTCTCCTCTCGGCCGAGGAGCGCTCCACCGGGTCCAGCCCGACGTAGGCCACTACTTTGCGGGCTGTCGGGAAACGGCTCACGTCCCCGAGAGTGTGCACCAAGGCCAGAGATGTCAGCAGCCCCACCCCTGGGTGGGTCTGTAACCTCAGGACCACATCGTCCTGCAAGGCTCACTCTTTAAGCCACTTCTCCACACAGGTGACCTTTTCGTTAAGGGCGTCCAGTGGCTTGAGCCATTCGTCGCGTTGCTGGCCGAGTACCGGAGTCAGTGCCAATGACTCTCATCTTCGTCCATGCTCGCAGCCTCCTGCTGGCGCCGTTTAATGTCCCGCAGCAAGGCCCTCAGCTCGTCGTCGGGGAAAGAAAGCTTTTCAGTACGGCTGCTGTAGACCAGTCGAAAATTGTGCTGGCGCGCCCGGCTCTGATTCTTCGGGGGAACTCACCTCACGGCCGCCTTTCCCCACTTTTTACTGCCCGCCGTTCGCCGCCTTCTTCTTTGCCTTCGGTGTAATACCTAAGCTTTTCCCGGCTGAGCCCCAGCATAGTGGCGGCTACACTCAGGGGGATGAGCTCCGTCTCCGGGTCCGGCCTGACGCCTTCGGCGCCCGGGCGTGCGCGGTGAGTTGCTGTGCTGTGTTTGCTCACTCCTTGTTGCCTTTCTTCAGTTCTTTGAGCAGGCTCAAGGCCAAACGCAGGCGGTCGATCGCTCCGGAGTGACTGAAGTCGGAGAAATCATCGTAGCGTAAGAGTTTGATAAATACGCAGTTGAATGAGGTAATCCACCAGTTCGACTGGTGAGACTTGAAGAGCTTTGAGCGATCCGGCCATAGAATTCTCCAAAGGTGGCCTTGATGAGTGACACCAAAGGAGAATCCATATGGCAGAATCGTACCAAAGTCTGGCTCATTCCAAATGGGATTGCAAGTACCATGTCGTGTTTATTCCCAAACGGCGGCGTAAGGCGCTCTATGGGCAGATTCGCACACAACTGGGTCAAATCTTCCACGAGTTGGCCCGGCAGCAAGAATGTCAGATCATCGAAGGGCACATGGTCCGAGATCATGTGCCTATGTGCGTTGCGATACCACCCAAGCACGCGGTGGCTTCGGTGATCGGGTTTCTCAAAGGGAAAAGTGCCATTGCCATTGCACGGAAGTTTGCTGGCCGCGAGCGCAATTACACGGGAGAGCACTTCTGGGCGCGCGGATACTGTGTCTCAACTGTGGGCTACGACATTGAGATCGTGCGCGCCTATATTCGCGATCAGGAGGAGAGCGACGAAGGTCGCTTCTAAAGTTGAGACTAAGAGCGCTCAGCCCGCGTGGGCGAGGCGTGCGGCGCGAGTTGGGCGCCGCCGCCGAGTGCTAGTGATAACGCAACAAGCATCGTTGTCAAAGAACAAGATGGTTAACCCCGACCGTCTTTGAGACGGTCATACTCATCAAGCCACCGCCTTTGGCGGGGGTTGTCTGACTTCCTTGATCTCAACCAAGGCGCCCTCGACCTCTCGTTGCGCCTCCTGGGCCTTCCTCAGCGTCTCTTCATTGATCACTGCTTGCCGCCTCTCTTTTAAGCTTCATGACATCGCTCACATTTGTCGCACCGTAGAAGCGTGCCGGATGTGAGGGCCGCCGAAGGCGGAGTAGTAAAGACCCGCGGGCGCGCGCCACGCTTACCCCTGCCGTTGAAGGCGGTGAAGGTCGCATGCACGCCGCACGTGGTGTCTACCGTCCTGAGGCTTCCCTGATCGGTGACCGTCCCGTGGTGGAGAAAGGCCTCCCCCGGCAGCACGACGAACGCGACAAACGTTCTGCCCCACATTACTTCACGCCCGCCTTCCTGCTAGCCCCCCCTGCGAAATCATCGAGGAACTGCTTTAACATCCCCCGGTGCCGCCTCGCCCCCGCGATACTACCGTTGTAATACTCACAGGCATTCGCCTCAGCCGCCTGTGGTGTGGCGGAGACCAGCACCTCACCCTGACCCTGACTGAGGGCCTCAAGATACCGCTCAAGTGCGGCATCGTACCTCTTGGCCTCCTCGGAAAAAGCCCTCATTGATGCGAGCACCTCTTCTTCGACCGGCATCATGTGAGGGGGGATGTTTGTAATCACTCCGTGGCCGCCTTTCTTCATTCAACTGCCCCACGTCAACGGCCGCATAAACTCAATCGCCACGTCGCACGTCCCCAAAGGCTGCGGGTAGGTGCGCAACACCGCCCCACTGACTGAGACCTCTCTCCTCACAGACCCATCCCTAGGGCCGGTCGGCGGGCTGAGCCGCGCATGGATCCGTGACCCCTCCTTGACGCAACAGGCGATGCGCATGAAGATCCCGCCTTCGCTGATGTCGTGAAGCAAGGCCGCGCACTCGAAAGCCAAGCCGCTGGCATCGACGCCCGTGGCGACAACTGACCAGGTGCTGCCTCTGCGCGGGTACACCCGCCGCTCCGTTCGGCTGGTGGCCACTTCCGCCTTCCCTTGCCTTAGACGTAACCGACCAGCAGGAGGATGATCACGATGAGTAGTACAAGGCCCAGGCCGCCGCTCGGGTAGTAGCCCCAGCCACGGCTATGAGGCCACGCCGGTACGGCACCGATCAGTAACAGAATCAAGATGATGATCAGAATGAGGCCCATTTCACTCCTCCCCTCTAATTATTTCCTGCCCTTCTTCTTGCCGGCCATCTCTTCCTCGATGGCCTGCTTGACCGCTTTATTTAGCTTGCGGGTGGTCGCGGTCTGGGATTCAATCGTGCCGTACTTCTTGCCGGCAGACCTGGCGCCGTCCGTGGCTTTCGCTTTCGGCGGCCGGCCGGTCTTTTTGGGCGGAACAAATCCATCAAGATCGCCTTCGGGAACCATCCAGACCAGCCCGGGGATCAACAAACGGATGCGCCCGCACCTGAAAATGGCCAGCTCCTCCTACCGCCTCGATGAGACGTACATTAAAGTTGGGAAGCAGTGGAAATACCTGTACCGTGCGCTGGATAAAGAGGGGGATACCATCGAGTTCATGCTCAGTGCGAAGCGTGATGTCCCCGCGGTGAAACGCTTGTCGGGTAGCAAGGTGATGTTGCCATCACCCCGCCCCCTAAGAACCCATCGTGCGGGTTTCCTCGCAATAGGCTCAAGCCTCATTTAACGCTCCCTCGGGAACGCGGTTTCACCACTTCCAACCCCTGGCTATGAACTTGTCTATGGCAGTTCGGATGTAGCAGTACTCGGTTGCTGTCTCCATCCTTGCCACCGTTGACCCGCCAGATGATGTGATGGCTGTGCCATCCCGTTATCCTCGTGATCTTCTGGTGGCAGACCGGACACATTCCGTCCTGCGTTATCCACAGGCGGAGAAGTCTCCTATGACCTTTCAGGTTGGCTTCCATCTTCACATCTATTCGACGCTCGAAATAAGTTTCCCATGTAGGATCGTAAGGGTTGGCTTCTCCTTTGACTTTGACGTGTCTTGTAATAGGCACGCTCCTGGCCTTTAATAACCAGACCTTCTTTCCCCCGGTTGTTTCTCCATGGAAGACCCAGTTATCGCCTCCTGAGCTAGTGAAGTACTTCCGCTTGACCCAGGCAGCCCCTTTATTTGGATGTCTACGCACCGACCACCGCCATAGTGCTTGGTGGATGGCATGATCTACATAGCTATATGCCGCTTTGCTCACAACGTGCCGGTGATAGTTCGCCCAACCCAGGATAATAGGGTTGAGTCTCACGATCAGATTTCCAGCTCTTGTTTGCTTGTTGGCGTTGATTAGCTCCCGGATTTTTGCCAAGTGGACCGGCGACATCACTTATGTCTGGACGGATGAAGGCTGGCTCTATCTGGCAGTCTTTATTGATCTGTATTCCCGGATGGTGGTCGGGTGGTCAATGGCCTCGCGGATGACGAGCGAACTAGTGGAAGCGGCTCTCACAATGGGGGTGGCTCGTCGCGGAGGGCAAGCACCGCAGCTTGTTCATACCGATCGCGGGAGTCAATACGCGAGCGCCAGCTTTCGCGCTCTGGTGGAAAAGATCTTCTCTGCGCAGAGCATGAGCCGGAAGGGAAACTGCTGGGATAATGCGGTCTCCGAGAGTTTCTTCAGTGCGCTCAAACTGGAGCTGGTGCACCACGAACACTTCACGACGAGGAGCGAGGCAACGATGAAGATCTTTGACTACATCGAAGTGTTCTACAACTCCTCATCACAATACTCCTTTGTTCTATCTCCTTGAAAACACGAGTTCTTTCTGCCCAGCACCAGGTGCCGCAGTGCGCTTGTTGTGGTTTTGTGCCCGGCGCACAAGCTCCTTGGCGGCTGAAGTCTCGAGGTCGCTACGACGAAAGACCCATGGCCCGTCGGCAAGCGGATGTTCGCCCTGGATCTCTCCTCGCTCTACTGCGATGCGCACTGTACGAGAACTCAGGTGCAGGAACTCAGCCGCTTCAGTCAGCGTCATCCATCCTTCGATCTCCTTATTCTCAGCGCCGTAGCATGGAATCTGATGGTAGCTTCGGAGTGAGGTGATCCGTTCTTTCGTCCAACGATTGCCGCGTCCGGTCTTGAGGTTGTTTCTGTTCAAAAAGCTGGCGATCATTTCATCGGTCGACACGCGAGCCAATATTCCTACCGCCGAGATGATGTCCGGCGCGGTGCGTGTCGCAGTTCCACGACGGCGACGGGGCACACGCAGTTCTGTATGCACACCACCTTGCCAGTGGATCGTCAGCACGACCTCGCTCCGCTGTTCGTCGATCTCGACTAGCACCTCTTTCATCAGCGTTCGCACAATTCGCTTCTTTAGTCGCGCATCCGATCGAGGATCATGCCACACCCCTTCCAGCTCGTCAGCCAAGCCGACGAACTCATCCCGTGTCACAGCTTCCGTTTCTGGCGCTTCTTTACTGAGTTGCTCGATGCGCTGCTCAAGTTCACGCACACGTTCAAGTGATCGATTCCACCGACGCTCCAATTCATCAGCCACGAGGCGGTTTTCCGGGTCGGCCGCATCATATTGCTTTTGGGCCCGCTGCGCTGCATAACGAGCCGCCTGCAAGTCATCACTGAGCGCCGCGACAGCCGCATTTCTTTGCTCTCTGACCTCCTGATGAGCTTGCAATGTCGCCTCCACTGCTGCTGGTCTGACCACGCGCATTACTTCATGCCCCACCACTTCATCCACGGGAACACCGCCAAAAGAGATGCACTTCGGCTCTCCATTATCCAGATAACCACGATTACAGACATAGCGCAAGAAACGCTCGCCAGAAAGAGCATCGGCACCAGTATAAGCGACTGTCAGTTTACGCCCGCAACGGCGGCACCGCAGTATCCCAGCAAGAAGCGCTGCACCGCGCTTGGGAGCCCCAGGACGGTCTGCGTCCAAACAGTTGCTGGCAATCGTCTCTTGCATCTCTTCAAACTGTTGCCAAGCAATGTACCCTTCATGGTGATCTGGGATCAAAGCGATCCATTGCTCGCGCGGCCGACGCCGTGACACCTTGCGCGCTGATTGTCCCGCTTCGTACTGCGAGCCGTGCTCCGTTCGCCCGAAAACATAGGCGCCACCATACGTGGGATTAGTTAAGATGTTGTAAATCGAGCTATACCGCGGCCGCCTCCAATGGATTGTGCCAGACGCGTCCCGAGCGGGCACTTCTAACTCTTCTTCCAAGAACCACATCAGCGTTTGGCGCACGCTCCCCAGTTCCTGGAACTTGCTGAAGACCAACAGAACTCGTTGCTGTATTCGATGGTCCGGATCTTTCTCCAGGCCCTGGTCCTCTGTTTTGAGATAGCCAACCGGCGCAGCGACGACCATCTCGCCGCGCCGAGCTTTCTCGTAGCGCGCTTCCAGGGAGCGTTGGCGCAGCAGGTCTAGTTCATACTCGTTCAAGCTGCCTTTCAGACCCAAGAGCAGGCGATCATTGCTGTGGCGGGGAGCATAAATCACCTCGTGATCGATCAGCAGCGTGTCGACAATGCGGCAGACCTCGACCAGTTGCTGCCACTCCCGGCTGTTGCGAGCAAAACGTGAGACTTCTCTGGCAGCCACGGCTCCGACTTTCCCCAGGCAGACATCGGCGACCATGCGCTCAAAACCGCTTCGTTCAACCGTCCCGGCGGCGGAACGACCCTGATCTTCATCGATAATCTCGATCTGTTCCCACCCAAGCTGCTCTAGACGCTCACGCATCGCATACTGCAAGCGACGACTCTCTTCGTGATAAGTCACTTGATAAGTGGATGATTGACGCACATAGAGAATGGCTTTGCGCTCAAGGTGGTGCGGTTTTATCTTCTCACTCATCGCACCCCTCCTTTGCCTGAGCGGTGCGGCGGCCACAGCGAGCCTCGCGAAACATCTGAACGAGGAGGGACCAAACTTTGAGTTGTACTTCCTGAGGCAGGATCTGCCAGGGTGGCGTTACCACTGGAACCTGAAACAGGTCGAGTTGCGTGCGGTGGGGTTTTCTCTCTTTTCTCATCAGCATCTCCTTTTCGTGACGAACCAAGATGCTGACTTTCTATCACATTATCCCCGGTAGCAGTCGCAGCATATGTGAGCAACTCTTTAAGGGCATGCAATTGTTTGACGCTAACATACGGATATTCGGACAATCGCATTGCCGCGCACGTCGCATGATCAAACATCCAGCTAGGCACTTCCAAGAGCTGAAGCTTGCCATCCTGCTCGTGTGCCGCGTAAATACTGGCAACCCCACATCGCGTATAGGACCGGCTGGCAGTAACCTTAAGTCCATACCATGGATGCCAAGGGTAAAGTAGCTCTAGCTCGGTACCATGTGTTTTGTGTCGTGTGGTTGTATAATGAGCGGCGGTTGCATAGCGCCATTGGCTATGTGACGCCACGTGTTAAGCTTGAAGGACGAGAGCAACAAATTTTCAGAGAACGAGACCAGAAGCTGGAAGCCGCACGGGCGGCGCGTGCTATTAAACGACAGCAGGCTCGGTCTCAAGTTGACCAACTACAGCCAGAGGCTGCCAACTCCATTTCCGGCTGAACCAAGACAGGATCGCATCGTCGCTCACGCCCCTATCATCATCAACATTCTGGTCGGCTCATTAGTAGGCTCATATCTTGGCGTCCGCTTTGCGACTCGCATCAATGAGCACACGCTTATCCGCATCGTGGTGATTTTCCTCGCCATGCTGAGCGCGATACTGATCGGGCATGATTTCATCTATCAGGCGCGGGGCTTGCCGGGTCCTTACTTTCTCAAAATCATCCTGGGCGCGGTGGCCGGGGTGGTGATCGGCGTCTTTAGCAGTATGCTCGGCGTGGCCGGCGGGGAGTTAATCATTCCGACAATACTTCTGCTGTTCGCCGTTGATATAAAGCTGGCCGGAAGTCTGAGCCTCGCTATCAGCATCCCGACGATCATCTTGGGACTGGTGAAGTATAGAAACGTTGGACGGTTCACGGAGATACGCCCTCACGCTCATTTCATCGTGTTTATGTCGCTCGGCTCGATAGTGGGGGCTTTGGCTGGAAGTTACTTCTTGCGGTATGCGCCCGGCTCTGCCCTGCACGCGCTGCTCGGTGTGATACTGCTGGTGTCAGCCGTCAAGTTATCTGTCTCACATAGAGCAAGAAAGCAAGAATAAGAACTTACTGGTCATTATAGGCGCTCGTCGCGGCGCTCCGAAGGTTGCGCTTGTATTCTTGCCCCACGCACGGCTTTCATCAAACCAAACAGGGCATCCGGTTCACCATCTCAGAAGCCGCGCGCCGCGAAGTCTTAGATCGTCTGCTGCGATTGAATCACGAACGCTACAAAGAGGAAGTCGCCGCCGGTCTGCACGACAAAGGCACGAAGAAAAAGAAAGCCTCAACCAAACCGAAGAAAGGCTCAAAGAAGCTGCGCCAGCCTGACGCAGCGTCCGCGAAATCCGAAGATACACTTGGAGACGGCAAACTCTTCGACCACGAACGGCAGAGCAACCTTTTCCGAACCAGCTTATCATCACAGCGAGCGGCGCAAGCAATTATCGAATTTCGGCTTTCATTCGGAGACAGATGAGGTAAAATCCTGTGATAGAAGTTCTCGTGTTTTACCAATTAGGTTGAATTGAAGCGGTCAGATCGGGGATGCTTGTG
>CAYLJO010000164.1:0-14241 GCA_964383905.1 uncultured Blastocatellaceae bacterium
GATAAACATCGAGGATGACCCGGAACTCGTTGAAAGATATGGACTTGAAATTCCGGTTGTGACTATTGATGGGATCGAGGTCTTTAAACACCGCCTCACAGCCCGACAATTCCGGCAAGAGGTGCGCCGCCCGTCCCGCACTTAACCCCAACTCTGTGGAGGCATGGCATACCTGCGTTTCTTGAAATCAACCAACACCAGCTTTACTGTCAAGAGCGGGGCGGCATGTTCTCTCTCACCGGTGAGAGTAAGCCGACGGATAACATGCCGCTCCTAACGGAGCTTAGTCCCTTGATCTTCCTGAGGGCTATCAACATGCCGCTCCTAACGGAGCTAGCACTGTAGTCTGCGCTGTTGCTATAAACATTTCGTCCCTCCGGGACTAAAAGCAGGCTGATTATTATCTCATCTTCCAACAAGATTGGAGTTCATTCACTGCGGAATCATCAAAATCTCTTAAGCGCGGTTAAATGTTTCAAAATTCAATTCGCGGGCCGCCGCTTCAATGGAGGCATACAGTTGCTCGCGTTCGCGCTCGTCGGTCGCCTGCCTGTAAGCCATCAACAACTCTTTGAGGGAGGCTAAATCTTTGTACAGCCCTGCGCTCTCAATGGGCGGAGTAAGATAAGAGATCAGCTCTGCGTAGGAGCGCCGCTTGGCGATTGAGCCCTCGGACGGGTTATTGACACTATAGATGTAGATGTTTGGCAATTCGCCGATCAAGCGGTCGGGCCAGCAATCGGAAGATAGCCCGACCTGTTTTCCCGGCATAAATTCCATCGCGCCGTGTGTGCCGATGTGCAGCACGGCATCTGCGCGGAAGACTTTTTCAAGATAGGTGTAAAGCGCCATAAAACCGTGATGCGGAGCACCGCTTCGCGCCATCAGCAGCCGCATCGGGTCTCCCTCGTAACCGAAGGTCGGTTGCACGCCGATAAAAACGTTGCCGAGCGTGATGCCCTGAACCAGCAAATCGCCGCCGAAAGAGTTGATCCGGCCGGGCGCCGCGCCCCATTCGGCTTCTATCTCCTCAACATACGGGCACAGTCGCCTGTACTCGTCAACCGGCATGCGATAGGCAATATTTGCCGTGGCGCCAAAACGCCCGGAGTTTCCGCCGGTCAGCATTTCGCGCAACTCATCAGGGCCCGACGGCACTGTAAGATCATATCCGTCCTCTTTTAGGCGGCGGAGCATCTCCCACGTGCTGGGAAATACATCAAGATCGGCCGCCGTCCCCGTATTGCCTTTGTTCGGTGGGAAACAGAAAACAAGCATCGCCAGCTTGATCTCTGCGCGCGCCGCCGTGCGCAGGCGATTCCAGCGTAAAAGGCGTCGCGCCAACCGGCGACACCGGTCCTCGAGCGGCACGGGCTCGCAGCCTCCCGCCGGCATCCCGCCATAAACAAAAGGCTCGGTGGCCCCGTCCAATTCGGGGATGGCGATTTGCATCCCGGCTTGCACGGGGTTGAGTCCCGTACCGGACTCATACCACGACTCAATCGTCTGCATGTCAAGACTGACGGCGGAGCGAAACGGGCGGTTCAAGTCGCGGAGGAATTGTGATGCCGCCTGGCTGTCATTCATCGCCGGCCCGCCAACAAAGCTAAACCCGGTCAAGGAGACAATCTGGCTCACGCGCGGTCTCGTTTCAACCCGGGGCGCCCTTCTTTCCGCTTGCCGGCTTCTATGTTTTGCCTTCCGTCTTCCTCCCCACACTGCTTTTCGCTCTATTCTCTCGACGAAAAACCTCTCACAGGCCTCGCGGTTATCCATCAGTGTCGAGATCGCCGGCAGCACCATCAGCCCCTCAGCCTCGATGGCGCGAATCAAGCCGTCGTAATGCTTGTGTGTGCGGCTGATGATCTGCGGCCTCATCAGCAACAGCCCGATAGTTTTATCCGGTGTTAAAGTCCGTCCCCTCTTCTTTACATCGCGCCGCTCGTACCACTTGCGATACGATTCAAAAGACTCAAAGAGCGCCGGCGCGTCAGGGTGGTAGAGCGCCAGCGCAGGCATCGTCTCCGGCCTCGGCACGTTAATGTCTGTCTTCGTCAATCGCTCATCAGGCACGTAATGTTTGAGCGCATACAACAGCATCGAGCGGATGTTGAGAGGCGTAGGCTGGAGGAAATAGCAGAACAGGTAGAGGTAATGCTTGATGTCACGCAGTTTGCCGGCATTCGGCACCAAGCGCAGCAAAGACGGAAGGCGGTCTACTAGCCTGAGGTACTGCGTGTGATCACGGGACTGTTTATCACGGTGCGCGCGCGCCTGATCGCCGACCCATAAGCCTATCTTACTGATTAGCGCCGTCGCCCGGCGGAAACCATCTTTCGCCCGTTGACCGGCCGGGTCTTCTGCGCGCCCCGTCTTTTCGGCCTTAAACAACCTCGCAAAATCGAGGCGCCCCATGCGCGTACGCCGCATCAGGTCCGGCATACAATTAATGACGACGACCGCACGATGCCGCTCCCCGTATCTTTCAAGCGCGTCGAGCAGCCGCGCGGCGTTTTCGCCATCCATCACGTGAATGACGAAGACCAGGTCGGCATCACTCAAGTCACCCTCGACGCCTTGCCATTCGGCGCCGGTCAGCGTCATGCCGAAGTTGTGTGCGGCGAGGCGCAGGTCAAACCCGTAGTCACAATTGATCTCCCGCTCGGCCTGCCGTAGCGGGGCGAGAAGGCTCGAACCGATGTAAAGGAAGGTTATCTTCAATAATCCCCCGGTATCGATCAGAGGGCAGAACAGTTGGCTGGAGAGCGGCGCGACGATTTTTCTGTAACGGTTCAGGCGACCGGCACAGGGTATCCCTTGGCCTTCAGCTTATCCAGAACACGCTTGATAACTTCATGCCCTTGCCGTACTCCCGCCGCGTAGGCCTCCTGTGTGATCGCGGGCATCTCGCCCGTTATCTTCCTGCCGAGAGGCGATTCGTAGAAGGCGATCAGCTCTTTTATTTCTGAGGCGGTGAAATGTCTGGAGTAAATAGGGATGCTCAGATTAATAATCTTTTCGGCGCCGAGCTCATCCTGGAACTCGGCCGTTAAATCCTGCCAAACCTGTTCGGGTATATTCGGCACAGCGGTTCGGAGGCTACTAAACACCTGCATCCCCATCTGCTCACCTATTTTGCCAACCCCCATTAGCTCAAGCAGCCGGTGGATATCTTTCTCCTTAATCGCGCTGCCGGCGCTTCCGGTGTCTGCCTCTGGCCGGGCCGTTCCCTGAGCGAAGGCGCTTGCCCCCGCGCCCAAAATTAGTGTGAGGGCCATTAACGAAAACCAACGTTTAGTCATTTTGAGCCTCCAAACTTGCTATTTCCGGCATCAGAATACGCCTTCGAGGCTGTCCTCTAACCTGGTGAAGACCTCGCGCAACCGGTCAATGATTTGTGAATCTGCGACCCAGAAGCCGCGCCCGTGCGCCTCTAATAGGCGACCGACGAGCGAGCGCGCCGAATGTGGATTGAGGTTTCGTAACCGGTCGAGCATCGCCTGATCCAGCACATAAGTTTTCGCCACTTCGGTATAAATCCAATCATCAACCGCGCCTGTGGTCGCGCTCCAACCAAAGGTATTTGTCACATGGCTTTCGATCTCCGCCACCCCGCGGAAGCCGTGCCGGAGCATACCCTCGTACCACTTCGGGTTAAGTGTCTTGGCGCGCGTCTCCAGCCGCACGGTCTCTTCGATGGAACGGATCCTGGCATCGGGCGAGAGGGTGTCAGAGAGGTAGATGGCGGGGCGCGCTCGGGCGCGCTTTTCGACGGCCTTCGAGACGCCGCCGAGATACTCAAAGTAGTGGTCCACGTCCGTAATGCCGATCTCGAACGTGTCTATGTTCTGGTATGTCGCTTCGACGCGGGCCAACGCTCGATCCATGCAAAGACGGGCCTCGCGGCCTTCGATGGCGCGGCCTACGGAGTCGCGCCCGTAGGCGAAACACTTGCGCGTGACAAAAAGATCACCGAGCGTGTCGTCCCGTTCCCACTCCGAGCCCATGACCATGAAGTTGACGTTTGTGCCGTAGTTGCCGGGCGCATTTGAGAAGACGCGGACGGCCGCGTCGTCGAAGGTGGATTCCCCGCCCTCTACCTGTTCAAGGACATGACGCCGCACGTAGTTCATCCCCACCGGCTCATCGAGCGCGGCGACACGACGCACGGCCCTGTCCAGCAGCCCCATGGTCGCACCGAATAGGTCGCGAAAGATGCCCGACACAGTCATCACGACGTCAATACGCGGGCGGTTCAATTTGTCGAGCGGAATTACTTCCACTTCGGTTGCGCGGTTCAACGCATCGCGCACGGGGCGGACGCCCAGCAGCCATAGCGCCTGCGCGACACCCTCGCCCTGCGTCTTGATGTTGTCCAGTCCCCAGAGGACGAGCGCCATGGCGCGCGGGTATCGCCCGTTTTCATGGAAGTGGCGTTCAAGCAGGCGGTTGACCGCTCGGTGGGCGCGGGTGAAAGCGATCTCGGAGGGCACGGTGTAGGGATTGATCGCATGGGTGTTGCGTCCCGTCGGCAGGATATTCGGGTTCTGCACGATGTCCGCGCCCGGTCCCGGCTCAATGTACTCGCCGCGCAGAGCGCGCACCAGCGATTCAAGCTCATTGTTTGTATTCAATTGCGCGGAAATTTTTTCGAGCAAGGTGAAAATGGGGCGCGAATCTCCTGCGCTCACACCTGCATTCGTTTCGAGCCAGGCGACCGCCGCCTCTAACCCTTCCGCAGTGAATATCTCAATCGCACCGGAGACCAGAGCATCAACACGCTCGCGCTCGGATAAAAGGTGGTTGTCATGTGCCGCTGATTTCGGCAGCGTGTCATAGGCGCTCAATCCCAGTTTTTCTGCCACGAGGTCGGTGAGCGCACGCGTTCCGGCCTCCGGCCTCGGGAATGATGCGACCATGCGCAGCATGTCGGCACGGGCCCCCTGTTTCGGCACGCCCCCGAAGACGTGCAGGCCCGTCGGGATCAGCCGCTGCTCGATCTCCAGCAACTCCTGATAAAGGGCAAGCACGCGCCGGTCGCGTTCGGTCGAAGCTGTTGGTTTATCTGGTGGCTCAATCACAATTGGACAAATGCTCTGTCTATCAGGGTTGACATTGTTCTTTCAGGCGGCGAGAGAAAACCTGTCCGCCCTCTCCGGCAGTGGATGGGAGGTGTAGATAATGACCGCCGAGTTTGGCGGCAAGGGATTGCCCCTCGCCGTTCGACGTAAACCTGTTTTGCGTATCGACCACGACTATCCTCACGCCAGCATGTTGCAGTGCGATGCCCAAATCTATAATCTCCTGCCCGATCACACTCCGGCGAGCCGCTCGGGTCAGCGTCTCATCCGGTCGCAGCGAAACGTTCGCGCGTCCATCGGTGAAGAGCAAGAGGACGGTGGCCGCTACTCCCTGCCGGCGGGCGCGATGAGCCACGGCAAGAGCGCTGGCGAGGCCAGAGGCCAGCGGCGTCGAGCCGCCGATACATAGCGCGTCGAGCAGGCGCCCGGCGCGTGTGATGCTCTGGCTCGGGGGCAACAGTATCTCCGCACCCTGTCCGCGAAAACTGATCAGCGAGACCCGATCCCGGTTGAGATAGGACTGGCGCAGCAGATGGGCGAGGGCCCCCTTAGCCTGACCGATTCGATTGAGCGCCATGCTGCCCGAAGAGTCAATGGCGAAGATAAAGAGCGTGCCGATGCGCCGCTTAAACCGTTTGTAGCGGAGGTCCTGCGCCGCAATCCTCAATGGAGCCCTTCGCGACGGCTCACGCCGCTCGAATTGAAAGGGTGCGGCGGCGCGCAGTGTCGCGTCCACGGCGATCTTCGCTCCGTTATGGGACGCTTTCACAACTGCGCGCGAATACCGGCCGCTCTGCGAATTAGAGGCGTCGCGGCGCACACCGCTCCGCCGGCGTGATGAGGTCGGGCGTGCGGCCGCCGGTTTCGGCTGTGGAGAGGGTGAGAGATTAAGCGAGCCTTCCGGCAATTGCGCATCGAATGATGGCGGCGGGATCGGATCGGTTCTTTCATGCTTTGCGTTACTACCGTTTCCACCCACACCACCGACCCCTCCACTCTTGCCTGGCGGGTCTCCCTCATGATCTGGCAGATCACGCCTTCCTTTTGAACCTTTAAATTGATCGTGTGGCGTTTCAGGACCGAATAATTCTTCAACCACCTGCCCGATACGCGCGCCGCTCCCCGTCTGCTCGAGCGGGTCACGGCGGAGTCGATGGCGTAGCGACATCGCGGCAACGCGGCGCACATCCATGGCTGTCGCTTCACGCCGCCCCTCGAGAGCCGCGAGGGCGCGTGCGGCGCGGGTAATGGTCAATTCGCCCCGGTGGCCATCAATCCTGAGCTGCAGGCAGAGCTGGGCGATGCGTCGCAAAAGATCGCGCGAGATCTTCACTTCACGAACGTTTTTCCGGGCGCGGATGAGCCGCCGGCTTAAGTGTTCCTGTTGCGTCTTCAGGCCGGCGCAATAGCTCGCTGGATTATGCTCGAAAGCTTCTCGCCTTTCGACGATCTCGACGCGCCGGTCAAGATCGGCTTCCGTCCCGACTTCGACGTGGAGGCCAAAGCGGTCGAGCAGTTGCGGCCGCAGCTCGCCCTCTTCGGGGTTACCGGAACCGATAAGGACAAAACGCGCGGGATGCTCGACGGAGATTCCTTCGCGCTCGACCCCGTTGCGCCCTGTGACGGTCACGTCGAGCAGCAGATCAACCAGATGGTCTTCGAGCAGGTTGACCTCGTCAATGTAGAGAAAGCCGCGATTGGCGCGCGCCAGCAGACCGGGCTCGAATGCTTTGACGCCTTCCTTGAGCGCGCGTTCGATATTGATCGTCCCGCAGACCCGGTCTTCGGTCGCGCCAAGCGGCAGATCAACGACCGCGACAGCGGCGCGCTCACCCGCCAGCTTCCCGGTAGAGATCATCCGGGCGTAGCAATCATCACAGAGCTCTGCGGGTACGCGCGGGTCGCAGTTATAAACACAATCGCGCACTTTTGTGACCGGCGGCAGAAGGGCCGCTAGAGCGCGCACGGCGGTCGATTTGCCCGTGCCGCGATGCCCCATCAAGAGGACGCCGCCGATCGACCGGTCAATGATATTAAGTAGCAAGGCGAGCTTCATTTCTTCCTGGCCGACGATCGCGGTGAAAGGGTAAACCGGACGCGCGGCGCGTCCTGGCTGCTGTTTGTTGAGAGATTTTGTCCCGGGGCGTGCCATAAATTTTCCAGATAAGATGTTATAACCCTAGAGGCCGGGCGGCGTCCATAGGTTAAGGCTAAGGGCGTTGGATAGCCGCCTGATGCTGATTTTATCTACCATAGCCCGGGCCATTTAATCACTATAACAGCTTCACGGGATTAAACTTGAGCGAGAAGGAGAAGAACAGAGTCGATTCAATGTCAGTATTAAAAGAACAATTCTGACGCCCTTCCAGGGCTTTGCGGATCTGTGGTGCGATCCACACGAGAGCGCTCACGCACTGGGCTAAACTATTTCGCCCCTGCAGGGGCTGCCGCAGATGGCCTCTGACTTTCGGCTGACCTCATCCGCTCGCCGAAAATGAAGAGACCCTGGAAGCCCGTGCTGCTGGCTTTGAAATAGGCTCGATATACCTTAAGATACGCGGTGTAACGTCATCGGAAATATGCCATGAGGGCCGGACTCACGCCGTTGGCGTTTCCGCTCCAAATCTTCTGAATTAATTGAAAGCAATAATCTAATGTCCGCCGCGGAAGAAACTAAGAACAATATAGGTGTAAGGACAGCAACCGGGTCGCCCCCCTCGATCTTAACACGGCTCCTGCAGCTCCTCAGCTCCGTGCGATTTGGCGTGACGCTGCTGGTGCTGCTCGTCGTCTCGAACATGACGGGGATGCTCATCATGCAGCAGAGCGTTGATGGGTTTGACAAATACTACGCCGAGCTGATGCCTTCGCAGAAACTGCTCTATGGCAGCCTCGGCTTTTTCGACATCTATCACACCTGGTACTTCAATCTGCTGCTGCTCGTCCTCTCGCTCAATATCGTGCTCGCTTCGATCGATCGTTTTCCGGCGGCCTGGAGGTATATCTCACACCGCAAACTCGATGCGTCGCGCGCCTACCTGCGCGCCCGGAAGCAGACGGCAACGCTTGAAGTCGAAGGCGAGAGCAGGAGCGCAGTCGCCACCCGCATCGGCGCGGCATGTCGCAGCGTCGGGCTCAAACCGACGGTGACGGAGAGGGGCGCGCGCACGTATGTTTTTGGCGAGCGCGGCGCCTGGAACCGCCTCGGCGCCTACGCCGTACACGTCGCCCTGCTGACGATCTTCTTCGGCTTTTTCCTGACCAGTCAGTTCGGGCGCACGGGTCAGATGCGGCTCATGCCCGGGACCTCTTCGGCCGAGATGACCCAGCTCAACTACTACCTGGACGAAGTTACACCCGTTGCCGTCCGCCTTCCCTTCACCGTGACGTGTACGGACATCCAGCAGAAGCTGATCAAGAAAGAGGGCTCGATTCAGGCCACTAATACGATTGATTGGCTGACGCGAATTAAGATCAGAGACGAATATGGCGAGCGCGAGGGGCTGGTTCATCTGAACGAGCCTTATGATTATCGCGGCTACCGTTTCTTTCAAGCGAGCTTCGCGCCGACAGGCTACGCGCGCAATATTACGTTGAGTCTGACTCCACAGGACGGCGGGACTCCGCAAGAGATCACCGTTGCGCGCAACGGCTCGAAGACGCTCGCGGACGGGACAAAGATTGATTTCTTAAATTTTTTTCCCGACTTTATCCTCAACGGCAGCAAACCGGATACGGCGTCTGATGAATACAATAAACCGGCGGCGCAGCTGAGAGTCACAACATCTGCCGGCCAGCAAAAGACGGTCTACGCCTTCGCGATGGAGTTGCCGTCAGGCGCGCCCGTCGGAGCGCCCTTCGCCGGTTACAAGTACCGGTTAACGGATTTCGAAAAGGTGCCGCTCGCGCACATCCTCTCTATCCAGCACGATCCCGGCAGGTATCCCTTCTATATCGGCGGCCTGCTCCTCGGCCTGACGCTTTGCGCAGTCTTCTTTTTCTCGCACCAGCGCGTGTGGGCGCTCGTTGAAGAGAAAGCAGGCGGCCGTTTTGAAGTTGTCATGGGAGGCAATACTAATCGCAACAAGCTGGCTTTTGAAGACCGTTTCAAGCGGTTAACAAACTTGATCGGCGGAGAATCCCCTGAGGTACAAAATCATGAGTAGCAGCGTACAAACGACAGTTCATGAGGCCCCGAATTTTGAGAGCAGGATGACGTTGAGCTCTTACCTTCCGGCGATTGCGGCCGTGGCCGGTGCCATTCTGATGGTCCTTATCCGCGCCCAACTGGGCGGCCGGATATTCATCTCTGACGGCGCGCTGATGCTGCTGGCGCTGGCCTGTTATTTGACGGCCGCCGTCTTCCATCTCACCAACCTCTACGCGCCCTCAGAATGGGCGCAAAAGCTGGGGCTGTGGCTGGCGACCGCAGGAGTCTTCTTTAACCTATCGAGCTGGGGCGTCCGGTGGATTAACGCCCGCGACCATGAGTTGTCAGTCCTGATCAGCAACGGCTATGGGCCGGACCAACTGCCATGGTTCTTCCGCTACATTCCATTTGCCAATCTTTACGATCTGAGCCTCGCCTTCGCTTTCGGCGCGGGCATCACCACTTTGCTGATCGCGCACCGCAAGAGTTTCCGATTTTTGGGCGCATTGTCATTACCGCTGGCGTCGCTCATTCTGCTTTTGGCCAGATTCATCGGGGATGAGTTCATCAACCTGCCGCCGATCCTGGATTCCTACTGGCGACCGATCCACGTCGGGATCGCGTCGATGAGCTATGGGGTGGCGCTCGTCTGTTTTGCGATCGCGGTGGTTTACCTGCTGAAGGACGGGACTAAGCCGGAGTCGATGGCGGTCTGGTCGAGCATCTTCGCCCTCTCAATCTTTGCGACTATCAGCAGATTTTCGGTATTCACGGCGGGAACTTATCGCGCCTCGACGATTCTGATCAATGACGGGAGACGCACGCCCGTCCCGTTGCGCGCAGACATTCCGTGGGTCGGGCCGATACTGATCATCGCCGCGCTGCTGACGGCCGGTGTGATCATTGCTTTCGGGGTCTACCTGGCGAAGAACAATGAGAAGGCGCGCATGTGGGGCCACAGGTTGCTGAAGCTGGCACTGGTCGCGCAGGCATCCGCCATCGCCACGCTGGTCTCACAGATCAAGACCATGACGAACGTCATCTCGCACATAGATACAGGACAGTACGCAACGTTCGGCAAGTGGTACGCGGAGCAAGAGGGGCTCAAGCCGGATCAGGTTGCGCAACTGGGAGCTGCTCGACTCGAACAGGCGGCGGCGATGTTTGTGCAACAAAACGGGTCAAGGCTGAGCTTAAGCCTCAACGCCAACCCGGTCGAGCTCGCCGCTTTGATTACTGCTTTTGCCGCCACCCTCTTCGTTGTTCTATTTAGCTTCCGCACCGAGCGGCTGCGCGCGGCGCTGCCCCCGCTGGATAAGCTCGACAGCCTGATGTACAAAACGGCGAGTGTGGCCTTCGCCCTGCTGGCGATGCTGTTAATTACCGGCGCAGTCTGGGCCAACGAATCGTGGGGCGCATACTGGAGCTGGGATTCGAAAGAGGTCGGGGCACTGGTCGCGTGGCTCACCTATGCGGCTTACCTGCACACGCGCATCGCGCGAGGGTGGACCGGACGACGCTCGGCCTATTTTGCGCTGGTGGGGTTTCTGCTCGTGATCTTCACCTATCTGGGGGTCAGCTACCTGCTGCCGGGATTACACTCTTACGCTTAGAGTAATCAGCAGTCAGTAGTCAGTAATGGTTTTAGCTGAATACTGATTACTGAATACTGACTACTTCTCATGACGAAAGACAACATACTATTTTCCATCATCGGGCTGTTGCTCGGGCTGTTCATCGGCTTCGTGTTTGCAAACACCGTCAACCAGTACTACGGCGTGCCGCGGACGCCTGCCGCGGCCGCAACGGTGCAGAATGCCGGGCTGCCGCCGAACCACCCGGCGCTCCCTTCAAACGGCGTCGCCGACCCGCAGGCGATGCAAGCCGACGTGCAGGCAACGATTCAACAGGCCCGCAATGAGCCGAACAATTTTGACGCGCAGATGAAGGCCGCATTGCTCTATTACCAGATCAACCGCTTTGATGAGGCGATCGAGTTTTTATTGCGCGCCAATCAGATACGCCCTGACAGCTACGACGCGATGGTCAAGCTTGGCGACGCAAATTTCGATGCCGAGCACTACGACGTGGCAGAGAAATGGTATACGGCGGCGCTGGTCAGGAATCCGAATGATATTAACGTCCGCACCGATCTTGGCACGACGTTCCTGGCGCGCCAGCCCCCGGATTTTGACCGCGCGGTCAAGGAATATCGTCGCTCACTCGAAATGGACCCGAAGCACGAAAAGACTCTCCACAACCTGGTCATCGCCCTGACGAAAAAGGGCGATGCCGGAGAAGCGCAGGCAACGCTTGAAAAATTGGAGGCGGTCAATCCGCAAAACGAAGACCTCCCGCGGCTGCGGTCTGAGCTGGATGCCCTGCGCTCACAGAAAAAATAGGGTCGAAAGTCCAAGGCCGAAAGTCTAAGGCCTTTTTCACCTCACTTCAGACAAGTTAAGAACGAGACCGTCCGAGTGTGCGAGCCTTATCGAACGGCGATATCAAAATCGCGCCCTTCCCAACGGCCCGCCTGCGTCCAGTAAAAAGTGAACTTCAATACCTCACCCGCGACGAGCGTGCCGGGCGCGAACTCGTGAGCGTAAATTCCAAGCCCCTCATCAGGCAACTCCACATCCTCGACGGTGGCCCACGAGTTTGCCGACCAGTGCAAGCGGGCGGGCGCAAGCGCCTCGATGCGCAGCGGGCGGGCGGCTTGCGCGGCGCGGAGTTTATGATTGAACATCCAGACCTGGAGCGGACTTGTCACGCCCTGTACGACGTAGCGCCGGTATACCGGCTCGATTAAATCAATGACGGCGCGGTCGCGCGCCGAGCGCAGAAGCTTAACGTACTCGGCGTGGGCCCAGACCAGCGGCATGGCTGAACCGGTCGGGCGACCGCAATACATCTGCTGCTCCGGAATGTCCGCGGTGTCCCACACCTGTTCGGGCAGCATCGCGCCGGTGTTGGCAAAGCATTCCATCGCCTCAATGTACTCGCGGACGTCGCGGTCCGCGGCCAACTCATAGTGGGCCCGCTCGCCGGTTAAAAGCGGCCAGGCACGACCGACGCCCGTCCCGTCGAATGGGTCACCATTATCTTTCTGTCCATAGCCGTCATGATTATAACGGTGCCAGGACGGGCCACACGGCGTGTCGGCTTTCAGCACGGCGTCGTAAACAACAAGAGTTTTCAACACGTGCTCGTTAAGCGCGTCGCGTATCCCGTAGCGCACAAGCTCAAGGAACCCGCCGTCGATGAGGTCGTAGACCGGGTAATCGGATTGGCCGGCGGGGCGGTTACGTATCTGTACGAGGCCCGTGTTCGGGTCGTCGTCCGTTTCCAGCGTCTCAGGGTCGATCGAGTCGAGCCGCACGTAGTACTCGGCGTGCCCGTCGAGCAGCGAGCCGCGCGTCGTGTATGTCCAGTTTTCAACATTCGTCGCCCAGTAATCGGCCGTGCGCAAGCAAAGGTCTGCCGCCTTCTCTTCACCACGCGACCGGGCAATCTCGGCGGCGCAGACGAGCGCGGCGATTTCGGCGGCGAGGGTTGAGGGCGAGATGCCAGCGTCCTCTTCCCAGCGCTCCTGCGGCGAGGCCGGGCCGCGCCGGATGAGGTACGAAGCTCCGGCCCGAACCATCGGGTAGGGGTCAAAGCCGTCAAGCAGACCCAGCGACTGCAAACGCCAGGCGAGCATTAGCGGGAAAGCCACTTCATCGAGCTGAATCCCCTTCCAGTAAGGGCGGCCGTCAACCCAGCAGTTTTGTGGCATACCTCCGTCGGCGAACTGAATTGAGGCGAGATAGCGCAGCACACGTAAAGGCAACTCGCGGTCACCGGCGGCGAGGGCCGCCGTCGCCGCCTGGCAGAGGTCGCGCGGCCATACCAGATGATAGCCGCTGATATACTGGTCGCCGTGAATCTCGCCCCACGGAATTGAGAGCGAAGCGCACACCGCGCCCGGATGAGTGCGGTCTTCGTGCGCCCGCAAAACCATGGCGCTGGTGAAATACATTCGGCCGTGATCGCTGCTTTGCGGGCTGAGATCAAGCAGGCCATCGCAATATGAGCGCCACGCGGCCGTGTACTCTTCACGCGCGGCCTGCCAGCCCCGGCCGAGCGATCCGAATGCGGCGCGCGCGGCCTCTTCGACTGACGGGCCGAAGGCGATGGCGAGCGTCCATTCCCGTTGCTGCGTGATGTCGAGTTCTCCGGTCAGCGCGATGTTGCCGTCTGTCGCGGACTCGAATTCCCAGTCCATCTGGAAATTATCATGCAGGTCTCTCCAGCCGTCGCTCGCTCCGACAAAACCGCATGAAGCTTTGCGGAAAGGGACTGACGCGACCACCGCTAGCGCCACTCCCGAACGCTCCGCTACCAGGCATAGACGCCCGTCAACGGTCAGCACACGTCCCGAGTTACCCATGCCTTGATTACCGAGATGGGGCGAAAGCAGCGTGAAAATGTGATAACGCTTGGCCGCGGGTTGCAGCGCCTCGAAGCGCGTGTGGACGAGCACGGCCGGGGCGCCTGGATCCGTAATTGTTTCCTTAATGATGCGATAGCGCCCGCCCGGGTCGCTGTTGGTCTGGTGGAAGGAGAGGGCGCGCGCATCTGCGTACTCAAGCTGGTGCAGGAGGTCACGCTTCTCCTCATGGAAGAAGGTGCGCCCGTCGGTGACGAGGTACTGAGCGTCGCGCGTGTTAGCGCAGTCCACGCGCGGATAGTAGATCTCGTTGAGGATGCCGTAAGCGATGGTGAACCAGACGGGCGATGAATCAGAAAGGGCCGTCCCGATTCCCTCTTTCGAGCTGGAGGTCCATTTCGGTTCGATCCCGGGACGACCGAATGCTTCGCCGCTCATTTCGCGCGCTCATCCTCCGCTTCGATCAGTTGTTTAGAGCAGGCTTGAATACACATGAAGGCGAGCTAATGAAACAGACCTTCCACATAGCCGATTTCGTAGACCATCAAGAGGCCCATCCCCAGGCTAAAGATTCCGGCCAG
>CAYLJO010000165.1:0-14147 GCA_964383905.1 uncultured Blastocatellaceae bacterium
TTTCATATCGCTTGTGCTCTATTAACCCTCAAGAGGGTTTTGAAATGAGTTCTAGATAATCGCGCAGTTGATCGCCGACCTCACCCTTGATCACCGAATGCTCAAGGATGCGCTCTCAAAAAAGTGGTGGGTGGTGCCGCCAGGCGCGAGGCGGCTTGCTACTTACAGCAGGGCTGTCAAGTCTCGGACTAGCACGACACAGAATCCCCGACCAGGCTCATGAGGGTAAGGTCATTCCCGGCCCCCTTAAGTGAGTTATCCCATTCCCAGGGGTTGGATGACCACAGCCCGGGGAGTTCAGGCCCGTAAAAATAGGCAAAGTTTGGGCTATTCCACCGTCATAAATATTGATGCAGTTGAATAGTTCTGTTATGCTCGATAACAAGCTGCCCTGCTTTGCCAGGTCCAGCGGCTCTCACCTACATAAGTCCAAGCGGGCGGCTCACGCCGGCCTGTGGCCGTACACTTGTCCCATTAAAATCCTGGTCAGAAAGCCTGACTCGCTTGCGCCGAGGCGCGGCATCAACCCCTTCATAGGAGCAATTCTTTAATGACTCGAAAAAGCCAAAAGACCTGTATCGTAACCATCCTGCTGCTTCTTTTTTCCCTGGCGCAGGCTAACATAGGCGCGAGGTTGAGAGAGCCGGGCGAAGCTCTGTCTACCGCTATTGCCACACAGGCGCAGATACACCCGATCAGCGCGCGTCTTATCACTCGCGGGAATCGTCCTATTCTCCTCAATAGCGTTAACGCTACGACGAATATAGCCATTATTTCGGGGGCGGAGATTGAGACACCCGATCAAGTCGGAGCGACCGTTGATTTGGGCCCTCTGGGTAGTATCGACATTGCCCCCAACACAAAGCTGACGGTCGAATACAGCGACGGCCGGGTACGTATCACGCTTAAGAGGGGCTGCGCGATCCTTAGAACTAACCAGAACGTCGAGGGCTCGGTCGATACCACGCAGGGTACGGCGGCTCGCACCGATTCTTCGAAGCGCTCGTTCATTGATATCTGTTTCCCGATCGGCGCCCTGCTGCCCCTTATTAATCAGGGGGCGGCGTCGAATGCCGGCGCGGGCGCCAACCTTAGCGCTACGGGGCCGTGGCCGAATTCTGATGAGATCCCAAATATGGGGCATGCGCCCGCCCAGCCCGACGGCGTCGGGCGCGCGGATGTTCGCGTATTCGACCAGAGCGGCAGGCCCGTCAAAGGCGCGCGTGTCAAACTCCAATCGAGAAGAGGGGGAGGCCGTTTATGTGAAGCGTGGGCCCCGACCGATGATCGAGGAGTCGCGGTTGTGCCCCCGCTGCACGTGGGGGATCTGAAGATGACCATTTCAGCTAAGGGCTACCTGACACAGACGATCAACGTACCCGCGAACGACCTTGCGCAGCCTGTGCACGTGACACTTGTGAGCAAGTGAGGGCACAATCGGTGCGCCGGTCTGATGGCTGTCAGACCTGCACGTGAGAAGCTGCGCATCCGCCAGCAAAACCCGCCTGGTCCTGTAAGGGCAGGGGCATATCCGCAGCTCAATTCGGCTCGCCGGAGCGGGCCGCGGCCATGCTTCTGCCCTTATGTTCCCCCGGTTAAAATGTATCTGCTTTGATGATTGGAGAAAGGACGTATCTTATTTCGTCAAGTATCCAGCGGCCATCCGACTGCGACGGCATTAGGGAAAAAGCTACTGGCAGACCTTGCCCTCCGCGGGACGGTAGCCTTTACGCTCCGCCTCCTTCAGCTTCATGGATTCACCGTCCTTTGCTTTGCCATAAAATTTGGAGCCCGGGCAATGATAAAGGCCCGATCTTTTGTTAACCCAGACTTCTGCATCAGGGTCTGCAACTTTAGCAGCGCTCGCGTTCTTGTTTGAATTAGTGTTAGCGGCGCTTTTGTTCGCGTTAATGTTGGCGTTTACATTAGTATTCTTATTCGAAAATTTATTCGTATTACCGTTCTTGTTAGCATTGGCACTCGTTTTCATGTTATTCGCGTGGGTGGTGTTGCCGGCGTTTGTATTATTCGCATTATTTGCCGCGACGTCATTGATGTTGGCTTTAGAATCACCACAGCCGGTCAACAGACCAGCTGCAATAAGTAGTGCCAGAAGAACCGGGCTTCGTCGCATTGAGTTTTCTCCTGTAGACGAAAATAGGTTGTCAATGAACCGGTGCGGGCCCTGCTACCTGGAGAAAGCAGTGTCTTTCGCGACGGTTCATTGCATGAAGTTTAAGATACCAGCGAGTCCTGGATTATTCGGAGTACCGCCTTTGTATCAGTAACATACAAGGCTGCCGCTCCTGACCATCTAATAAGTATGGCTGTAAATGATTCGACCGACCGCGCTGCCTTGATAATTGGCTGAGCGCGACCTCTGAGCTTTCCGCACAACCTATAACCTGTACCGCACACCGCTCTGTCGTAACGCCTCATCTTCCACATCCACATTCTGGAGGCGTAACGAAACATCCGCATTAAGGTCAAGACCGGCGCGTTCGCCGGCTTTGAGCTTGACTGTCCCGGCGACTGCGATCATGGCCGCGTTATCGGTCGAAAGATGTGGTGAAGGAAAATAAACGGGGACGCCCAGCTGCGACGCCGCCTCGCGCGACGCCTCCCTTAATGCGCCGTTGCAGGCCACGCCCCCGGCAACAATCAGCGTCTTCGGACCCATCTCCGATGCCAGACGCTCCATCGTGCCGACCAGCGAGCGCACCACGACGCTCTGAAAACTCGCGGCCAGGTCTTTGATCTCCAGCGAAGGCTCATGGCCATTGGCGACAGGCCGAAGTCCCGCCTCGCGCACATATTTTGAGACGGCCGTCTTCAGCCCGCTGAAACTGAAATCCGGCCTGCCGTCGCCCATGCGCGGCACCATGAAACGCACCGCGCGGGGGTTGCCTTCGCGCGCCAGTCGTTCGATGACCGGGCCGCCGGGGTAGCCAAGGCCCAGCATCTTCGCCACCTTATCAAACGCCTCCCCTGCCGCGTCGTCTCGGGTACGCGCGACGACCCTGTACTTGCCGGGCTGCGGGATAAAAAATAGGTTCGTGTGCCCGCCTGAGACAATGAGCGCCAGGGCCGGGTATTCGACCGGCGGGTTCTCGAACGCCACCGAGTAGATATGACCTTCGATGTGATTGACGCCGACGAGCGGTTTTTCCAGAGCGAAAGCCATTGCCTTGGCGTAAGAGATGCCGACCAGCAGCGACCCGACCAGACCGGGGCCGGCTGTAACGGCGATGCCATCGATCCTGTCATTCTCGACACGGGCGCGCGTGAAAGCCTCTTCCACCACCGGCACGATCTTGTCCAGATGCTCGCGCGAAGCGAGCTCAGGCACCACGCCGCCAAACCTTTTGTGCGTCTCAATCTGCGACGCGATCACCGATGAAAGCATCTCGCGACCGTCGCGCACAATCGCGGCGGCCGTCTCATCGCAAGAGCTTTCAATACCAAGTACGAGCATAATTATTACTTCACTTTAGTGACACATGATCTCGCAACCTATGAAGACTACCGGGACACAAAGAGAGTTCAAACGTGCGGCTCCGTGACGCCTTCTTAGCCGAGGCGTTATCCGTATCGAAGGGGATGATCTGCCAGGGTATTCTATCAATGTTCATGCGTACCTGCTAGCCGGGTTACAATTTGGCGACATCTGATCCTTCAGTCCAGGATTTGATCGCCCAGATGCTTGGCTAAAGCTTTCGCGTAGCGGCGTGTGAGCTCCGGCATAAGCGTTTCTCCGGCCGCGGGTCGCTCCATGCCGAAGACCGTGCGCGGGAAATTCAGCGGCTCCTGAATGGCCCAGATTCGCTCGTGCGCATGGGGTGGCAAAATCTCCGCCGGGTCGCCGACGGCGATCCATCCGATGGGTACTAACGCATCCGCCGGCAGAACCGTTTTGAGATGCACCACGCCGTTGATCCGGACTTCGGCCCGCGTGCCGATCCGCGCCCCGTTAAAGACGGTTGCGCCCGTCGCGAGAAAGACGCTGTCTTCCACCGTGCAGCCGGTCAGGTAAGCGCAGGGTCCGATCAGCACGTGGTCGCCGATCCGGGTCGGATGCCGTGAAGTTGATCGGACCACAGCCGTCTCCATCACAATGGAGTGCGCGCCGATCTCGACAGGCCCGCCTTCGGCTGTAATAACTGCTCCAAAGAGAACCCGGCTATTCTCGCCGATGGTGACATCACCACAGACTGTGGCCGTCGGGGCGACATAAGCTGATTGCTGGATGTGCGGGCGTTTCCCTTGATGTTCGAGCAACATAATTTGGCGTTCCCGGTTTAGTGTACGCAACCGTCGTTCTGTTATTCGTGTTCGTAAAAACTCAAACACGAATCGCCCTGCTTGAGGACACGCCAGCGGCGTATCTCGCCGATTTCATCTTTCAGTTCGTTCTTATGATGGTGCTCGACGACGAGTATGCCGCTACCGGGCCGTAACAGTGGGCCCTTGCCGAAGGCGGCGAGCACAGGCCGATAGTCGTTCGCGTAAGGGGGATCGAAGAAGGCTATGTCCCAGGCTTCGCTCCCTCGCGAGATTGCGCGGCGCAGAAACTCTGCCGCCTCACTCATCACCACTTCCGTCAAATCTTCCGGCACGCCGCACAGATCAAGGTTTGATTCGATCAGACCGCACATCTTTCGCGAGCGGTCAACGAAAGTAACGTGGGCCGCGCCGCGCGACAGGGCCTCGATGCCGACCGCTCCCGAGCCGGCGCAGAGGTCCAGAAAGCGAGTGCCATCGATGCGCGGCGCCAGGACATTAAAGAGTGTTTCGCGCAGGCGATCAGAAGTGGGCCGCACCTGCATGGAGGGCGGGCTCCGCAGGTTTCGCCCGCGATATTTTCCAGCAATTACTCTCATGAGTCTGGAGTCAAATGAGTCCAGAGGGTCTGGAGGCTAAAGCCGCATGATCTGGACTTCAGACTCCAGACTCTCAAGACTCCAGACTGGTCTACCCTACCGCAGCCAGCCCGAATCTTACGTCGCCGCGCACACGTTCGATGAGCCGGGACGTTTCGCGCGTCATGCGTCGTGATGTTAAATAATAGTCGGCCTCGTTTCGCGCCTCTTCAAGAATTCGCACGTCGCGTACGAGATTGCCGATGCGAAAGGTGGGCAGGCCGGATTGCCGGGTGCCCATCACTTCGCCGGGCCCGCGCAGCTCGAGATCTTTTTCGGCGATGCGAAAGCCGTCGCCGGTCTCTTCCATAATGCCGAGGCGCTCGCGCGCGACGCTGGTCTTCTTTTCGGAGGCGAGCAGCACACAGAAGCTCTTTTCGGCCCCGCGGCCGACGCGCCCGCGTAGCTGGTGAAGCTGCGAGAGGCCGAATCGTTCGGCATGCTCGATCACCATCACTGAGGCGTTCGGCACGTCCACCCCGACTTCGACGACGGTCGTGGCGACCAGTATCTGAATCTCGCCCGCGACGAAGCGGCGCATCGCATCCTCTTTCTCCGCCGTCTTCATCTTGCCGTGAAGCAAACCGACGGAGAAGGTTGGGAATACGCGGTCACGCAACTGCTCGAACATCCGCGTCGCATCCTTCAAGTCCACCTTCTCCGATTCTTCGATGAGCGGGTAGACCACATAAACCTGACGACCGGCACGCACTTCCCGCTCGACGCCCTTGTAGACGCCGACGCGCTGGTCTTCGCCCACGACCACGGTCTTGATCGGCGTTCTTCCCGGCGGCAGCTCATCAATCACGGAAACGTCCAGGTCACCGTAGACCGTCATCGCCAGCGAGCGCGGAATCGGTGTCGCGGTCATCACGAGGACGTCTGGGTTGAAGCCGCGCGTGCGCAGCTCGGCGCGCTGCAGGACGCCGAAGCGATGCTGTTCGTCAATGACAACAAGGCCCAGCTTGTGAAACTCCACGGCCTCCTGTATGAGCGCGTGGGTGCCGATCGAGGTGTGTACGTCGCCCGCCGCAACGTCTTTGTGGAGGCGACGTTTCTCCGCCGCGCGCAGGCTGCCCGTCAGGAGTTCGACGCGATAGGGTGTGGTGGCGAGCAGGCGCTTGATGTTGCGCGCGTGCTGTTCGGCAAGAATCTCCGTCGGGACCATGAGCGCGGCCTGATAGCCGTTCTCCATCGCCGCCAGCATCGCTTGCAGGGCGACAATCGTCTTACCGCTGCCGACATCACCTTGCAGCAGGCGGTTCATCGGGGCATCCGATTGCATATCATCAAAGATGCGCGCGACGACGCGCTCCTGTGCGCTCGTCAAAGAGAAGGGTAGGATCGAAGCGATGCGCTCGCGAATGCGGTCGGTGATCTCGATAACGGCTCCTTTGGGCTCTCTGATTCTTTCGCCGCGCCGGAGCGCGAGCGCGAGCGCCACCCAGAAGAACTCTTCAAAGATAAGCCGCAGGTGCGCCGGGCTGCGTGCCCGCTCGTACTCGGCGAGCGGCGCGTCTTCCGCCGGAAAGTGTATGCGGCGGAGCGCCTCCGCACGGCCGATCAGATGCTGGCGCGCGAGCAAATCGGCGGGCAGCGTCTCCGTCATCGCGCTATCGTCGAGAAGGCCGAGCACGGCATGCATAATCTCCCGCAGGCGCTTTGTCCTAAACTCCCCGAGCTTACGGTAGACGGGAACGCGCCGGCCCACGTGAATGGCCGCCAGCACCGGGTCCTCTAACCCTGCTTCGTCCTCCTCGATGGAATCATTCTCCTCCGCCTCTGCCCCCGCATCTTCCGCCTCCCCGCGTCCCCGCGTCCCCACGTCCCCGCGTCCCGCCGCCTCTGGGTCTCCGTCTCGGGCCGCCGCGCCGTCTTCGGCCAGACGCAGCAGCGCGTGTTCGGGTGGCGTCCATGTGCCCGGCAGCATTTCGAGATCGTCAGGCTTGTTGAGGCGCAGCGAAAACGTGTTGCGCCGCGTGTCCCATTCCCACCTGCCGAAGGCTACGAGCCGTGCGCCCCGCGCAAACCGTTGGCGGTAATAAGCAATGATGCGTTGTGCCTGCCGGCCCGACACGAACCACCACACGACGACGGGCTTGCCTGTCCTTTCGGGATCACTCGCCGTAATCTCGAAAATAAAGAGCTTCGGCTGTTTCGGAGAGCGGTTCTTGCCGACCTGAAAGCCCCCGGCCACACGCACATATAGTTCCAGCGAAGCTTCCATGCCGTCATGCAGGTCTATGATGCGCGCCAGATTTGAGCGGTCCTCGTAGCGCATCGGCAGGTAGCTCAAGAGGTCTTCAATCGTCGCCTCGCTCGCATCCGTCTTGCCAGCGAGCGTTGCCAGAGCCAGCCCGAGCTTGCGCCCCGTCGGCTGCCCGAAACGCGGAATGCCGTGACGGTGCAGCTCCACGACCGGAGTTTCAAGCGTGACGGAAGTATTTGGGGCCATCACGTTCGATCATAGCACAAGGGTGAGAGTAATCTGATGAAGGGAATCCTGCGGGATACGTGGAGGGGCGTTGACAGACCTTCGGCCGAACCAGCCCTGCCCCTACAATATGCTCACAAAGCTAATTGGTCGCTGCCGTCGTGGCGGCGCAATACTTATCAAACGCGCTCGTTAGCTCCTGCGCGATCTGAAACGGGTCGCGCCCTTCAATCTGATGACGCTCCAACATGTAGACCAGCTTGCCGTCTTTCAAAATCGCGACGGACGGCGAAGACGGTTGGTAGCCTGTGAAATAGCTGCGGGCCCTTTCCGTCGCTTCGATATCGGCCCCGGCGAAGACCGTGGCGATCTTGTCAGGGCGTACGCCATGCTGCAGCGCGAGCGCAATGCCCGGACGCGCCTTCCCGGCCGCGCAGCCGCAAACCGAATTAACAATCATCATCACCGTGCCCTCCGGGCGCCCGAGCACTTCATCAACTTCGCCGGGCGTCCTGGTTTCTTCGACACCTAAGCGCGTCAGCTCCTCTCTCATCGGTCGAATCATAAATTCTGGATACGGCATAGCTTCTCTCCTAAAAGTAATCAGTAGTCAGTAATCAGTATTTAGCTGTTGGTTATCCATAGTCAAGTGTCAGTCGAGTCACACTGAATACCCCCTTACTTGAAGCCGGCGCCATTTACTAAGCGCTGATAACTGATTACTGACTACTGATTACTATCTTTCGCGCCTCGTCGCCGCCACCCGTCATAGAAATGTGCCACACCGTCGAAGGCAGTGGATAGCGGCCCATCCGCTCAGCCCATTCGATGAGGATGACGGCGCGTTCATCACTCAGAATCTCATCCAGATCGACCGCATGGGCCGCCGCCGCGCCCTCGTTCAGGCGGTACAGATCGATATGATAAAGCGTAAGCCTGCCGTGATAAATATTGACAAGCGTAAAGGAAGGGCTCGTGACCTCATCACTGTCAACCCCCAGCGCGCTGGCAATCCCTTTGGCGAGTACGGTCTTGCCCGCCCCGAGCGCACCATCAAGCAGCAGAATCTCGCCCCCGGCGAGATGCCCGCCGATCTGCGCACCAAGATTGAAAGTCTCCTCCGGGCTTTCGGAAATCCACTCGCCTGTCGGCACAGGGGCGAACGTCGGCGTACTCATGGCCGTTCGCCTTCCGTATCGAGGGCACAAATGGCTGCGCCGAGGTGCTCGCGGATGTCTGATGCGACGAGCGCGCGCATACCGCGCTCGCGCGCCGCGATGTCGCCCGCCATCCCTCCCACGTAAACAGCCGCCATGACCGCCGAGAGCGCGTCCGCATCCTCTTTTAGCGTCGCGACCGACTGCGCGTTGAAGCCGGTGATGATGCCCGTCAGCGTATCGCCGGCGCCCGCGGTGCCGAGCCCGGCGTTGCCCGTCGGGTTGATGAAGACGCGACCGTCCGGCGAAGCGACGAGCGAGCGTGTGCCTTTGAGCACCAGGATAAGTCCGTGGGCGGTGGCGAAATCTCGTGCCGCATTGACACGGTCGCGGAGCGCGTCTTTGTCTTCCGTACCCATCAGTCGCAGCATCTCGCCCGGATGCGGCGTAAGAATGAGCGGGTGTTCCGGCGAGCCGCGCAGGTCCGCAGGCCACGGCGCAAGCGAGTTCAAGCCGTCAGCGTCAATGACCACAGGCCTTCTGCGCTGCTCCACGACGGCGCGCACGAAGCGACGGGTGCTCTCGTCAGACGAAGTCAGGCCGGGCCCGATGGCGATGACGCTTGCTCGCTCCGTGAGCTTCAAGACCTCTTCAACCGCTTCAAAGCTTGCCGCCCCCCGGCCCGTTTCTTTAAGTCCCGCCGTCATGATTTCAGGCATCAGGCGCGCTGTGATTGCGGGGAGGGCCGTTCCGGGAGAAGCGAGGGTGACGAGGCCCGCGCCGGCCCTCATGGCCGCTTCGCTGCAGAGCACGGCCGCCCCGGTCAGGTCACGCGAGCCGGCGATGACGAGCGCGTGCCCATGCGTATTCTTGTACGAATCCGGCAGGTAGCGCGTCCGTTCTAGCCACGCGCGGGCGTCGCTGCTCCGGGTCACAAAAAGCTGCGACGGCGAATCGTCGAGCAGCCTTTGGGGCGAGCCGATGTCGGCGATGACGAGCTCACCACAGTACTCGGATGCAGGCGGCAGGACATTGGCCGGTTTGGGGGCGGTGAAGGTAACTGTCAGATCAGCCTTGACGGCTTCGCCGGTGGGCTCGGCCGAGTCGGCGTTGAGACCCGAAGGGATGTCGAGTGAGACGATCATCTGGCGCCTGTTTTTGTGGACGTCATCGATCTCGCGGACCCTTTGGAGATACTTGACAACTTCCTCCGGCAGCCCTTCGAGCGGGCGTGTTAGTCCTGTGCCGAATAGTGCGTCAACGACTACGTCGTGAGCCTCCTCCAGCTCGCCGTACAAAAATTGCTCCCACTCCTCCGCCGTACGGCATTCCCTGAACGACAGGGATCCCGGGGAGTTGTTAAATAGAGAGGAGGTCAGGGCGTGAGGATTATGGGTATGTCTGAATTTAGGTCCGGCGTTCGCCAGGCTCCGCACCATCTCAAAGGTGACTCGCGCGTCACCTTTGGCGTCTTCGACATGACCAAACAGCGCGACATCAACATGTGCTCCCGTTAAACAGAGCGCGCGCGCGAGGGCCGCCCCGTCGCCACCATTGTTGCCGCGCCCGCACAAAACGGCTACGACTTTTCCCACCATGCCCTCTGGAAAGCGGCCCGCGATCTCTCTTGCCGCCGCCGCCGCAGCCGCTTCCATGAGCAGCAAAGAAGGCGTGGCATATTGCTCCGTTGTTAAACGGTCAATTTGACGCATCTCGGCGGCGGAAATAACCTTCTGCACAAAGCGGATGATAAAGACAAAGCCGCGCATGGGTCAATTCCCACACGCGGCGCGGTTAAGAACTCAATCTATTGTGCCAAAACAAAAACAGCGGCTAAGGCCAATCGCCCGCCGCCCCTTCGGCCTGCCGCTTTACCAGTCAACCACTTTCTTTGCGGTATTCATAAGAAATCATTAATCGTCGCCGGCTTCCAGAAAATTCTGGCCGGTCAGCAAATAAAAACCGTTCTTAGCAATACATCCGATGGGCACCACCTTGATTCCCGCAGAACAAAGGGTAAACGTCTGGCGGGCGAGTGTTTACCGCCGCCCGCGCCTGAGCAGACGCGTAAAGCGCCCGACCACGGTGCGCGCTTCGGGCAGCGCAAAAGCCGATGTCACGCCAAAGTAAGTGAGGCCATAGGCGCCCAGCACAAATATGGCGACGATCACGGGGTGGCGCGCGCCGATCAGGAGCTTGATTACCCAGGCGCAAGCGGCGCCGCCGGCCGCGCCCAACCAGAGTTTCGCCGCATATGACAAAGGGAGTCCCGTCCAGCCGATGCGACGATTGAGCGTGCGCCGCAAGAGAACAAATTCCACCCACCCGGCGATGCCCGCCGAGGCCGTGAGCCCGGCGACACCCCACTTCTGATCAATGCCGATCGCCGGGGGGAGCGGAATCGCACACAGGTAGCCGAGAACAGTCGTCAGGGTGACGCGAATAATGGCATAGCGCAACGGTGTGCGCGTGTCGTGCAGCGCATAATAAGTAGAGGCGTAGAGCCGGCCCAGCGTGGAAGCGAGAAGCCCGACGGTCGAACCGGCGAGGATGCCCCAGCCGTAGAGTGAGTCCGCGCGCTTGAACTCCCCGGTCTGAAAAAGAACCGCGGTGATCACGTCGCCGAGGGCGAGAAAAGCCATGGACGAGGGCACGATAAAGAAGGCGATTTGGCGCAAACCGGAGTCGAGTTGGCGGCGCAGCTTACTCTCGATCTCTTCTTTGGTGCCCTTCACGCTCGACATCGCCGGCAGCTCCGCCGCCGAGACGGACATTCCGAAAAGGCTCACGGGGAGGGTGTAGATGCTCTGTGTATAGTTGAGGGCGGAGACGGCGCTGGGCGAGATCAGACTGGCGAGCATCGAATCGACGTAGGCGCTGATTTGCACGACCCCGCGGCTGATGAAAACAGGGATGAAGTTGCGGACCACCGCGCGCACATTCGCCGAAGCCATATCGAGCACGGGGCGCAGATGTTTAACCAGCCGCAGGACGGTCGGGAGTTGAACCGCGAACTGCAAAGCGCTGCCGGCGACCGAGGCCCATGCGGCAACCTCGGCGAGCGGAAACTGGCCCATGCGCCGCCCGAACCCGATCAGCGAAACGATGATCGTAATGTTCCAGATGACCGGCGCGGTGTAGGAGAGAAAGAATCGCCGGTGGCTGTTCAAAACGCCGAGACACCACGCCGAGAGAACCAGCAGTCCGGCGCCCGGGAAAAGAATTTTGACGAGCCGGATGGTCAGCTCGCGCGTGTCGCCTGAATAGCCGGGCGCGATCACGCTGATCAGGTACGGGGCCGCGAGAACCCCGGCGAGCACGAACACAGAGGTGACAAGCGCCAGCAGCGAAAGAACCGCGCTCGCGACGTGGTCGGCCTCTTTCTGATCCTTATGCGCGAGGAGTCCGGCATAGATGGGGATGAATGAAGCGGAAAGAGCGCCCTCGCCGAAGACATTCTGGAGAAAGTTAGGGATTCTGAAGGCCGCATCAAATGCGCCTTTAGCGGCAGAGTTGCCGAAGTAGTAGGCGAAGACGCGCAGCCGCACCAGCCCGACGATACGGCTGAGCAGAATTCCTGAGGCCACCAGAAAAGCGTGCTTGCCCGTACTCGTTTCTCGCTCACGCCGCCCGGCGATTCGCTCGCCTTCAAATTCACCCGTCACCGCTCCGACCGGTACGTCCGTTTCGCCCGCGATGACGCTCGCGTCTCTGTGTGAGTTCGATTCATCGATTCCTCCCGTGGCGACTGTCTCAGTTTGCTGAGACTTCTCTGAAGCCAGGCTGGCGCCCTCTGTTTCTCCGTCGGCCACATCGGCCGTCGTAGACTTACTGTCCGGCTCAGAATTCATCACAGGCTTAGAGGCCGTACTCCCTAATCTTAGTCAACAAAGTCTTATAGCTGACGCCCAGGCTTTCGGCGGCACGCGTTTTATTACCGTCGTGAGCGCGGAGGGCTTCGGCGATTTTGCGCCGTTCCACCAACTGCGCGACGCGCGTTGTCGCCTCGGCGAGCGTGCCGGACAGGTCCATCTCGCTCAAGAGGTCTGATTCAGTCTCGCTGCGCGCCACCAGGCCCAGGTCGCGCGGCTCGAGTGTGCCGGTATCCGCAAGTATGCAGGCGCGCTCGATGGCGTTCTCCAGCTCCCGCACGTTGCCGGGCCAAGCGTGCGCGCGAACGGCGGCAAGGCCCGCTTCACCCAGCACGGCCTCACGCCCGCGTAACTCTTTACCGAGTTGTGCGGCGAAATGGCGCGCCAGCAGCACGACGTCGTCGCCGCGCGCCCGCAACGGGGGAATTTCGACCGGGAAAACGGCCAGGCGAAAGAACAGGTCGCGGCGAAACTCCCCGCTTACTGCCGCCGTCCGCAGGTCTTTATTGGTCGCGGCGACAATCCGCACATCGACCGGGACGGGCGCCCGCCCCCCGATACGATCGACCATCTTCTCCTCAATAGCACGCAGGAGCTTGCCCTGCACGGCGAGCGGCAATTCGCCGATCTCGTCAAGGAAGACTGTGCCGCCGGAAGCCAGTTCAAATTTTCCCTGGCGGCGCTCGCCCGCGCCGGTGAACGCGCCACGCTCATGACCGAAGAGCTCGTTCTCAATCAAAGTCTCGGGGATCGCCGCGCAGTTGATGGCGACAAATGGTTTGTCGCGGCGCGGTGAGAGGTGATGAACGGCGCGCGCAAAGAGTTCTTTCCCCGTCCCGGATTCGCCTAAGAGGAGAACCGTCGCTTCCGTCTGGGCGACGCGCTGCGTCTCGGCGACGGCGCGCTTGATTGCTTCCGATTCGCCGATGATGCGCGGGAAGCCGTAGCGGCGCGACCACTCTTCACGCAGAAGTACATTCTCCGTACGGAGTCGCGCCTGTTCGAGCGCACGCTCGACGAGCAGTAGAAGGTGATTCGAATCGACAGGCTTTTGCAGAAAATCCTGCGCGCCGTCTTTCATCGCCTGCACGGCCTCGTCAATCGAGCCGTAAGCGGTCATCACGATGACCGGGGTCTCCGCGTCGGCCGCGCGGGCAGCCCGGAGTACATCGAGGCCCGAGCCGTGAGGCATGCGCAGGTCAGTCAGAACCAGGCGATGGGGAGTCCGTGAGATTTCCGCGGTCGCGGCGCGCGCATCCGCCGCTTCCGTCACCGTATAGCCAGCATTTTCCAGCGTCAGGCATAACACACGCCGCAGACTGTCTTTATCTTCCACAAGCAGTATGTCAGGCATGGTGTGCGAATCAGTCGGCCTTAACGGGGGATGCCAGTTGAGTCACGAAAGTTAGAATCGTCGCGGATGGTAACGACGCGCACACACCAGTGTCAAGCGCACCGCTTCGACAGAAATCGCCACAAGAAGCACACGCGTTACACATCGCTGTTACCAACGGAAACAGTTTGAGGGAAGTCGGATCGGCATGGTTACTCTTCGCAGATGCCCTCCAGCTCTTCGTAAAGAGCGCTAGCTATTGGCCTTAGGATTTTGTGAGGCAATGTGCCGGCAAACGGCGCGAATCTTGCTTGAGCGTCGCCGGGCGTGCATGCACACGCGCCCGATAAGCGTTGGGCCGGCGCGTTTGAAGGCAGGCTGATAGAACAGATTGCTCATGAGGGACTGCGGTGCGGCGCATCCCCCTCCTCA
>CAYLJO010000166.1:0-6545 GCA_964383905.1 uncultured Blastocatellaceae bacterium
CATCTGGCTTGTGCTTTGGTCACTCTCAAACGGGTTTAGGGATGGCTTCTAGTCACAGCGCGGAGTTGGGAAGTCTTGGACACGATGTCTTAAACCCAGTGGCTGCATCCGGACAAGCGCGAGCAGACAGTTCTCGATTGACCAGTGGCCGCGAATTGCCCGACCCAGTTGCAAGGCATCGGCCGCGAGACTGCTAATGTAGTACCTGCGCTCCCGGCTTGTCTCTTCGCCCAAGATGGTTCTTTCGCTCTCGACCATTGCTATGGTTTGCAGCCCTTTCCAGTCTGCTTTCTGGCTCAGCCACTCGATGTCATCAGCGGCATAGTAGCGACGGACTTCCAGGCGACCGTGCTCACCGCCCGTGGTCTCATAACTGGTATAGACGGTCTGCTTGAACTTATCCTTTAGCGCCCAATCAAAGTATCGAACCACATCCTCATAGAGCGTCCCTTGATTAGCTTTGACCGCCAGCACATAGTCGGCCTCTTTGTCCACGATCTTGGCTGCGATCTCTCTCTGGCAGCCCATCGCATCTATGGTGACGATGCAGCCAGCCACCTCTAGCATCGTGAGCAGTTCAGGGATGGCGGTGATTTCATTACTCTTAGCCTCAACCTTCACCTGCCCCAAGACCATCCGATTCTCACTGGCCCAAGCGCTGACCATATTGATCGCAGTTCTTCCTGCGGCTCGATCAAAGGAGCGGCGCGACTGCTTCCCATCAATGGCGACCACCTGACCTTGAGTGAGTTCGGAGACTGAGCGGACCCACTCCAGAAAGCAGTGCCGAAATTGGCGCGGATCAATGCGCCCGAAAACACGGCGAAAAGTATCATCGGAAGGGATACCGCTCTCGCAGTTCAAGGAAACTCTTGAACCACTCCTGCTTGGCTTGGCCGAAGAGTTCGAATTCTTCCCAGCCGTCAGCGCCGCAGATCGTTGCACAGATCGCGATGACTAAAATGTCAATGAGCTTGTGGCGTTTGGTGCGCTCAATCCTTGGATCAGTGATACGGCTAAAATGCTCGATCAGTGTACCGGGCGTTTGCT
Organism: uncultured Blastocatellaceae bacterium; assembly: GCA_964383905.1. Lineage (GTDB taxonomy): Bacteria > Acidobacteriota > Blastocatellia > Pyrinomonadales > Pyrinomonadaceae > CAYLJO01. The sequence goes on from CAYLJO010000166.1 coordinate 1,051, forward strand.
TCTCCATAGAAGACCTCCTTAAAATAAGGAAGTCTACACCCTTCAACGTTTAAGATGCTCTTGCCCTGGACCGAACGGCCGCTAAACTTGACCCTACATAGCCTTAGGCCGTATCATGGTGTGTTTGAAGAGAAGGTCTGAGGGCCGTCTGGGAACAAGGAAAGAGGAAAATGAAAGAAGGAATTCATCCCCAATATCACGAAATCACGGTGCATTGCGCCTGCGGCGAGACATTTACCACCCGTTCCACTCGGAAGGGTGATTTACACGTGGAAATCTGCTCGGCCTGCCACCCGTTTTTCACCGGTCGACAGAAACTGGTTGATACCGCCGGCCGCGTCGACCGTTTCAATAAGCGTTATGGCAGGAAACAGCCTGACGCCGCAAAGGGCGGCGCCACCCCGGCGCAATAAATTAAGGCAATGAGCAGCATCATGCGCGCGCCGCAGGTGAAAACAGTACATCTATAGCTGCATCCGGAATTCAACGCCGACGCTCAAGCTGTCCGGCTCGCCCTTTGTGCATCTAAACAAGCGCGAGCAGACAAAGCGAGGTCGGCGTTGCTCTTTTGATCCCCTTCTAAGTATTACCCGTTAAAGGAAAGAAGATTGTGAGTACAAGCGAAAGAGATTTAATCGTCGGCGGGCAGGCCGTCATTGAAGGCGTGATGATGCGGACACCGAACGCTTACGCCATCGCCGTGCGCAAAGCCGACGGCACCATAGTCAATACGGCCGCCGCGCTGCCGAAATGGAGCGACAAGTACCCCATTCTGAAGTTGCCGATAGTGCGCGGCGGCGTGGTCCTCGTACAATCAATGGGCCTCGGCATCAAGGCCCTGAATTACTCGGCGAACGAAGCCTTCGCCGATGCGGAGGAAGCTGCGGCAACGGAATTGGAGATCGCGCTGACGCCGGCAGTCATTGAAGGCGAGGGCGACTTTGCAGGACTCACCGGGGCGGTGCCCGGACTCATCCCGATCCCGACTAAGAAGCGCGCCAAGGACGAGATGAAAAAGGGGACGACGGCGGCCGCCGCCGGTTCGATAGTTATCGCCCTGTTCTTCAACGTTCTGTTGTTTATCGTCGCGCCCCTTCTTTTGACAAACGCGCTTTTTATTGCGGCCGGCTGGGCAACGCCCGCCCCGCAATCTGTCGAAGTGGCGAACGCGCAGCAAACGCCGCCAGGCTCAACCGCCGCCACACCTCGTAACGCAGCGGACGGCACGGCTCAGACGAACGCCACGTGGTACACGCGCGCATGGGGGAGCGTGCGCACGTACCTCCACCCGGTGCGCCCGTCTGTCGCCTTTAATCTGGTTGACGGCTCGATTCGCATGATCTTTTTTCTCATCATGATCTTCAGCTTCTCGCTCCTGAAAGACATCCGCCGTGTATTTGAGTATCACGGCGCCGAGCATAAGACCGTGTTCACGTGGGAAGCGGGGCTGCCGCTGACGGTCGAGAACGCGCGCATCCAACCGCGCCAGCACCCGCGCTGCGGCACCAGTTTTTTGATGGTCGTGATGCTCGTCTCGATCCTCCTTTTTTCTGTCATCAAGTTTGATTCGCTCACTTACAACATGCTCGTACGCATCGTGCTGATCCCGGTCGTCGCGGGACTTTCCTACGAGATCATTCGGTTATCCGCCAGGAAAGAGGGCGGCCTCATCTTCAAATTGATCACACTGCCCGGCGTCTGGCTTCAGAACATCACCACCAAAGAGCCGGACGACCGGCAGCTGGAAGTCGCTATCGAAGCGCTCAAAGAGTCGCTGAAGCTCGAGCCGCCGCCCAGGGAGATGGAGGTGGCGCCACTCGCCTAATCTTTATGCTGGAAAAACTTGACCAAATCGAAGCCCGCTACGAAGAGTTGACCAACGCGCTTTCGACGCCCGAGCTGCTGTCGGACCAGGCGGCCTACACCAGGGCGGCGAAGCAGCACCGCGCGCTCGGCGAGATCGTGGAAAAATACCGCGCGTGGAAGTCCATCAAAGACGAGATCGCCGGCGCGCGCGAGCTTCTCGAGACCGCGGATGACGAAGAGATGCGCCAACTGGCGCAAGTCGAAGTCGAAACGCTTCAGGCCCGTCTCGAACAGACGGAAGCAGACCTCAAGCTGCTGCTGATCCCGAGCGACCCGAACGACGAGAAGAACGTCATCCTGGAGATTCGCGCCGGGACCGGCGGCGACGAGGCGACCCTTTTTGCCGCCGAGATGCTGCGCATGTACGCGCGCTACGCCGAGCGGCAGCGCTGGCGCTTGGAAATTCTTGATGCTTCCGAATCCGGCGTCGGCGGTATCAAGGAAGCCATCGCTTTGATCGAAGGGGACAAGGTCTATTCCAAGCTTAAGCACGAGTCCGGCGTCCACCGCGTTCAGCGTGTGCCGCAAACGGAGGCGAGCGGCCGCATACACACATCCGCGATCACCGTCGCCGTCCTCCCGGAAGCCGAAGAGGTGGACGTCAAGATTGATCCGAAGGATCTTCGGATCGATACTTTTTGCTCTTCCGGCCCGGGCGGGCAGTCCGTCAACACGACCTATTCCGCCGTCCGCATCACGCACCTGCCGACGAACACCGTGGTCTCGATGCAGGACGAGAAATCACAGATCAAGAACCGCGAAAAGGCGATGCGCGTCCTCCGCGCGCGCCTGCAGGAGATCGAGGAACAGAAGCAGCACGAGGCTCTGGCTAGCGAGCGCCGCTCAATGGTCGGCAGCGGCGACCGCTCCGAAAAGATCCGCACCTACAATTTCAAAGAGAACCGCGTCACGGACCACCGCATCGGCCTCACCATCCACCAACTCGACCTCGTGATGGAGGGGGCGCTCGACGAGATCATCGCGGCCCTCGTCACCCACTACCAGGCCGAGAAGCTCAAAGCCGAAGCGGTCGAAGTTTAAAAGCGGTGACAAGTCACGGGTGACAGCTCAACCGCTTATTTTCTCGTCGATGGTCACCTGCCACTGTTTTGATCATGTCCGAAACCACCCGGGTCCTACTCATTCGTCACGGTCAATCCCAGGGCAATGCTGAAGGTCGGTTCGGCGGGCACACCGCGACGCCACTCTCGCCGCTCGGCCACCGGCAAGCGGAGGCGACCGCGCGGGTTTTAGCGGCGGAAACATTCGACGCCATTTACACGAGCGATCTTCCGCGCGCGGTGGAAACGGCGCGGCCGCTTGCCCGCCTGACGAATTTAGAGGCCGTGGAAACAGAGGCTTTCCGCGAGAGGAGCGTCGGCGTCATGGAGGGCCTGACGTTCGAGGAGGCGGCCGCGCGGCATCCAGAGCAGTACGCGGCGCTGCTCCGGCGCGACTTCGAGCACGTCATCCTGGGCGGCGAAAGCTACCGCCAAATGCTTGACCGCGCCTCCCGCCGGCTCGATCAGGCGATCGAGCGTGACAGGGGCGGGCGCATCGCCATCCTTACGCACACCGGAACAATCTGCATTCTCACGCTTCATTTGATGGGCGCGCTCGACGCCCCGGAGCTGCGCCCGGTCTGGATCACCACCGCCAACTGCGGCATCACACGCTTCGAGCTGCGCGCCGACGGCTTCGTCCGCCTCTTAGCAATCAACGACACCAGACATCTTGCCGGACTACTGGTCTAACCCGTGGAAGGTACTGTTGAATGGAAAAGCTCTTTCGTGCGGGACTAATTCTTTTGAGATTAAGGCGCCCGCCGGCGTTTACTTGGTTGCAGCCGTGACCACCTCTTCGGCTTCGCGGTCGAGTGGTGAGACCTCCTGCAGGTCGTCGCCTTCGAGTTGACGCTGGCGGTGCACGGTGCCGTCGGATTCGAAGATGTAAGCGGACGGGGCCTCCCGCATGATGATATCTTGCAACCGCATCAGGCCGTACAGCAGTGCTTCGGGGCGCGGCGGGCAGCCCGGTATATAGACGTCAATCGGAATCGTCCGGTCGGCGCCCTGCATCGTCGAATAGGAGTCGAAGGGGCCGCCGGTCGAGGCGCACGCGCCCATCGCGATCGCCCATTTCGGCTCCGGCATCTGGTCGTAGACCCTGCGCACCACCGGACCCATCTTCAAAGTTACGGTGCCGGCAATGATAATGAGATCGCTCTGGCGAGGGCTCGGGCGAAAGACTCCCGCGCCGAAACGGTCGATGTCGAACCGCCCGGCGCCGGTCGCGATCATTTCAATCGCGCAACACGCCAGGCCGAAGGTCATCGGCCACAAAGCCGACTTGCGGGCCCAGTTCACGACCGGCGCGGCAACGTCCACGGCCTTCGCGCCGACATTCCTGCGCAGCGCGTTGAAGATAGAATCAACAGTAGTGAGAACAATTCCCTCTTGATGTTCAGCCATAATACTCAGGTATTTAGTAATCAGTGGTCAGTAATCAGCAGAACAGCTTTCGGGATGCTGTCTATGGAAAACCGGCAACACTGATCATTAAAAACTGATTACTGATTACCGACCACTATTTTATGCCCACTCAAGCGCGCCTTTGCGCCAGGCGTAGTAGTAACCGACGATCAGGATGCCGATGAAGACGAACATTTCGACGAGCGCAAACTTGGTGAACGAGAAATCATCCCCCATGAAGATGATCGCCCAGGGAAGCAGAAAGATCGTCTCCACGTCGAAGATTAGAAAAAGCATCGCGACAATATAGTAGCGCACGGTGTAGCGGTCGTGGGCCTCCGTTTTGGGATCGATGCCGCACTCGTACGGCCTCATCTTGTCTTTGCTGTAGATGATCGGCCGGACAAAGCGGCCCAGCACGATGGGCAGGACTGGGAAAATGATCGCGAAGACGAAAAAGATCATCACCGGCCAGTAAGCCGTGATCGGCCCGCCGACGGCCTGCCTCGTGGTTGTGGCCGCTTGTAGAAATATGGCGCTCAGCATTGTGTCTTCAAACCGAACCAGATGCCCGTGCTCTCGGGCGTGAATTGACTCTCTAAGTGATACTATGCGGCGGTAAGCTCATTGTCAAACAAGCTTTTTAGCTTATGCGCCGATCACGCTTCCGTGTGCGGCCGGCCCGCAAGCAGCGCAATTGCGTGTGGGAGAACAGGCTTAATAATGGCAAAGCACGCCTTGACGCCCGCGGGCGAGCCCGGCAAGTTGACGATCAATGCCTCTGAACGGATGCCGCAAACCCCGCGCGAGATCATCGACATCGGCGTCTGCTTGAGCGTTTCGATCCGCATCGCTTCAGCCAGACCCGGCGCCTCCTTTTGAATGGCCGCGCGCGTCGCTTCCGGCGTGTTGTCGCGCGGGGCTACGCCCGTTCCCCCCGTGGTCAACACCAGGTTAACATCGGGGCGATCCGCAAACGCGCGCAGCTTTTCCGCCAGAGGATCAAGATCATCCGGTAAAACTTCCGTGGCGACGATCTTCGCGCCGATGCCTTCGAGCAGCTCAACGAGCACCGGTCCCGACTCATCCCGCTGCTCGCCCCGCGAGCAGCGGTCACTCACGGTAATCACCACCGCGCGTATCTCTACAGCCATCGCA
>CAYLJO010000166.1:6645-14132 GCA_964383905.1 uncultured Blastocatellaceae bacterium
GCCTGTGCGCGTTGCGCCGCCGCCTCGTCAATGACGCCCTCCTGTAGCCAGACGGCTTTCGCGCCGGCCTTGATCGCCTCATCAACCACTCCGCCCGCGTACTCCGACCTCCTGAACACATCAACCAGGTCAATTTTGCCGGGCACGGCGGCGAGCGAAGCGTAAGACTTCTCGCCGAAGACCTCATCTTCTTGGGGGTTGACGGGTATCACCCGGTACCCCTGCCGCCTCATATATCCCGCGACGCCGTTCGAGGGCCGCGAGGGGTTTGAAGAGAGACCGACGACCGCGATGGTGCGGCAGTCGTTCAAAATTTGCCTGATCGTGTCATTGCCATTGATCTCCACCGGACGGCCACCCCCCCTTACTTCTCAGGAATGAACGGAACTGCTCACGGCGTGTAACTCCTGGAGCGAATAGACGCCGGCGCCACTCTCGTTTTGGTGCGCGCCGATGGCCTCCACGATGGCCAGCGCGCCGGTCATCGTCGTCACGCATGGGACGTTGTACTGTAAGGCGGCGCGGCGTATCGCCTGTTCGTCATAATGCGACGAGCGGCCGAGCGGCGTGTTGATAATGAGAGCGATCTCACCGCTCTTGATCCGGTCGACGACGTTCGGACGTCCTTCATTGACTTTGAAGACGGTCTCGACATTCAGACCGACTTCACGCAGGCGCGCGGCGGTGCCGATGGTCGCCATCAGGCTGAAGCCAAGGCGCGTCAGGCGGCGGGCCAGCAGCGCGGCCTGTCCTTTGTCCGCATCGTTGACGCTGATAAACGCCGTGCCGCTCAGCGGGAGGTTCAGCCCCGCGCCCACCATCGCCTTCCCGTAAGCCTCACCGAATGTCTCGCCGATCCCCATCACCTCGCCGGTCGAGTGCATCTCAGGACTGAGGATGGGGTCAACGCCGGGGAATTTAACGAACGGGAAAACGGGCGATTTGATATAGAAGCGGTTGACCGTGAGATCGTCAGGCAGATCGAAATCCGCAAGCGGACGACCCGCCATGACGAGCGCGGCGATGCGCGCTAACGGTACGCCCGTCGCTTTCGACACGAAAGGTACGGTGCGCGACGCCCGCGGGTTCACCTCCAGAACGTAAACGCGGTCGTCTTTGATCGCGTATTGAACGTTCATCAGGCCACGCACGCCGAGGGCGCGCGAGAGTTGGCGCGTGTAGTGGCGCATCGTTTCAAGGTGCTCGGGCTCGATCCTCACCGGCGGGAGCACGCAGGATGAATCGCCCGAATGTATCCCGGCCTCTTCGATGTGTTCCTGGATGCCGGCCACGACGCACGTGTCTTCGTCCGCCAGCGCATCGGCATCAAATTCCGCGGCGCGCTCCAGGAACTTGTCGATTAAGACGGGTCGATCCGGCGAGAAATCAACAGCCATGCGCATGTACTCGTCCAGGCTTTCCTCGTCGTACACAATCGCCATCGCGCGCCCGCCGAGCACGTAGCTGGGCCTGACCAGAACCGGGTAGCCTAGCCTCCGGGCGATCTCTTTCGCCTCCGCGCTCGAAAGCGCCGTGCCGTTTTCCGGCTGCGGGATGCCGAGTCGACTGAGCAGCGCGCCGAAACGTTTGCGATCCTCTGCCAGGTCTATTGAATCAGGCGACGTGCCGATGATCGGCACGCCCGCTTCGTGTAAACGCATGGCAAGGTTCAGAGGCGTCTGCCCGCCGAACTGCACAATGACGCCGGTGGGCTTTTCGACGTCGACGATGTTCATCACATCTTCGAACGTGAGCGGCTCGAAATAGAGGCGGTCGGAGGTGTCATAGTCGGTGGACACGGTCTCCGGATTGCAGTTGACCATGATCGTCTCAAAGCCCGCTTCACCGAGCGCGAACGAGGCGTGGCAGCAGCAGTAATCGAACTCGATCCCCTGCCCGATCCGGTTCGGCCCGGAGCCGAGGATCATAATCTTGCGGCGGTTGACCGGTTCGGCCTCGTCCTCCGTTTCATACGTCGAATAGAGGTACGGTGTGAAGGATTCAAACTCCGCGCCGCACGTGTCAACACGCTTGTAGACGGGAACCAGCCCGAGGCGTTTGCGGTGCGCGCGCACCTCCGCCTCCGAGCTCCCCGTCAGGTACGCGATACGCCGGTCGGAGAGTGCGGCTTCCTTGGCCGCGCGCAAGGCGTCTACGGGCACGTCCGCCAGCTTCCGGCCTTCAATCTCACGCTGGATGACCATCACGTCCTGCAACTGCTCGAGGAACCAGGGGTCGATGCGCGTGAGGCGATAGATCTCGGAGATGCTCCAGCCGTGCTGCAGCGCGTAGGTGATGTAAGAAAAACGTTGCGAGTTCGGGCGGGCGAGTTTGCGCTGCAGCTCATCGTCCGGCACGCCTTCGAGGCGCAACGGCTTGACCGCTTCGAGCGAGCGCAGACCCTTGAAGAGGGCTTCCTTGAAGGTGCGGCCGATCGCCATCACCTCGCCGACCGACTTCATCTGCGTGCCCAGCACGTCTTCCGCCTCGCGGAACTTCTCGAAGGCCCATTTGGGGATCTTGGCGACGACGTAATCGATCGTCGGCTCAAAGGAGGCGGGTGTTTTCTTCGTGATGTCGTTCGGGATCTCATCAAGCGTATAACCGACGGCGAGCTTGGCGGCGATCTTGGCGATCGGAAAGCCGGTGGCTTTTGAGGCCAGCGCGCTCGAACGGGAGACGCGCGGGTTCATCTCGATAACTCGCACCTCGCCGTTGGCGGGATTCACGGCGAACTGGATATTCGAGCCGCCCGTCTCCACGCCGACTTTTCTGATCACGCGGATGGCCATGTCGCGCAACCCCTGGTACTCGACGTCCGTAAGAGTCTGCGCCGGGGCGACCGTGATTGAATCCCCCGTGTGTACGCCCATCGGGTCGAAGTTTTCGATCGAGCAGATGATGACCACGTTATCCGCGAGGTCGCGCATCACCTCCAGCTCAAACTCTTTCCAGCCGAGGATCGACTCTTCGATCAGGACCTGATAGACGGGTGAGACCGCCAGCCCGTTTCGTACAATCTCTTCATACTCTTCGGGATTAAACGCCGTGCCCCCGCCCGTGCCGCCCAGGGTGAAGGACGGGCGAATGATCGCCGGATAGCCGGTCTGCTCGACGAGCCTTTCCGCCTCACCCCACGAACGGGCGAAGCCGCCGCGTGGCATCGGAAGGCCTTCCTCGTCCATCGCTCTCTTGAACAACTCCCGGTCCTCCGCGACCCTCACCGCCTCACGCTTGGCGCCGATCATCTCCACACTGTACTCGTCGAGCACGCCCGCATCGGAAAGAGCGATGGCAAGATTGAGCGCCGTCTGCCCGCCCACGGTCGGCAGGAGCGCGTCGGGGCGCTCGCGTTTGATAATCGCGGAGACGGATTCAAGGGTGAGCGGCTCGATGTAAGTTGTGTCGGCGGTCTCCGGGTCGGTCATGATTGTCGCCGGGTTGGAGTTGATGAGCACAACCTTGTAACCCTCCTGCCGGAGTGCTTTGCACGCCTGTGTGCCCGAATAATCGAACTCGCAAGCCTGACCGATCACAATCGGCCCCGACCCGATGATCAGAATCTTGTGTATATCCGTACGTTTAGGCATCAATAAAAGATTGTTGTGATAAAGAATCGCCCCATTATACATAACGAGCCGTCAGAGCACGAACCGCCGGTCTCTTCGGTCTGGCAAAACATGCATCGAATGAACAGTAAAAAAGCCGACCCCTCTGATCCGGGCCGGCCGCTCACTGAATGAATGTTCTCCATAGCTAAGGCAACTGCGTATCGAACTTCCGCCGGTAATCCTCGCCTTCGATCTGGACCGTCTTGCACATCTCAAAGAGGCGGCTGCGCAGGCGGACACCGATACGATCTTCCAGCGTTTCGTCGCGCTCGGAGCGGCGTCCGTCGAGGTAGTTGGTGGTAAAGATCGTCAGCTTCTTGTCGTTATAACGGGTGTTGATGATTTGCATCATCGTATCGCGCACCCAGTCGGTCGGCTTCGACGCGCCCAGTTCGTCCAACACCAAAACTTCAGCCTCGAACACGGGCGCGAGGACCTTCAACTCCGACGTTTGTGAGATCGGATTGTAGGAGTTCTGAATCTCTTTCAAGAGCGCGCCGAACTCATAAAAGAGGCAGGGCGTACTCTTCTCGATCAGGCCCCGCAGGATGGCGACCGATAGATGCGTTTTGCCGACGCCGACGGTTCCCATCAGGAGCAGGCCCCGGTCCACCGCCGGATACTCGCGCACTAATCTGAAAGCATAATTGAAGGCGCGCAACTGCGTGCCGTTGCCCGGCGTCGGGTAGTAGGTTTGCAGCGAGCATTGATCATAACGGCGCGGGATGCGTGCCGCCTCAAGCAACCTCGCGCGCTGGTCGGGCATGCGGCAGCGGCAACGCCGCGCGCCCTTGCCCGGCACAACCTCCATCCCGGTGCCAAAGCAGAACTGGCAGGTGAGAGGCTGCTCAGCAGCCGTCTTCGAGCGTTCGTCTCCGGCAGACTCTTCCGGCGCAGCTTCGGGCACAGCGAAGAGTGGATGTATTTTGGTGTTGTCGGATGCCATGCCGCGAGAGATGGAAATCCCTACTCGTCCTTTAAAACGAAACCGTATGGGATGTAGATCGCTCTGGTGGCTGAGCTCTGACGACTACCTGCTTTCTCCCATGCCGGAACAATAGACAGCGTCGCGGATTATAGCACCCGAATCAGAGATTGCAAGGCAATTGAATAGCTACGCACTGACGGTCAAGATTTACTGCTAAAAATCTCAAGCGTTAACTGACCGGTCGGTGCGCAGGGGTTCCGGAATGCGAAACGTGGCGCGCGCGTGGCGCCGGAGGCCCTCGCACTCGCACGAAAGACGGCGGGCGCTGTTGTGAAGCGGGGGAGAAGCGTGGCCCCGGCGTAGTTGCCTGCGCCGACGCCCCCCCGGACGAACCTTCAGACCTTTCTCACTCAATGTTGTATGCTATATTTCAGAGGCGCCCCTCTTGATCAGATAGACAATCCCACTAAGTCGGGCGTCCGTTATATAGTGAGGTCTTGATAGATAAGCAGATGGGTCTCTTGAAGGGAATGCTGAACAAGCTAGGCGTCAACAAGGCTGCGGCCAAACGCAGTCCCATCCGCGTTTTTCTTCTCGACGATGACACACGAAGACACGAATGGTTTACGAGGCGTTTTGCAGGGGATCAGCTGGACATCGCGGATGAGGTAGAGGCTGCGCGTGAGCTTCTGAGCAAGAATCTCTACGACGCGATCTTTCTGGACCACGACCTGCTGCCTGAGCACTATCGTTCAGAGACGGCTGATGATGAAAGAACAGGCTATGCCATCGCCGTCTGGCTGGCCTCACGACCGGAGATCCAACGGGCCTCGACCATAATGGTCCATACGCGCAATGCGGACGGGGCGATCAGAATGGTCGAAGAAATGCGCCGCGCCGGGCGGCAAGCAGAGTACGTTCCCTTCCCGCTCCTCGAGCAGAAGATCAAGAATTACTGGCAGCGCTAAAGAGAGCAAAAGGTAGAAGTAAAAAGGCAAAAAGTGAAGAGGGCGATGGCCTCCCATTTTTGCCTTTTACCCTTTTGCTTCCACCTTTTGAGGGTTTGGCCAGGGACGGAATCGAACCGCCGACGCCGGCCTTTTCAGGGCCGCGCTCTACCAACTGAGCTACCTGGCCAGATTAATTGGAGGAGCGCGTAGTATAGGAATTGTTTATGATAACTGTCAACCCGAGAGGGGTGGTCATAAAATTTGTCGAATTAGTCACAAAAAAGCGTTGACACTTTTGACAAGATATGTATAATGGCGTGGTTGGGGATGGGGCTGATTAGCCCAAACGTCAGCCGGGTCGAAAGACAAGCCATCCGCAGCCAGAAGATAGAAAGTGCCCGCCAGTGCCAGCTCGGACGCCGATTTCGCCCCCCGAAAACGCTCCCTTCGAGCTGGCACAGCCATTTTTACCAGAAATTATTGATATTTCTTTGGTTCGGAGGGATTGTAGGAGCGCGCTAATCCCTCTCCATGACCCTAAGATTCCCTGAAAAGTGGGCGACAAATCTCCACCAAATTCTGGTGAGTAAAGCCTTGCTCTGACCCTTCGGTTCGAAGTAATCTCTCACGCGCCTCGCCCGGACAGGAAAACCTCATAGCATGCATGGAAAAATATTTACCAAAATGCTGAACGCCTATCGTGTGACACGCACCTTCGGCCTTGACCCGGTTATAATAAAGCCTAAAATATCCGGCAGGGCGTGCATTTCCTTAAAACTCTGCGCGAGTATCAAGCGGCCTCATCCGGCAAATCTCTGCCCATCAGAATGCGCCACCTCTCCCCGATATTAGGAGATTTCAAGACCGACACGAGCCACGGATTAGGCCATTATTTTCACCAGGACCTGTGGGCCGCCAGGAAGATTTACAGAGCGCGGCCGTCTCGCCATATTGATATAGGGTCACGCATTGATGGTTTTGTGTCTCACGTCCTGCTATTTATGCCGGTCACCGTCATTGACATTCGCCCGCTGGGGAGCGACGTTGAGGGGCTGACCTTTATTCAGGACGACGCCACGCAGCTACATAACCTTGAGGATCACAGCGTAGAGTCGCTCTCGAGTCTTCATGCCCTGGAGCATTTCGGGCTCGGCAGATTCGGCGACCCGGTCGACCCTGACGGGTGCTTTAAAGTGATGGATTCGATGGCACGCGTGTTAAAGCCCGGCGGAAAGCTATACTTTTCCGTCCCTATCGGCCTTGAGCGGTTAGAGTTCAACGCGCATCGCGTCTTTAATCCGGCAGCCATCCTTGATGCTTTTAAAGGCCTCAGCCTGCTATCATTCTCCGCCGTCAACGACAGGGGCGACCTAGTTGCGGACGCGAGCCCCGATGATTTTACTCAAGCACACATGGCATGTGGTCTGTTTGAGTTTACCTTATAAGAAACCGGTCACGCGTCGCGTAAGGTGCAGCATTGCCCGACGCGACGGTAAGCCCGGCGCGTGGCTAATGATGGAGGGGAGATAATGACCGCCGAAGAAAGACTGTTGCGCCTTGAGAATGCTTTCGTCACGCTCTCTCAACTGGCAGCAAAAGCAGACGAGCGGTTAGACAGGCTCACCGAACTCTCGGTTAACTTCGATGAGCGCATGGATAGTCTCATGGAAGCGCAAGTGCGGACGGAAAGGTCGCTGGTCTCGTTGACCGAAAGGGTGGCCCAACTTGCAGAAGCGCAGATGCGGACCGAGCGTAATCTGGCAGAAACAGACGAGCGCCTGAATAACTTAATGGTCGGCTTGGCGAAGACAGATGAGCGCCTGAATAACTTAATGGTTGGATTGACTGAAAAGGTGGCCGAGATTGCCGAAGCCCAGTTGCGGACCGAGCGTAATCTGGCAGAAACAGACGAGCGCCTGAATAACTTGATCACCGTTGTCGAACGCTACATCGGCGACGGGCGCAGCGGGATATCGTAATGAAGCTCTCTGTCCTTAT
>CAYLJO010000167.1:0-13978 GCA_964383905.1 uncultured Blastocatellaceae bacterium
GCTCACTATGCTTATCGCGTTTGATTCCGATGCGCTGCACATAGACCCGTGTGGTCGAAATGTTTCTATGCCCGAGCGCATCTTGCGTCTCGGTGATGCTGCCGGTCTCCTCGGCGACCATCCGCGCGTAAGTGTGACGTGTCTGGTGCAGGTGTACCGCGCCGATGCCGGCTTGGAGAGCGTACCGCTTCAGGTTCTTAGCAAAGGCGTGCGAGGTGAGCGGGGCGCCCGGCCGCCCGGCCCCATCGTGTCGGGTCCATAGCGGCCGCTCGCTGGCCAGCACCCCGGTTCGATCACTTAACCTAAGATACTCCATCAGCGCCGCCTTGACCGATTGATCCTTCACCTCGCGTCCGACGTAATCACCACCCTTAACCCTGCTCCTGATAATCATTCCCTCCTCTCGTGTCTCGACGTCTTTACCACGAAGGCTGATCACCTCGCTTCTGCGCATGCCCGTCGCCACGTAAAACAGCAGGAGCGCGTAATCCCTCTTACCTACTATGTTACCGGTTGCGGCTTTTGCTTTGACTACCGAAAGGAGTGCTCTCAGCTGGTCATCGGCAAGCGCCCTGACGCTCTTTGTCTGGTATGCGCGGGGAGCTCTCGGGCGCGCGAGCAGCGCCGGGTTGCTCTTAATAGACTGGCCGAGGAGGGGCTCGCGCATCGCCCATCCGTAGAAGGATGATAGGCGTGAGACCCGCGCGTACAGGGTGGCCGGCGCAAGTCCTTGGACTTCAAGCGCCGTCTGCCAGTCCTTCACATCCATGGAAGTCACCTCTGCCGGATGCTTCCCCGTATGGGTAAAGAAGGCCAGGACGGCCTGCTGTTTGTCGCGCAGGAGGTCACGCCGGCGCGGAGTCGTCGGATCCGTAGTAGCGTCGGCCCAGAGGTGAACAGCATTGCGTAGGGCGACATCCGGGCTCCCTGCCCTTAGGACGACTGCTGTCTGGCTGGTCGGTTGATTCATTCGCGGGCTACAGCCTAACAGACCAGGAGGTGAGAGGGGTTGGTTGGCCTGCCAAGACCCCCTCCGGTGTTGTGAGCGCCGCCTTCGCCAGCCTCTGCGTGGCTGTCGCGATCAAGCTACGGGCGCGGTCGAACTTCTGCGCTCCCGTTGGTGCGTGAAAGCACCCGCCGATCTTTTCATGGACTGGACTCACCTCAATCTTCATGAATTTTATCTGCATTCCGGAGAAGATCGTCGTCTGTCGATGCCCCGCATGATATCACAACATGGCTTGATCCCCCTTGATCAATCACGGGGCGCATCAGCTCTTTCATGCAAGGTTCGGTAGATGCGGGTTGACGGCGACCGGGGCGGCGGCGACGACGATTCAGCGCTGTGTTGCGAGATTCACCGGCGCACGAGGGTACTCTGCTGTCAGATTGATGAGGTGCACCTGCGCGTACCGCTTAACATCGGGTCCCGGGCATGCTGCTGTATAGTCATCATGGTGAAGTTGTCTGACATCATGCTCAGAACTTGTCCGACGATGTTAAGCTTCTCTTCGCTCGCCAGTCTCATGCCTGGGAAAAAAGAGAGGTCCTGCGTATCATCAGGACCGAGAAAATCTAGCGGGTGAAGGAGTAAAGAGGGCTGCGTATTTGTCATCCGGCAGAGTTTAATGGCCGTTTGGAAATACCCGATCGCCAACGCCGGTGCGAATCCGCTCAGGTATAGAATATAGCTGACATGAATAGGTAACCTGAAAATCGGCATGGTGGTCACCGGAATCTCAATTAGTGTGCCGTCGTCCACCTGCCAATGGTAGGGTTTGATGGGCCGCCGTCCGTCCCGCAGGCTGCCAAAAAGCGCCCGGCGCTGGCGCCTCTCTTCCGGGCTTAATTTCGTGGTCATCAGGTAATAAGCCCGCGCGAGGGGGCCCAGAAATGTCGGGAACGTGGAGGCATCATACTGGTAGCCGCGCCGTTTCAGTACCCGCAAGGTCGTGTCCGAGAAGCTGAACCCGGGCCCGCGAAAGCCGACGGGCCTGCGTCCGGTCGCGCGCTCGATATGTTCCTCGGCGCTGGCCATTTCGCCCTCCAGCTCAGCTTCAGAGTAAAGGTGCAGCCAGGGTTCATGATGGAACGAATGGTTGCCGATCTCGTGCCCGGCGGCGGCAATCTGGCCGAGTGCTTCCCGGTTCTTCTCTAACGCCGCGTCCTGTCCCACAATAAAAAATGTGATCCGAAGATTCCGCGCCTTGAGGAAGTCGAGAACACGGGGTACCATCATGTCCAGGTAGGAGGGGAAGGACTCCCAGCCCGCGTCACCATGCGTTTTCAGGTATGACCATTTATTGTCAAGGTCCAGTGAAAGGCTGGCGGGCGCTTTGCGCGGTTTCGTATTCGGCCCATTCCTGGTTACGTCTTCGTTGAGCATCCGCTTTACCTCCCTCGTCGATGCGGCCGGCGATCGGGCGCGTCACCGGCTCAACCCCCACTCCTCCTTTTAGGGAACAACCGTCTGGAAGGAGCGACGAAGCATCAATATCTCTATATTCAGGCGACGCTCCGGGTTCCTATTTCTGAATACGTTTCTCAACACCTTGAGCCTCATCCCGCGAAAATCCGGGGCGTTACTGGTGACCGCGACAACTTTTTCAAGCCGAAACCGCTCGGGGTGCTCACCGAGAACTCTTCTCACCTGCTCCTCAGAGGCCGTTCTTATCTGATCCTCCGGAGCGATCTGCGGCACTGTTTGTGGTTCTTCCACGACGATGAATTCCGGATCATATTTGAGGATCGTGGCGAGGATCTCCTGATCCGTGCTGGCGTACCGCCTGTATTCCATTCCGGGTACGATCAGGATACTGAAAAGGAGATGATCTGCACGCAGCACCCAGAGGCGACGATCGGGGTCGAGGCGGCGGATCTGGTATATAAAATCACCGTTTAATCTTCCGACGAAAAGGCAGTACGGTGAGGTCTCCGAATTCTCGGCCACGTAACGGGCCGCATCCGCATAACCACGGACAAACAACGGTGGCCCTGCCAGAACTGTCCACCCCATTGTGATGAGAACGGGTGCGGCCAGTGGGATAAAGAGGCTTGGCGCCCGCAGCCAATTCGCGATGAGAGCCACCCCGTCGGCCGCGAATAGCGCGAACGCAGGAATCCAGTAGACCGTATGGCGAGGCTCCACCTCACCCATTGGTGTGAATGTCAGGTACGTTGCCAGGATGATTGCGAGATAAGGCCAGGACGTCTGGCGCCGCGCTGACGTTAATCCGAAGATGAGTCCGACCACAGCCGGGATCAGCGCCGCTAAGCCAAGCTGTGAAGGAAGGCGTGAAGGATAAAAGAGGAGGCGCCGGAGGGAGAAAAAGCCCGGGTCGGATGGGGAGAGAGTTTCCGTGATGGACTTAAAATGCATCCAGCCGATGCCCGCCGCGGAGAGGGCATAGCAGGGGGCAACGAGAAGCAGCGCGAGCGCCGCGACAGCCATCACTTCTCTCCGCCATAATATTTCCAGACGTTTTCGAGCGATGAGCAAAATCAGGAACAGTGGCCAAAGGTAGACGGCATCAAACCTCGTCAGGGACGCCAGCGCGGAAGCCAGGCCCGCCAATAGAAGGTCGCGGCGCCGTTCCAGATCAAGGTAGCGGACAAAATGGTAGGTTGCGGCCAGCGCCAAAGCCAGCGTCGGCACCTCGAGCATGACGTAGCGAGAGAGGTCGAAGACCAGCGGCGAGAGACCGAAGATCAACACCGCCACCGCTGCCCTGGTTGTATTATAGGAGTGGCACGAGAGGTGGAAAAGATAGGCGCAAGCCATCGCTGCGAAGAGAACAACCAGCGCCTTCGACACGATCAGCGACGTGCCGAAAACGCTCATCAACAGCCCTTCAATAAAATAGAAGAATGGCGGCCAGACTAACAGGCCCAGCGCGGGATATTGCAGATAATAGTGGATCGTATAATCGCGCAGGTCCCTGACCGGCCTGTCGCGGAGCAGGTCATTGAAATAAAGGCCGGTCATGACGTGCCGGGTTTCGTCATTATTGAAAAAAGGCTCGCTTGCCGTATATGCAAGCCCGTGGACCAAAACAAGCGCAAGGATCAGCGCCAGCAGGACCAATTGTCGATTGGAATGTTTGAGCATGGTGTTCGGCTGCAAAGTATGTTTGAGAGAAAATGAGAGCTCCGCGCGGGCCCCTCTTTGGGGGGTAAGATCATTGACCATCACGAACGACAGTTGCTCTTCGCGACCCCTTTTTCCCGCCACCCTTCGTTTGAGGATGGAAGCGCAGGCTTGATCCGGACTCAATCTCAATCGATTCTCTACGAAACTCGCGTCCTTCCCCCACCACCGGGCTCGATCCCTCACCGCGCCGGGGCGAGCAATTCTGTAACTACGCCTTGTGAAATAGCGCCCAGAACAGATCCTCCGCCGGATAAGGAATAGCGAGGCGATCAGGAACGAGGCCACACATATGTGTGACAAGTTGTCCCAACCGCGATCCCCCAAGCCTATCGCGCAGGATGGACTTGGCATGTGCGCCGCCGATCCACTTAGCTGGCCTCCCGCGTGCAACCTCACGAAACCCGAAGCGAGCCGCGATGCGGCTGAGGCCTTCGGGCGCGAACCAATGGAGTACGCTCGGAGGGCTGTACTCGTGCCAGTGCCTGCCGAAAGCTCGCGCCGTCCAGCTCTCCCTGTTCCATGTCTCGACGAGCCAGAACCCGCCGCGGCGGGTCATCGCCGCCGCCGCCGCCAACGCCTTAGGTGGATCCACGAAATGCGCCACGACCTGAACCATACTTACCAGATCGTAGCGTTCGCTGCCTTGAAACTGCTCAAGAGTGCAGTTCATCATAGATAAGCCCAGGCGCGTCCGCGCGTACTCGGCCATCCGAGGATTTGGCTCGACCCCTTGGCCGCGCCAGCCACTATCAAGAAACCCTTGGAGGACAAAGCCCGCCGCCGCGCCAACATCTAATATCGTGCCGGGCGTCGTGTAGCGCGCCACGAGACGACCGTACCTGTGACCGTGGGCTCTGAGAATTTGCGCTTCACTGAAATAGTCCGTGTAGCCAGCCCCGCCGCCCTCAAAATACTGGTCATTGTAGGTCTCAAGGACGTGATCCGCCGCCGGAGCAATCTCGGCGGCGCGGTGTCGGCAAGCTTCGCAGCCGCGTATCCAGTAAAGCCGGTGCATGAAGAGGCGGCGCATCGCGCCATCGCAGATCGGGCAGGTCATTAACCGCGCGCCGTCGGATGCGCCCTGCTTAGACATAAAGCTTGATGGCCGAATAAAGGCGTACGAGCGAGCTTCCGGCGGACGGAAAGGTCAGCCTTTTTTGCACGCTAAAATGGTTCAGCAAAGTCGGAATCAATGATTGACGACGATTTTTGAAGTCGCGCTTGGCGCTCTCGCCTGTCAGGATTTTTAATCCGCAGTCGACGAGCGGTGAATGGCCGGGCGTCACGACGATCAAAGAACCGCCGGGTTTGAGGACGCGTTTGATCTCCCCGCAGGCCCGGTTAAGATCTCCGACGAATTCAAGGGCGCTGACGGCGACAAGACAGTCAAAATAGTTTTCCTCGAATGGCATGGCCGTCACGCTTCCGGGAAAGAGTTGCGCGTGGACATCGAAGTTGGCCAGTAGTTTCTGGACCGGACCATGCATTTGATGAATATCAATCCCATATAGTTCATCGCAGAAGCGCGCCAACTCCGGCATGAAGACGCCGCCGCCGTAGCCGATTTCAAGGAGCCGCCGGTACCGTTCTCTTGAAAGAAGGGACGTGACGAGCTTGTAGCGAGCACGGATGATGGGGCCGAGGAGGGGCCGGAAATTCCAGTCAGCGTGATCCACCTCACCGGTTTTGAGTAGTGTTTCTGGTGGTAAAAGTCTCAAAGCCTGGCGCCGGTTGCTCATCTGCTCACCTCCCAGACCCGTCCGCCAGACTGGGAGAGCAGGCGGGCCGCCGCCTCCTCGGCCAGACGCACCGTCTCGTTGACATTGAGCGTTCCATTGACGATATGGGCCGAGTTCAAGATATGAACTCCAGGCGTCGAGGTCACCGAAGGCAGCCGGTCTGAATAGCCCACAGTAGGGATAGGAAACACATACCGTACGCGAGAGATGCGCAAAGAGAGCAGGTCACGGCGGTCGAAATGCCGGTACATGCGGGCGAGCGCGTTCAGAAATCTTTCCTGAATCTCCTGGTCCGGGAGGGAGAAAGCAGGATCTGCCGATGCGATATATTTCGGCAGATAAACCAGGGCGTTACCGCCAAAATGTTGGCGATTAACCAGCGCCGACATTTCGATCACTGCGGTGAAAGGGATCCGGCCGTCTGTAATGTTGGTGATGTAGAAGCTGGCGAGCGGCTTCTTCAGCAGCAGCGAAACACAGATGATGCCCTGGTATTGGACGCCGTTGAGCCGGGTTTTATCCTCCGCCGAAAGGTCAGCGCAGACGCGCGCGGCGGTCGGCGCGGGCACGGTCAACACCACCCCGTCGAAGGCTGTCTGCTCCCCGTTTTCGAACTCAAGGTTGACCTCGCCGCCCACCGTCCAGACCCGCTTGACGGCGTAACGCAATTTGATCCGCACCCCGTTTTCCTCCAATGCTTCGGCGAAGCGTTGGAGGATCCGCGCATACCCGCCAGGAACGTAGCCGAACATCTCCTTTTTGAGGCCGGTGCGGCGGGCGGCATACATTCGGTTGATGGTGGCCCAGATGAAGGCCGCCGAAGTCTTCTCGTAGTTCTCTCCCAACTTGGCGCGCAGGAGCGGCAGCCATATTTTCTCGAAGGTGCGCCTGCCCGACAGTCGCTTGAGCCAGTCGGCGACGAGTATCTTTTCCAGCCTCTTCCCGTCCTTTACCCGTGAAACATAGAAAATGGTGGCCCCCAATCGCAGCTTGTCCAGTATCGGCAGCAGAGGGGAGCGCAGAAATTCCAGGGTGTTCGAGATCGAATACAGCTTTCCGTCGGCATAGAACCCGGTGCGCGTTTCCACCCACTGCATATCTTTTTCCAGACCGAGCTCAGCCAGCAGTGATCGTAGGTAAGTGTCCGAGGCGAGGGTAACGTGGTAATGTCGATCCCACACCACGTCTCCGAGGCTCCACGGGCTGGCCAGCCCTCCCAGACGATCAGCGCCTTCGTAGAGCGTAACTTCTTTGCCCTGCCGCGCGAGACGGTACGCCAGCGTCATGCCGAGGAGTCCACCCCCGACAACCGCCCATCGCTCAGATTTATTGGGTAGATTCATCACCGGTGATTGGTGACGGGCAAAGGCTTGAATCCTGTCGCCCGTGACGTGTCACGGTTCTTTCAGCTCCGCCACCTCTTGGCCTCTGACCTCAAACGCTAAACCACAGGCGGCGCATTCGATCCTCTCGAATTGCGCCGCGTCGCGCTCGTGGAAGCGAAGCAACAGTTGCCCGCAACGGCAGACACAGCCGACGGATGCCGCCGGCCGTCCGACGGCCAGATGGAAATCGGGCACGGACTTGGTAACCACCGAACCCATGCCGATCATCGCGAAGCGACCGATCACGAGGTCGTTACCGATCGTGCTGCCGGCCCCGATGGTCGCGCCCTCGCGCACAAGCGTCGGCCGGGTATGCTCGTCGGGCTCCGAAGGCCGGAGCCGTTTTAAGTCGGGGGTGGTGGCCCTCGGGAACCTGTCGTTAGTGAAGATAGTCCCGGCGCTGATCATCACTCCGTCCTCGACGGTCACGGCATGACAAATGTAAACGAAGGCGTTGATCTTGACCCGGTGACCGATGCTCACGCCATAGGCGATGTAGGTTTTTTCCCCGATGATGCATTGCTCGCCGAGACGGGCTCCGTGACGGATATGGACGTTATCCCAGATGGAACTCCCGGGGCCGATCTCGACCCCGGGTTCGATCATGGCCGTGGGGTGAACACGAATCGTCATGCGGCGTTACCTGCCTCGATAATATGTTCGCGGGCCGTATCTCTCGCCCCCGTCAACCTCCGGCCAACGGCCGTCCACCGGTTTTGATAGAGCGCCGTATACGCCGCCTCAATCACTTCGACGGAAGCAACGGCATCATCAGCCGTAATCAGCAGCGGCTCGGCCCCGCTGATGGCCCGGGAAAAGTTGTTGATCTGGCTGCGAAATGCCTGGATCCTGTCGTAGCCCCGACCGAATACCACCCACTCGCTGCCGGAAGAGCGCCGGTACTTCGATTCTTTCCAGCCGACCATGACCGTGCCATGCGAGCCGTAGATGCGGATGAAGCTATCGAGCTCCTTATTGATGCTCCAGGAAAGATCGATGGTCCCCATCACGCCGCCGACGCTGCGAACAAAGAGATGAACCGTCTCTTCGACGGCCAGCAACTGGCTCCGCTTCCCTTCGACGGCCTGCACTTCGGCCAACGGCCCCAGGAAATAACGCATCAGATCAACCGAGTGGGCCCCGTTATCAATTAAGACTCCGCCGCCGCCGATCGCGCGATTAGAGTTCCAGCGAGACGACATATCTACTCGTGACGTAAAGGCGTTCTCGAAAAGGATGATCTCGCCGAGTACGCCCGAAGTGACAATGCTCTTGGCGCTGATCACATCCTCGACATAGCGAAACTTCGAGGCCATAGTCAGTGTCACGCCAGCCGCCTTCGCCGCATCCCGCATCCGTTTGGCGCTGCTCAAGTCAATGCTAAAAGGCTTTTCGCAAAGGACATGGGCCTGCCGCTCGATAAAGAAGAGGCAGATCTCCGGGTGTGTGACGGGTGGGGTACAGATGATCACGGCATCCAGCGCCGTGCTCTCGGCCATCGCCTTGTAAGAATGATAACCCTGACATCCCAGGCTCTCCGCCAGCGCGTGGGCCGCGCCGGCTCGAATGTCGGCCACGGCGACGGGCCTGGCGGTCTCGCAGTTTTCTAACGCTTGCCCATAAGCCTGCGCGATCCCCCCGGCGCCGACCAGCCCGCATCTTAGTTTTTTCACCACCACTTATTCCGCCCCTTCTACGGCAATAACCGTTCGACGGCCTCACGGATTGAACCGGCGAGGTAGTCCACGTGCTCTTTTGTGTAGTGCTCGTTCCACGGCAGGACTAAAATAGCGTCGAGCGCCGCGAACGTTCCGGGAAAGCGTGACCGGTCGTAATCAATGGCGGCGGGCCGCGCGCGAGTGAACGGGTAGCCGCTGCTGCCGAAAGTCCGCTGTTTCTGGAAGACCTCGCACATGAAGGCGGGCTTCTGAATGTAGCGCGGCGCAGAGGCAATTCCCTTCTCTTTTAATAGTTGGGCCACAGCGCGTGCCCCATGGCGGATCACCCCCTGCTCAACTCGGAGACAGTATTTCCAGTAGGTGTGGACGCTTCGAGGGTTGACCAACGGGGTTTCAATCCCGGGCAGGCCGGATAATTTTTCGGTCAGCATGGCGGCGGTGTTGATGCGGCTTTCGACCGCTGCCCGTAGCTTACTGAGCTGCGCCACCGCCACCGCCCCCTGCAACTCGCTCATACGGTAGTTGAGCGCCAGAAAATAGTGGTCCGGGTTAGCATCTCCGTATCCCCAGCCCTTGTTGATAAACAGAAACATCCGGCGCGCGAGCGCATCGTCGTTGGTTGAGACCAGCCCCCCCTCGCCGGTCGTGATATGTTTGCCCTGCTGCAGGCTGAAGCACCCGATTGCGCCAATCGTCCCGACCGTCTGATTGTTGTGCGCGGCCAGAAAGGCCTGCGCGCAATCTTCTATGACAGGTATGTTGCGCGCGCGCGCCAGCTCCATGATCTCTCCCATGTCACATGGGTTACCAAAGAGATGGGTGACGATAATGGCCTTGGTGCGCTCACTCAGGCGGGATTCGATGGTTCGCGCCGTCACGTTGTAGGTTCCCTCATCAACGTCGGCGAAGACGGGGATCGCCCCCTGATACAGAATTGGCGTCAGCGCGCCCATGTCAGTGATCGGAGAGGTCACGATCTCATCACCGGGATCCGGGTCAAGAGCGGCGACGGCCGTATGGATCGCCGCCGAACCCGACGCGCACGCCAATGCATGTTTCACACCGAGAAGGCGGGCGAATCCGTCTTCCAGCTTTTTGACGAACGTTCCCTTCGTGCTGGTCAGAGTGCCGCTCCGGATCACGTCGGCCAGCAGCGCGAGTTCTTCGCCTCCGAGAGTCCGGCCCGAAGCGTCCTGGTCCGAGGGGAGGGTCAACAACTCTTCCTGGTATAGCGCAGCTTGACTCATGTTCTCTTCTTCCCCCTACTTTTCCGAAGCAATGGACGGGTGTTGATAACCGGGGCGGACGCTCCCTTCCCGTAAATGACCCTCTTCGACCGTCGCTTTGTGTGGGCCGCCCATGGCCTTCACCCTCATCAAAAGTAAGCGAGCCATCAACCGCAGATGGCCGCCGGCGGCTCTGATCACTCTCATTTTAGAGCGCCCGAGCAAACGCACTTCCAGGGTGGCCGGGTACTCGACGATTTTTGATCCGCCCAGGTCCAGCCTCCCCAGCATCTCCGCGATCCCCACGGAACTGCTTTCCCTGAGACGTAGATCGACCACCTTGCCCCGGCGGTAGACGCGGAAACAACTGGTATAGGTGAAGAGTTTTTGCCGGAGAACCTGCCGGTAAAGAAAAGATGCGATCCGGGAAAGACTCAGCCGCCAGCACGGTACATTTCGCACCCCGCCCCGCGGATGGTAGGGGGAGGCCGTCACCATATCCACGCCTTCGGCCAGCAGCGGGATCATTCCCCGAAGCTCAAGCGGATCGTAGGTACAATCGCAATCAATCGAACAGACAATCTCCGTCTCAGCTTGACGAATTCCGTTCAGGATCGCCTCCGCCACACCGAGGTTGCGTGTGTGGCGGACAAAAGTAGAGTTCGGCCACGAGCCGAACAGATGGCGTAAGGCGTCCGGCGTCCGATCGGTACTACCATCATCGACAAAGATGAAGCGCAACTCATAATCACTCTGGAGCGCCACCTCGACGCCCTTCAACGTGTTGGAGAGATAGGGCAGGGTAAGCTCTTCATTGAGGCAAGGCACGACGATGCTGACCCTCGTTGGATGGCCCGAACGAATTGCGCCGTCAAGGCTTGGCGTCGCCGGCGGGGCGGGGGGAGGAAGGACTATTCGCTGGCGCTCCACTCCGGGTCCGGCATCCGAGCTGTCACTCATCCCGGGAGCCTGAGCATCATTCTGAGCGGCGCCGGCGGTGGCGGCGCCCCCGAGTCCAAGGTGGGTGGCTATTCCGACAAAGCTGTACTTTCTGAAGTAGTCCTCCAACACCCACCACATCTTATCCAGGTTCCGGTAATGGCGAATTTTGGTGAGCGGTGAAGCCCCGCTGATCCGCGGTTGTTCGGGGTCAAGCTCCCAGACGTGCGTGTACATCACAAGCGGGGCATCGTAAGTCCGGTGCCAATGCTCCACCGCGCGCTTGAGCAACGCGTGCGGGAGCTGGCGGAAATAATTTCCGCCGGCGATCGGCACATGCCACCCCAGCAGGCTGCAGGTCGAGACGGGAAACTCCCAGATCAACTTTCCCCCGTATTGATGTTGGTGTGCAAAGCGACGCCAGGGTTCTGAGCCAAAAGACCGGGACGTGGGGACAAGACTGGAATCATACGCATACTCTTCCTCGGCCAGAATATCCAGCGCCCACAGGTCTGACGGCGAGGACCAACGACGCGCGGCACGATACCCGAGGACCTTTACGCCGCTCGCTCGCTCCAACGCTTCGCGTGATCGCGCGAGGTCATCACGGAACTCAGCCGGCGTCATCCGGCGCGTGCTGCGATGATATAAACCACGGCTCGCCAGTTCATGTCCGCGCCTTGCGACTTCCCTGATGATCCCCGGCTCCTTATCCGCCACCCACCCCAGCACGAAAAAGGTAGCCTTGATGTTGAACCGGTCGAGCAGGTCGAGCGCCTTCAGTGTATTTTGTTCGAACCGGGTTTCGAAGCGGTACCACTGTTCACGCCGGATCAGCCCGTTGAAGGCGGTCACATGGAAGTAGTCTTCTAACATCACGGTCAGAAGATGGTGCTTCTGTTTGATGGGCTGCGGGTTACTCATCTCAATTTGCCATTCAGGATTGCGCCGTCGGTACCCCCAATAACTCTGCGATGATCCGCGTAATGCGTTTCCCGCTGTCCCCTCGGCCGAACGGATTCTCCACCTTCTTAACCTTTTCGGCCCAGCCGCCGCCCTCGTATACCTCGGCGAGCATGCTCGCCAGTCGCACAGGCCCTTCGCCGACCAGACGCGCGACACCCGATTCGACGGTCTCCGGCCGCTCCGTATTTTTCCGCAGAATAAGGAGCGGCTTTCCCAGTGTCGGGGCTTCTTCCTGTACCCCCCCCGAATCCGAAATGATCAACCAAGCGCGTGATAACAAGAGGACGAAATCCTCGTAGCCGAGCGGTTTAATCAGATGAATCCTGGGATGCCCTGAAAGGATGTCGTGCGCCTGACCAGCAACCGCCGGATTAGGGTGGACCGGGAAGATCAGCGCCACCTCTTCATGAGCTTCGATGAAGCTCCGGATCACACGCAGATTTTCGGCCATCACACCTCCGAAGCTCTCACGCCGATGCGTTGTGAGGATGATCCGGCTGAGCCCCTCCGTCGTCTTCACAAGCTCGGCGACCCTGTCGGTCATGACCGACCGCTCCAGCACGGCGTTCAGCGAATCGATCCCGGGGTTGCCGGTAACGAAAACATTTTCTTGGGGCACCCCTTCGGTTAGCAGTGCCGCGCGGTTGCGTGGCGTCACAGCGAAATGGTAAGTGGCCAAACCGGTAATCAATCTTCGGTTCATCTCCTCAGGATAGGGGTTGTGAGGGTCCCCGGACCGGAGCCCGGCTTCGACATGGGCGACCGGAATGTGATGATGAAATCCGGCCAGCGCTCCGGCCAGCGCTGTTGTTGTATCACCCTGTACAAGAATAAGGTCCGGCTTTTCTACTCTCAGGATCCGGTCCAGCGAGGAAAGCACTTGCGAGCAAACTTGATTGAGCGTTTGATTGGGCTCCATCGCTCGTAGATCGTAATCAATGTGGATGCCGAACAACTGAATCAGGGGGTAGAGCAGGTGCATATGCTGAGCCGACGTGACGTTGACGGTCTGAAACAGATCACAGCAGGTCGCGAGATGCCGAATAACTGGGGCGAGCTTGATAGCTTCGGGTCGCGTCCCGAATACGGTCAGTAACTTCCGGCGCGACGTGATGGCCGACGCTAAAGACTTGGGTAAATCCGGCCCCTTAAGATGAGTGATGGTGGAGGGGGTAGTGCTCATTAATGCGGCGCTTTCATGATCGGCATCCGGGCGAGCGTGAAGTCGAAAGAAAGCTATAACTTTGCTTCTGAGGATATTCGCCCGTCGAAGAGATTATGAATAAGAAAAAGCACCCTCATATACTATAGCGATCAACTTTTTAGTCAGGAGTGGAGCACCGAAAAGCAGAGAAAGTCTCTCAAGGCTGATCAGTCCTGAGTCAGGAGGCGCCAGTTTGCCGCCAGCACACCAACAGTGCGAAACCTCAGCCGACAGCGCTTTGCTTACCTACCTTAAAGAAAAATATGATAGTGGGCCTATTTCCAGAATGGCAGTTGAGGGCCTTGCGGCTCGGCCAATTGATCCTCAACCTCACTATTGATCCTCAACCCTACTTAAGTCTGGCTGTGAGCTTGCGGATGTGCCCCCCCACAGCGAGGCCCTCAATCGGCCGGCGGCCGGCGCTTTGCGCGGGTCATGCTCTTGCTCCTCGATGTAGTCAAGTAAAGACTCGATTGCGGCCGAAGGGCCGGCTCTCGGCCGGCACTCCTCGTAAAGCTGATGGCGGGTAAACAAGGCTTGCTTGGCACCCTCCGAAAGCCAGGAACAAAGGCCAAGGGGTAGGGGAAGGCGAGAGGTGTGGCATGGCGGGGCTATAACGCCAGAGTGCCCTTTCGTTCACGGTCTCCCTACTCCTCGTCCTGAACAGAACCTTGGTCAAGTAACTGTTCA
>CAYLJO010000168.1:0-13844 GCA_964383905.1 uncultured Blastocatellaceae bacterium
AACTACTTACAAATTTAGATGCGTTTGCCCTGATACTCCCAAAACAATTTTACGTCAAGACAGAATAGGCCCTTCGAATTCCAGCTGTTGCCTGGCTTTCGATCGGATTTATATTTCATTCTATCCCCTGCAGCGGCCACTGCCGGCCCACGAACTCTAAATGCATGCGTGGAATCTTGTCCGCACCCAGGCAGTACGCACGCACCACCGCATCAATCGTGAGGTTATACTGAGGGCTTATCAGTCGCACAACCATTCCACGTTCGACCCGCAACGCTGTGTACACGGCTGCGCCGCGACGGCTGATATTTTCTACCACTGTCTGTTCACTATTTAATGTATGGCCCTTCTCATCCAGGGTTTCAACAATAACGTCAATCGGTATGTTGAGACGCGTTTCCCTGCGCTGTTCTTTCAGACGGGCGACCCTTTCCTGAGCCTGCTGGTCTCGACCAATGTTCGCCGCGCCTTCAGCCTGCTCGTGTACTATCGACATCCCGCTGCCGCCAGCTTTGTCCGAGACGTCGCTCTCAAAAGCGTCAATGGGTCTTTGACGTAACTGATGGGTGGATCCTTACCGACAAACGCGACGCCAACCGCGAAACGAGGGGCCCGAGCTTCCCGAGTGATTTCCTCTATATTCCGCACCAGCGCCCACGCCTGATATAACCGATCGAGATGATCGAAGCAGCGCATCTCCCGCGGCATCGGCAGCGTCAGGCGGATCAGCCGGCCCACCTTGACGGGCCGCTCCAGAGTGAAGCGCGCCCCGAAGGGCGTCACGTCCATCACGCGCGTCATCTCCATCCACTGATCGTTGAGACTTTCGCGGCCTTGAATACGCAGGGGCAGATCAAGGCTCAGTCGCTCGCGCAAGCGCCGTGATTTTCCCTCAACGCTCATTGTCGTTCTTCACTTCAAGTGTGCGGAAGTTTGCCGAATCATTCGAGGGTGAGCGCCAATCTATTGTCTTCCGTTGGCGGCAGAACGTCACCTACGCCGCCGGAGATCATGAATCAAAGACTTTAGCTCAGGTGCGCTTGCTCACGCTCGCCGGCGACGCGGGAGACGTGACCGGCAACCCGCTCTTCGTGGGCACCTACGTCCTCTTCTGTTCCGCTCATCTCGCCTGTTGCCGCTCCTCGTGCTTCCTCACACGACGCAGGTATTTCGCGTAAGCAGCGCGGTCGCGGTCCCGCATCCCGGTAATTTGAACGCAGATCAGCGTCCCTTTCTCCCCCCTCTCCCCTGCCATATCCACCCGCTCATAACGCACCGGCCGGGCCTCGATCATAACCGGCGCCCCCGGCAGCTCCAGCCACACCTCGAGCAGCGTGCGCCCCGAGACGTAGCTTTCGTGGAAATGAATGCCGGGTACGACCAGCGCTAGCCCGACCTCGCTGATGTCGCGCGTGTAGCCCCTGAGGTCGAGGGGTTTGCGTGCGCTGGCGGCCCCCGCCTTTGCGCCTTGTAATGAAGCGGTGAAGAGCAGACCCGCCCGGCGTTGGACTTTGTAGCGCGGGGCGCCGCGGCGGTTACGCACGTACCGGCGCAGGCGGGCGGCAATCGCCCGGATCAGCTCAGGCATTTCACTACACCCTGTCCTTTTCGCTGTGGGCCTGCTTCTTGCCGCCTTTCTTCAGTTCTTTCAGCAGGGTTAGGGCAAATTGCAAATGGTCGATGGCGGCGGAATGGCTGGAATCGGAGAAATCTTCGTAATGTAACAGCTTGATAAATTCCTTGATGTCTACTAAGGCGCGCTCGACCTCTTGCCGTGCCTCGTGGGCTTTCTTTAGCGTCTCTTCATCGCTCACTTCTGACCGCCTTTCCTATTACCGGCTCTCTTTTTCGCCACCCTCTTTGGCGCCGGCTTTGTTGATTCGGCCCGCCGCCCAATCTTTTTAACCACGCCGTCAGAACCTTCCGCGAAGGCTCGCCTCCCTGCCCCCGGTTGCAATCTGCCCAGGTCGTCCCTCAGTACTTCAGTCAGTCGATCATCTATTTTGATGTGCGGGGCGAATGATGAAATCAGATCTTCAACCGTCGCCGGACGACCGATGTGGTTCTCGAGAGAGAGTAAGGTCGACCGGCGCTCAGCCGCCGTGGAGCCCTTCCTCAACATGGTCTGCGGATCCTCGACGGCTTCCACCTCGGCCTGGAGCGACGTGAGATAGACTTCCCACAACAAGTTGATCCGAACGTCGCGTCGGGTGGTGTCGCCTTGCGGCAGGTCTTTGAGTTGTTCGGTGATCTGCCTCAAGGCATTTCGCTGCTCTCCGGTGAGACGGGAACCACCGCCTTGTTCTCCCGATACGCTCACTTCTGGCCGCCTCTCTTCTTGCCGGCCTGCTGGTTTTTGGCTTTCGGCGGCCGTCCCGGCTTGCGGTTCTCGACAAGCTTCAAGTCCTCTTCCCTGACCAAGTAGTCACGCCCCATTTTCTCGGCCGGCAAGCGACCGGCGACGATCATCTGCTGGACGCGCGTAACGGTGACGCCCAGTCGCGCGGCGACTTCGGGTGTGGTTAGCAGATTCATAGCCCCACTTATACAGCGGGGAAAACTATTGGTCAAGAAAAATCTTAGTCAAAGCGTAATCGGTCAGTAAACGGGTGCAGGGGATAGGAAAAAGCAGCGCTTTCGGCATTTGATAACCTGAGAGAATCTCCATGCGCTCAGTTTATCAACCACCCAAGAGTCCCACTTACGGCGTCAGCTTATGCGAGGGCTGTCTGGAGAAGCAGCGCGGGATTGACCGCCTTAAAGAAGAGATTCAACAACTCACAAACCTTGGTTGGATCTATTACTTCGCGCGCCAGTACGATAAGGCCATCGAGCAGTTGCAAAAGACGCTCGAGATGGACGCCAACTTCAACGTCGCCTACTACAAGCTCGGACAGGTCTATGAGCGGAAGGGTATGCATAAAGAGGCGATCGCGGAATACCACAAGGCGCGGAGTCTTTCGCCAAGCCATTTGGCGGTGATCCCGGCGCTCGGACATGCCTATGCGAGGTCGGGCCAGTTCAGTGAAGCCTATAATTTACTCGCGGTGTTAAAAGGGTTGTCCAGGCAGCGCTACGTTTCGCCATACTTTATCGCCGAAGTGTACTGGAGGCTGGGGGAAGTCGATAAGGCCTTCGCGTGGCTGGAGAAGGCTGTTGAGGATCGCTCCGACTGGCTCGTCTGGATCGGTGTCGAGCCGGGGCTGGATAGCCTTCGCTCCGATCCACGCTTCACAGACCTGCTGCGGCGCATGAAACTGGCGGCGTAAATTTCAGGCCACACCGCACCTGACATTTATAGCGTCTGGCAATCGAGTGCGACGGTAGCGGAAGGCGATATGAACCATCGAGGGCACAAGATCTCACAAAACGCTCAAGGTTCGGGCGAGGCCATGTCGAGGGAGGCCGGGAAATCCGTGAGCGCAGGCTCTGGTCCGAACTGACGGCACCCTGCGCCGCCGGTCTTCTGGAACCGGTCAGTAATTAGCATTTTATTAGGGGTACCTCGTACACAGGGAGCGCCAACCATTTTCCCTCCATTCCCTGTGGCCCCAACGGGTGGGTAGCTCGCACTACCCACACTCTACTTCCTTCAAATCTCAATGACGATTCGCTATGCCGTACCATTTTGATCGGTGCGGTATCGAGGTGACCGGCGTGACTGGATCAGCAGTGGAAAGTCCTACCTCTTACTTCCTGATCAACTTGTAAAGCTCGTTGGCTAATTCCGAATCCAGGGTCTGGAGAACCTTGTATTGCTCAAGCGCTGCGCCCTTGTCGCCGAGGCCCAGGTAAGCCAGTGCCAGGGAGAAGTAGGCGCCAGCCATCTCCGGTTTAAGCTCGATCACCTGCTTGTATGTTTCTACCGCCTCCGGATACCGACGGGCATTTAAATAGGCCGCGCCCAGGTTGAACCGGCTCAACGCATTTTTAGGCTCGAGGAGACTCGCCTGCTTGAAGGACTCGATCGCTTCCGCGTAGCGCCCCAGCCTGTAATACGCGTAACCCAAGTTCTTGTGCGCCTGGGCGACCACTTCGGTCTGGGTTTGATATACCTGTTCGTATGCTCGGCTGGTGTCGGCTGCAAGCCGCAGCACTCGCTTGGACGTCTCGATGGCTTCCTCGTAGCGCTCCGCATGATTGTATGCGTAGCCCAGGTTATTGTAGGCCTCGGCGTATTCCGGTTTGAGCCGCACCACCTGCTTGAACGTCTCTATCGCGTCCGGGTAGCGATTCAAACGGACGTAGGCGTAACCGAGGGGCATGTATACTTCAAAATTATCCGGGTCGAGACTGATCGACTGCTTGTACTCTTCCGCCGCTTCAGCGTAACGCTTCTGGTCCAGCATAATATTGCCTAATCCGCGGTGGGCGCGCGGATCCTTACTGTTAAGACTCAACGCCAGTTTGTACTGCTGCTCGGCGTCCGCGTAGCGTGGCGTTTGGGCGTCACGAGCGGCGTTCCCCCGTTCGATGGCATCCTCAAGCTGCGTGCCCGCGTTAGGTTTATTGGGCGAGCGCGGTTTGGTGAAAACCCTTCCCCGAGGGGTATTTCGCGTGGTAGAGCGACGGACCGGCGGGTTTTCCGGGCGCCGAACAATGAGAGCGGCGCCGCCGACGATGTCGCTCAGCAGAGCGGCAGCACCGCCCGTAATGTCCTGGGCCTGTAAAGCGCCAGTACTATTACCCAATAGAACAAGAGCCATTATCGTGGTGAGCGTAATCAAGATCTGTCTCATGGGTTTGTAGCTTCCTATCATCTTAGATTGCTGGAAAGGCTTCACGGTTCGAGAATCCTCGTCTGTCTTGCACGTGCGCGAGGCGACAAATTACTGACCCTGAGGATAAATCAGTTGTCGCAACTTTACAATATGTGGCTGAACGAACATCGGTTACCGGCGCAGGCTGTCCGTCAAAGGATGGCAGTCTCTTCGAAAAGGCGACCTTCGGCAAACCTTTCGGCGCTGAGTGGCGCGGCGTCGATCAGACGTGATTGTCCGTTGAGAATTAGTTCTGAAACAGCCCGTCCGGTCGCGGGCGAATGCATGACGCCATGGTCGCTGAAACCGTTAGCCAGGTAAAGGCCGGACACGCCCGGCGACCGGCCGATAATAGCGTGATGGTCCGGCGTCACCTCGTAGAGGCCCGCGCGGCAACGGGACGTATCAACTACGGCATTGGCATGAGAGGGCATGCGGTGGACGGCACGGGGCCGAATCTTTTCCACGAAGCTCGGATCGAAATCCGTTTTGAACCCGGGCGTCTCCTCCGGATCGGGCCACGCCATCAAGACTCCCGGGGGCGAGCCGGCCTGTGGGTCGGGGCGAAAGTGAAAACCGTTTGCCGCGTCTATGACCATCGGCGAGTCGGATGGTATTTGATCAAAAGGCGCGGTGGCGACGAGCTGCCTGCGCAGCGGCAGAACAGGTATTCGGACGCCAGCCAGCCGCGCGACATCGGCGGCCCATGCTCCTGTCGCGTTGACGACCGTACGGGTGGAGATGTACCCGCGCGTCGTCGCGACTCACGATACATGACCGCCGGACACTTCAATTCCCGTCACCTGTGTGTCGAGCCAGAGCCTCACGCCGCGCTCGCACGCACGCGCGGTGAAAGCTTTCATCACGCCGAGCGGCCGGACAAAGCCATCCGTCTGGCAGAATGCTCCTCCGGCAACATCGTCAACATTCAACTGTGGAAGAATCGCGGCGATGTCGCCGGCCGTCACAATCTCGACATTCTTCAGACCCGACTCGATTTGGCGTAGACGATTTGCCCTGAGGTGGTCGAGCTGTCCCGGGGTCGTCGCAACGAACAGGTAACCATGTGGCTGATAGCCTGCCGTGTAGCCCGTCGCATCCTCGAAGTTAGCGAAAAAGTCGATCGAGTAGAGGGACATCTGAATATTGATGGGTGTGGCAAACTGCGCACGCACACCGCCCGTCGCCTTGCCGGTCGAGCCCAGGCCCTGCTGCGGCTCACGTTCGAGGATGAGGACGTTTGGGCAGCCGGCTTCAGCCAGGTGGTACGCAACGCTTGCGCCCACGATGCCTCCGCCGATAATGACAATGTCAGCGCTCGCCATCATTTTGTCTCAAGAGTGTTCCGGTGGCCCGGAACACTTTGGCCCGTGCAGCGCCGGTATCTTGCCGCTGATGACGGGGTAATTCGCCGCCTCGGCGTTCAATTCCCACCACTGCTGGTACTGGTCGGGCAGGCTGGCGTCTGAAAAGATGGCTTCGACCGGACATTCGGGCACACACGCGTCACAATCGATGCAGTTTTCAGGATTAATGTAGAGGCGGTCTGGCAGCTCATGAAACGCCTCGACCGGGCAGACCGCGGCGCAATCCGTGTATTTACAGTCCACGCATAATTCCGTGACAACGTAGGTCATCTTCCATCTCCTTTCGCTATGACCTGGGATCAATTGGTAACGATCCGTCCGTTAAATCACCCACGCCGTCCTCTGCAATGACCTGATCAACCCCAGGTCAACTGCCGGTATTTGATGCGATGCGGCTGGTCTGCTGCGGCGCCGAGCCTCGCCCTCCGGTCCGCTTCGTAATCCGAATAATTCCCCTCGAACCAGACGACTCGGCTCTCCCCTTCAAAGGCCAGGATGTGTGTGCTGATGCGGTCCAGGAACCAGCGGTCGTGGCTGATGACGACCGCACAGCCGGCGAAGTTTTCGAGCGCCTCCTCCAGCGCGCGCATGGTGTTGACGTCAAGATCGTTGGTCGGCTCGTCGAGCAGCAGGACGTTGGCGCCCTGCTTCAGCATCTTCGCCAGGTGTACCCTGTTTCTCTCTCCGCCGGAGAGCATCCCGATCTTTTTCTGCTGGTCGGTGCCGGAGAAATTAAAGCGTGCGACAAAGGCGCGCGAGTTGACCTCGCGGCTGCCGAGCTTAACCACGTCAAGCCCGTCTGAAATCTCCTCCCAGATCGTTTTATTCGCGTCGAGCGCGTCGCGGCTCTGGTCGACGTAAGCGAGCTCGACCGTCTCTCCGATCCGGATCGTCCCGGCATCGGGTTGCTCCTGGCCGGTAATCATCCTGAAGAGGGTGGTCTTTCCCGCGCCGTTGGGCCCGATCACGCCGACGATTCCGCCCGGCGGCAACGAGAAAGAGATACCGTCAACCAGCAGACGCTCGCCGTACGCTTTGCTCACGCCGTCGGCTTCGATGACCAGGTTTCCGAGGCGTGGGCCGGGAGGGACGTAAATCTCCAGATCCTGCGCGCGCTTTTCGCTCTCCCGGCTCAGCAGGGCCTCGTAAGAGTTGATGCGCGCTTTGCCCTTCGCGTGGCGGCCTTTGGGCGACATCCTGATCCATTCCAGCTCGCGTTGGAGCGTTTTCTGCCTTTCGGTCTCCGACTTCTCCTCCTGCCGCAAGCGCATCTGTTTCTGCTCGAGCCACGACGAGTAGTTGCCCTGCCAGGGAATCCCCTGGCCGCGGTCAAGCTCAAGGATCCAGCCGGCGACGTTGTCGAGAAAGTAGCGGTCGTGCGTGACGGCGATCACGGTGCCGGGATATTTCTGCAGGTGCTGTTCCAGCCAGCCGACGGATTCTGCGTCGAGGTGATTGGTCGGCTCGTCGAGGAGCAGTATGTCGGGCTGTTGCAGCAGCAGGCGGCACAGTGCGACGCGCCTTCGCTCGCCGCCCGATAAAACATTGATCGGGGTGTTACCCGTCGGGCATCTTAAAGCATCCATCGCCATCTCGAGGCGTGCGTCGAGGTCCCAGGCGTCGAGCGCGTCGAGTTTCTCCTGCACCGCGCCCTGACGCTCGAGGAGCGCCGTCATCTCGTCGTCGGACATCGGCCCGGCAAACTTTTCGTTGATCTGTTCGAACTCTTTGAGCAGGTCGACGGTCGCCTGCACACCCTGCTCGACAATCTCCCGAACCGTTTTCGATTCGTCCAGTCGCGGCTCCTGTTCGAGGAATCCGATCGTGTAACCGGGCGAGAGGACGGTCCGCCCGGTAAAATTCTTGTCAACCCCGGCCAGGATTCTGAGCAGGGAGCTCTTCCCGGAGCCGTTGAGGCCGATGACCCCGATCTTAGCCCCGTAAAAATAGGAGAGATAAATGTCTTTGAGGATTACCTTTTTGTCGTAGTTCTTCCCTACCCCGACCATCGAGTAGATGACTTTATTGGGTTGAGTGCTCATTAATTGGTTTTATAAACCTCCCGGTTAATTTTGTTCACGTTGGTTAATGAGTTTAACATTGAGTTCGGCGGCACGCACCAGTGTAAACCGTGGCTAATAGATAAAATGGGCGGCGCTCTTATAGCTGAGAGGCCGCCCCTTGATATTATTCGATTCCTTCTTCACGGTGAGAGGCCGATCCGCAATTATTGACCGTCCCGCGCTGATTGGCCATGAGACCCGTTTGATGGCCTGGGCCAAAGGGCCGCGACGGCCAAGCCGGTACTTAGCACCAGCGCGCCGGTGATGAACGGGTGGAGCGATGCCTTAGTGTAAAGACTGCTTTCGGCGACGTGCCCTTCATGACCACTGCGTTCCTGCAGCCTGCCCGACGGGCGGTAGAGGCCATTCCGGTCGCGATGGCGGGCCGGCTGATCAGACTTCTGCTGATCAAACATCGTCCACTCCATGACCTTATCAGTCAGCCTCGGCGCGTATTTGCTAGACAGGGAGATCGCCTTGCCGCCACCGCCGACGAAAACGTCCCGCTCCGGGTGCTCGGCGCAATGCAAAATCGCTTTGGCTACCACCTCCGGCGCGTACACCGGCCGTGGGTGCTGGGGTTCGACGGGCATGTAGTTCTTGGCGTGCTTCGTGTAGGGCGTATCAATCGCGCCGGGCTTGATCAGCGTCACAGAGATTGGCGCGCCTTCCTCTTCGAGTTCCATCCGCAGGGCGTCGGTGAAGCCTTTCACCGCATGTTTGGAGGCCGAGTAGATCCCTTGCAGGGGTATGGCGCGGTCGGACAGAACGCTACCGATGTTGATCAGAGCGCCGCCACGTTGCCGCAGATGCTCGGCGGCAATTCTTGAGCCGTAAACCACGCCCCAAAAGTTGGTGTCAAAGAGACGCCTTTGGTCTTCCAGTGAGACATCCAGAATCCTGCCGTAGGTCGACACGCCGGCGTTGTTGACCCAGGTATCGAATCCGCCGAAGCGCCGGATCGCCTCATCGGCAATTCGCCGCACGTCCTGCTCGCGGCCGACGTCGGCGACCACATGGGTCGCCTCGCCGCCGTTTGCCTTGATCTCGTCCGTGAGCCGCCGCAGGGCCTCTTCGCTCCGTGCTGCCAGTACGAGACGAGCACCCTTCTGAGCCGCCATTCTGGCCGTCACCAGCCCGATCCCACTTGAGGCACCGGTGATAACCATGACCTGCTTGTTGAGCTTCTTCAGTTTTACCTTCATCAATGTTCCTCCCTGAAAATATGACGGTGCTGCTCCTGATCAAGGAGTAAATATTCGATCCGTCAACGCTCCGCTTGACATCAGGATGATAACGCCAATATTCCCACAATCCTCCCGTCTCAGTATTGCAAATGCTTAAAGATTTCTTGTTATATTGGATATTCGAGGATAGTCTTTTATAAAAGCCTGACCATTTGACACATCTGGAACGCGCACCTCCCCCGGTCGCTGAAAACCACGGCGACAAGCTAACCGGCAACTATGTATGGACTCTATTCCCCGATGATCTTCACCAGCACCCGCTTATCCCGGCGGCCGTCGAACTCGCCATAAAAGATCTGCTCCCACGGGCCGAAATCCAGTTTGCCGTTGGTGATGGCGACGACCACCTCGCGGCCCATGATCTGGCGCTTGTGGTGAGCGTCGCCGTTGTCTTCTCCCATCCGGTTGTGGTGGTAACGCTCCGGGCTGGGGTCGAAGGGGGCGAGCCATTCCAGCCACCGGCGGTAATCTTCATGCAGCCCCGGCTCATCGTCGTTGATGAAGACGCTCGCGGTGATGTGCATCGCATTGACGAGGCATAGACCCTCCTTGACGCCGCTGCCCTCGACCTCTTTTTCAACCTGCCGCGTAATATTGATGAAGCCCATTCTCTCGGGAACATTGAATGTCAGGTATCGCGTCCGGGATTTCATCGCGCACGATCTCCTTTATGCCCTTCCGGCGACTTCGCCTGTCTGCGTATTGACGCGCACCGTTTCGCCCTCTTTGATGAAGAGGGGCACGCGCACGTGGAGTCCCGTTTCGAGGGTCGCCTGCTTGGTGGCACCCCCGGCGGCGGTGTCGCCGCGCAGGCCCGGCTCGGTGGATGTGACCCTTAATTCGACGAACTGGGGCAATTGCAGCGAAACCGGAGCGCCGTTGTACTTCAGCACCTGCACCGACACGCCGTCTTTGAGATAACCACGATCATCTCCGACACTCTCTTCGGTAAACATAAACTGCTCGTAAGTTGTCTCATCCATAAAATGATACCCGTCGGCATCGGCGTAGAGAAAAGAGGCGGGCGACAGCTCGACGTCCGGCTCCTCAAATTTCTCGCTCGACTTGAAGCTTTTCTCCTGAACCGCGCCGGTCAAGAGATGGCGCAGCCTGGTGCGGACCATTGTCGCCGCGCCCCGCGCCGTCGGCGAAGCGAAGAACACATCCACCACCGTGTAGGGCTGGTTGTCGACTGAGATCAGCATTTTGCGTTTTAATTCGTTCGCTCCGATGAGTGGCATCCGCTTGATCCTCCCTGATTCTATCTCTGGCTGAGCGGGTTAGGGATAAAGCGCGGCACGTTCGTATCGTCGCCCGCCGCCCACCCCGTCAGGTAAGCCAGTCGCAGGATATTCACACAATAGTAGCAGCACGGCCGCCAAGCGACAGATTTGTCCACGAATTACTGAACACCTACTTAAATCTTATCAAAGGGGTTTGCTAAAATAACCCTGTTTCAAAAGCTATTATTTGATCAACGCCGGGTCGGTATAGACGCCGTATCTGGTCGATCTGCCGCGCCTCCAGAAGTAGTCATAGAGCGTGCGGGAGATCTCCTTCATCGCCGCCGCGGCTTCATTCTCCATTTCGTAGTTCTCCATCACGACGACAATATAGGGGCGCTCCTTCAGGTAAACGATCGCCCATTCCGTCCTGACGCCGGCAAGCTCGCCCGGCTTGAACGCAACGGGGATGTCGGGCGGCAGGCCGGAGTTAATGCCGCCCGGTTTCGGCTTCCGCAGAATTGACAGCATATCATCGCACGCCGCCCGGTTGAGGAATTCTCCTTTGTAAAGGATCTCCATGACGCGCGTCGCTTCGGCGGGTGTTGAAAGATTCTCTTCGCCCCGGCCGGAGGCGGCAACGTCGATCATCCGGCGCTGCACACGCGTATGATTAAGCCCGAGGGAAGCCAGTGTCCTGTTGATGTTAGTGATACCGACCTTGTCGATCAAGATATTTGTGGCCGTATTATCGCTGAGCACAATCATCAGGACGCAAAGGTCGCGGATGCTAAGTTGGGAAGTGCGGTCTCCTAACTCTTGAAGGATGCCGCTGCCACCGACCATGTGCTGTTTGTCTACCGGCAGCAGATCATCCAGTTTGAAGCGACCTTCGCCGGCCTGCTTATACACCTCCATGAGGACCGGAATCTTGATCGCGCTGCCCTGCGGGAAAACATAGTCGGCGTTGACGGCAAACCGCTCGCCGCTTTTAAGGTCGAGCACTGCAAGGCCCATCGCCCCACGCGTGCGGCCGGCGATCTCTTGCAGCCGCGCTTCAGTCTTATCGCGCACCAGCTTCCAATTCTCCTGCTGCGCGTAAACGGGCGCGACCCATAGCAAGCAGACTAAGATGATTCGCTTAATCATCTTTCCTCTATCCAGCCTCTGTCGATTAAGGAATTAACACTCTGGCATGGTAAAACAGAATTTCGAGGTTTGCACACTATTATAGCGGCTTGCGGTCGGGCGCGACGATCGCGTGGTTCAGGTGAGTGAGCGGAGGAAGGCAATTTGAACCGCCGCAGGACCGAGAGGAACACAGAGGGAAAGTTTTAATGAATGAAGAAGTGATGTTAGTAGCCCGCTATGGACTAACCATCACTTCTTCATTCATCTGTGCCGGTCTAACCGGGATCTTGCCTGACGATGATCTCGTCACTAAAGGTGTTTGTGGACCCGGTAGCAATTATTACCGCTACCGGGGGTGGCCCCCCGAGCAGACAGTTAGGTCGAAGGGCTGGTAGAGGAGATTTTCCCGCAGGGAGCGGGGGTTGAGCCCGTTCGCCGTGGCAATCCTATTACTATCGTTGAAATACTTGAGATCACAATACTTCATGGCGGCCTGGCGCAGGATCGGGACCATCGGTTTCGTATCAATCGCCACCGTCTGCTTGTAGGATGCGGGCGGCCAGGTCTGCTGATTGTTGACCAGATAGTCAAGCGCGCCTTTGAGGCTCCGCCCGTCCGGCGTCTGAAAGTGCCAGATATCCAGCCCGACCCTTTCGCCCAAGGCCGCCACCTCGAAGAGCGGCTGCAGGTTGAAGACACTGTAATCCCATGACTTGGTGCGGGCCAGCTCTAGGGGCTGTCGTCCGTCCGGCTCGATCTGTCTCGCAATACGCCTGCTCATACTCTCTTTCAATATCGCGGTGGCCTGCGCTTTCTTTCCGAGGAAGAGCGCAATTGACGCGGCCTGCACGTCATACCACGAGCCGTGATTATTAGTAGTCTGCGCTTCTTTCTTACCGTGATCACTGGTCAGCAGCCACACGAGATATGTGTTGAACCACTCGTGCATACCGGACTGATCCTTCTCAGTCCAGCCGCTTGACCCGGCCAGCAGTCCAATACTATCCACGATTCGGCTGAAACCGCGTCCCTGAAGGACTCCCCCGGCACTCCCCTGATTGACCCCGGGAACATACCCGGCGTAAGTCAGGTTCGGGTTCATCGCCGTCTCCGGGTCCAAGAACCAGGCGCGTAACATCCTGGCGGCATGCGCGGCATATTTTTCATTGCCGGTGAAGTAATAGGCGAGCGAGAGGGTCTCGACCGCCGACACCATCTTCCCAAGATTCTGTTCATCCGGGATCTGGTAAATCTCCGGATTGACCTGGCCGTCGCGAGTGACGTAGGGCAGGCCGTTGGCTGTGTTGGGATTGGGCCACGAGTACCTGGATTGGCTCATGTAGTCGTGTTTATCGCCACTGGGAGGCGTCTTTGACTTCTCGACCACGGAAAGAGGGACGACGGAGAGCGCCTTATTGGCGTCGCTTTTGAGCTTGGCGAGGGCCGGATCGAGCGGGGAGAGGCCTCGCTTCATGTCGAGCAGGAAATGCGGGTCAAGGAGGAAGACGCGCGGGGGAGGGGCGGTGGCGGGCTTGAAAGCTGCCAAGGGTGTCAGCAGCGCAAGCAGCACGATTAATCTTGACAAGGCGTACAGGGTTTTCATGATCTACTCCTCGTGTGGCTTGAAATATCCCCTATATTGATCAGAAGACGCATCATTATAGTAATCTTGCCGTCCGTGGTGCAGCGACTTTATTTCGATGGGGACAGCACATTTGCTTCCCTCATCCAGTAAGGCGTAAATCATCTCGAAAACCTATCACCACGAGATCAAGATCTTTTCCGCACCTGCTGCTGATCTGGCATGATCTGGTCAGTTGCTCGACAGGTGTGATAATTTTGTTGCTCCAACGGCTCAACCGTTCGCACAAAGGAGGGTTTATATGACCACGCCCTC
This sequence comes from uncultured Blastocatellaceae bacterium, assembly GCA_964383905.1. Taxonomy (GTDB): domain Bacteria; phylum Acidobacteriota; class Blastocatellia; order Pyrinomonadales; family Pyrinomonadaceae; genus CAYLJO01. The sequence continues at coordinate 13,689 of CAYLJO010000168.1, forward strand.
GCCACAGCAAGTCACCCAATTGCTCGTCGCCTGGAACAACGGCGACAAGGCGGCACTCGATGAGCTGATCCCGCTGGTTCATGAGGAGCTGCACCGCCTCGCGCATCACTACATGAGCCGCGAACGGGCCGGCCACATGCTGCAAACCACGGCGTT
>CAYLJO010000169.1:0-6947 GCA_964383905.1 uncultured Blastocatellaceae bacterium
CGTTGCGGATGCGGCCGCACCCGCTGGAGTTCAGCATGTACTTCGACATCTAAAAAGGAAAGGGTAAGGGAAAAGAAGGGTCAGCAACGGCATCTTTCAATTATCATTTCCCTTGCCCTTTCTTCTCCATAGCTGTTCTGCGGCTTAATTTACCGGCTATCAACGATTCATCTTTACATTAGAGCGCCGCTTCGCCGCGCTCGCCCGTGCGGATCCGGATGCAATCCTCGAGCGGGATGATGAAGATCTTCCCGTCACCGAACTTACCCGTCTGACCAGCCTTCGCGATCGCCCACACCACCTCCTCCTCCAGCTCGTCCGGGATCACCACCTCCACCTTCAGCTTCGGGATGAAATCGATCCGGTACTCCGCCCCACGGTAGGTCTCGGTGTGGCCGCGCTGGCGGCCGTAGCCCTGCACCTCGCTGACGGTCATGCCGTGGACGTCGACCTCCTGCAAGGACTTCTTGACGGCGTCGATGAGGTGTGGGCGGATGATGGCTTCGATCTTCTTCATCGCTGTTGCTCCCTCGCTTCTCTCCCGTGCAGCGCAGCCGTAGCCTCGCGGTAAGAAATGCAATCTCCGTGCCCGGCATCTAGGCCGCCACTCTTATTTGTGCGGCGAGTCTTAACAAATATTGGTCGACCGCCACTTCCAGCGCGCCGCCGAGACCTGACCCGGTCGGCTCCCCAGGCTCAATGGACAAGCCGGCTAACCGACCGGCCATCGATTGCTCGGCGGCGGCGCGGGCCGGTTCTGCAATAAACTTCCAGCCCTCGACGATCCGCCCGCCGAGGACGACGCGTGCCACGCCTAAGCCGCTGATCACGTTGCCGATCCCGATCCCGAGGTAAGTCCCGACACGCTCTAAAGTCGCTCGCGCGCGCAACTCTCCGGCTTCGGCGCGGGCCACGATTCCCGTAAAACCCTGGAGAATCCTGCCTCCAACTTGCGTACGGTTACCGGCGTAAAGCTCGGCTGCGCTTGCTGCCGATGCATAGCGTTCCCAGCAGCCGCGGTTGCCGCAGGCGCAGGGCTTTCCACCGGCGACAATCGTCATGTGTCCGAACTCGCCGGCAAGGCCGCCGACCCCGACGCCACGATAGGCTTCGCCCCCCAGCACTAAGCCGACGCCGATCCCGGTTCCGGCCCGTACGAGAATGAAATCGTTCCACGTTCCGTCGGCACAGTAGCGCAGGCGGCGGCGCGCTTCGTAAACGGCGCCGGCGGTGGCATCGTTCTCGACGATCACCGGCACGGCGCCGCCAGAAAGCCTCGCGCCTGACTGGTTACTAATGCGTAAGGCATCGGCCACGGCCACATCACGCCACCCCAGGTGTGGGGCAAAGAGCAATCGCGTCTGTTCTACGTCTGTCGGACCGGGCGCACTGACGCCGATCAACGTCACGGTCCTTTCCGGCGAGCCGGAGCGCAGACGCTGAATGGATGAACGAATGCACGCGAGCGCAGTAGTCGGGTCAGAAGGTGTGTCGTAAGATTCTTCGCCCAGCAACTGGCCGTCTGCGGTTGCTGCGCCGACCTGAATGCGCCTCACGCCGATGTTGACGCCGACGAAGAGCGCACCCTCGGCGCGAAATGATAATCCGACGGGGGGTCTGCCGATCCTCCCTCCGACCGCTTTTTCCGGCTCCCCTTCGCGTACGACACCTGAGTCCAGCAGAGGGCGGGCAATCTCAGTGATAGTGCTACGGTTGACCCCTAACCGCCGCGCCAGATCGGCACGTGAGATCGGTTGAGCGGCACGGATGGTCTTCAATAGAGCACGCAGGGTGCTACTCCACACACTGACTTGCCCCTTGTGTGCAGCGTCTCGAAACTTCGGTGTGCGGTTGTGCATACCTATTCTGTCAGCGTTGTGCCGGTTGGCACGGGGATTGATGGCCGGGTAGGGAGACCCATTTTTTATAATTTTCGTCGTATCAGACGACGAAAGGCCCGAGCCCCTTTTTTCCCGAGCCAACGCACGGCCGGCCGGGTTGGGTACGAAACCAATCTCGGCGATGGCTCTTTCAACGCGCGCGCGAGTTTCAGGCCGGATGGGCCGGGAATTATTGATCACGTATGATATGGTTGCGGTAGAAACTCCGGCGAGCGCGGCAACGTCGTGTAAAGTTGGCATATATAACCTGCTTGGTTGGTCCTTCCTGAATCTAAAGGAGACGATGCAATACTGAATATGCTTTGCAAACTCTCTTTGGTTGATATGCAAACATTTGACCAAACCATTTCGCACAGGGATGATCACGCTATTTGCAGAAAAATTGGGCTGCGGCGCTTTATAAGGCGAACAACGGATAAGCTGAAAGCTACCAGTTTGTTGTTAAGATAAGCTCTGACTACGCTTATGTCATAACAAAAGGCTCACATGTGGTCTAGCGTTAGACCATTCAACTTAAAACTGGTTCCAACACCAGCTACATTTTTGTCTCTAACTATATATTATATGACAAAACCGTAGGGAAACGGTTGAAGGGCGTCTCCTTATTTCACTCTCGGTTCCCCTTTCAGCCAGCTTTACTTCATTATGAACTTACACTTACGAGTATTCATCAGCACATTTAGCTGACGGTCTGGTGACTGGCATGAAATTTGTTAAAGCATGAATCTTAGAATGATCACTGATGGGTTGCTATTCCGGGTGATTTCTGAGCATCACTCAAAAAAAACCGGAGACAGAGCCATGAACGAAAAAGGCAAAGAAACAGTCGTCAGGGAAACAATAGCGACCCTGTCTAATGAGGCGGACGGGAAAGAGCTTACGCGACCAAACGAACGAGTGGGTACATCTACAAGTACCTTGCCGGGCGCTCCGCCAGCCCCGCCCAGGCCCATTGTCGGCGTCTACAGGCGCTGGGGCTCACCACACCTTCTTTAACGGAGCAACTGAAGAAGGGTGAAGAGATTTCACCGGCGCGCCCAACGTTAAGGTTAGGTTGAGTCGGCTGTCGCCTGCGGCACGCACGAGCATGGCCCGTGCGCTTGCAGGAAAGCAACGGCAAACGATCCTTGCCTGATCAGTCCATAAAACGGACCGCTTCGAGAGCGGTTAACCGAAAAAAGCATGACTACTCAAACTATTGATCCGGTATGCCGAATGGAGCTGAAAAAAGAGAATGCTCCCGCCGAGTCTCAGTACGAAGGGCTCACTTATTACTTCTGCAGTTTGAGCTGCATGAGCAAGTTCGAGAAATGCCCGGCGGCTTACTCCGAAAACACGCGTCAAGCTAGAAGCAGCGCCGGCAATTAACGGCGGCAAATTCCCCGCCGGGTGTGACAAGGAGATAGGCCCAGGAGAAAAGTGAGTGCGGCGCGGAAGCGCCGGCCGCATAGTGCGGCACCGGAGGTATGACGATAGTTCGGACTCGGAATTTTCTGCCCGTGAAGAGGATAACTACCCTAGCCCCTAATGCGGTTATAAGGCCTTCTGAAACCTCTTATCTCGTCGAGCATGGGATGCACTATGCATCCCGTACGATATTTCTGTTTGACGAGATTAACCGTTCGAGTGCCTCAAAGCTAGTCATGGGTCTGCACATTCTCGGGGCCGGCGAAATTACTATCAAGATCAACTCGCCGGGAGGGTGTCGCGCATCAGGGCTGGCGATATATGACGCGATCAGGGAGTGCTCAGACGTTCGCGCGATCGGGTACGGTGAAGTCTGTTCGATGGGCGCGGTTATCCTGCAGGCGGCAGAACGGCGCGAGCTGATGCCTAACTCCACCCTGATGCTTCATCCGGGCTATTCGAGCGCGGTGTTTGACCACGATGAGAATACGCACCGCACGGCAGAGTATGCGAAGCGGCAACGGGATCGGTGCTGCGAAATATTAGCGGAGAAGATGAACCTCAACCTCAAACAATTTCTTCGCCGTTTCACATGGGATACGTACTTGACGGCGCATCAAGCCGTTAAACTCGGACTCGCGGATCGAGTGATCGTGTGAGCATATTTTGACCGCCGCCGGGTACAGGATGCCGTAGCCCATAAAAGAGCGCCCTCGCCACCCCCACCCAACCTAAGCATCGGCCACCCCTGTCACTACCCCAGTGTCCAACCTCGGATGGCTTTCTCGGATGGTCAGCCGATCAGTCCGCACCTTGTCCCACTCCTGGATTATCAACCCCTGCCCCTCAAACAGGGACCGGATGCGCACAGCATCACCCAACCCGACGATCTCTTCCAGTATGGGCACAAGCACGCTCAGGGCGTCATCGCTGAGGATCGTCCGCCTGGCGATCTGCGTGACGTGTTTGGCCCCTGAGACGGCGATCGTGAAACCGTCGCGCCGGTTGACGTGCAGCATCGCGTGAACGTCTGAGCTGCCGTCGCCGACATAGACCACACGGTCCCCGCTCAGCTGCAGCTTGGCTTGCAACTCATCGAGCACGGCGACTTTGCCGTAGCCGGCCGGCACCCGCAGGATCGATCGGATCTCTCCTGAGTCGGGGTCATACCGGAAGCGGGTGCCGTAGATTTGATCAGCCGGGATGAGGTCGGACAGCGCCGATTGGATGACCTCCTCGGGGGCGGCCGAAACCACATAGAAGGAGAAGTTGTAGCCATCGATGCCGTCTTTAAGGAGTCGGGAGAGGAGGTGGATATTCTGCTTGAGGCGGATGCGCTTGCCAACTTCGACGAGGTGCTCCTGGCGGACGCAGCGGTATTCCGGGTCATGCAATAAGAGGTAGGCCAGTTCGCCGCCCTGCTGGACCAGATTAACGTGAGAGAGGGCGGCGACCTTGTCATGGAAACCGGGAGTCCCGAGCAGATCGCTCAGGACGATGCCGGAGTCGTGAAAGCTCAAGGTCTGATCGAAGTCACTCGCCAGCAAATAGTGCTTGATCCGGCTCGATCTGTCTTTCATTTACTTCTCTCTTCCCCCAAGAGTTCGCTCGACCAGTACCTGGAGGAGTGTTGCTTTTCAGTCCAAAGGCTAACAACCTGCATGCCAGTCGGCGCGGGAGCAGCAGGTGGACCAGCTAAAAGCGTTCAGATTCAGACCTTTAAGGGAGTGAAAGTTGTTGGTGAGGAGAGCCAAGACGGTCACATCTATGCGCATCCGTGCTAACACTTTTGTCACAGACAATAAAAGAGACGACAAAATTTGTTGGTCAAGTTTAGTCAAGCCCACAGTACCCAACTGATCCAACACAAGCAAGCTTCCGTGCTGCCGATTAACACTAGGGTACGCTCCCTCTATTTTATAAAATGTTTTGGAGAAGTTGCTAAAATTCGGACAGCTCCGCACTGAGGGCAAGGAGCCTGGATACGCATTCAGACGAAAGAATTACGTTTTTGTTGTATTTGCCTTCTTGACCGACAAAAATGTCGCTCACTTTGCGATGCCAGTCCGGCGTCTGTGTGGTATGAATGCCAAAATAACCTGAATTGGTAATAAAACCACAGGTTTGTCCCAGCCACATACTCCCAGGTGCGACCGGCACAATATTTGTTATTCAAATACCATGTAAAGAGTACCCAAATAAAAGGCCATCCCAGGTGCATTGATCTGGAAATTCTGCGCTCGCGAGCATTTGCGCTAGGACCACCCTATTGCCGGTCAGTCCCCCTTTGGGGCCGAAGTTCTACCCATTCCATCTTAATGCCGAGTAAACGTATGTCACCGCCACCTTCTAAAGAATCTGGCAAAGCGGCGTTGGGCATCTTAAACGTCAACACATTTTTGTGCCGCAGGATATCTCTTACCAGGACCAGCGAATAAACTCTCGATGCCTCTTCTTTGAGTGCCAAGTCCCCAATCTATTGCCCGTTGAGAATGAGGTGGACATGTTGTTCGACCAGTTTTCCCGGAATCAAGAACGGCCCCAGCTTCATCCGGATGACAACGTCAGTAATCTCATTGAGGGCAAATATCATCGTCGCTTCATGCGCATCCGTCCAGCGAAACCGCGGGTTATCTATGGCGCTCCAACCATACCATGCGTATTTATCGGATTCCGGCTTTGTAAACTCCGCCACCTTCTAAAGAATCTGGCGAAGCCGCCGTTACTCACGTAGACCCCGTCGTAAATTGGATCAAGGCGGGGAATTGCGTAATGGTCCAGCGCGAAGCTGCCGTACTCCAACAGGCACTGACTGGCCATCATGGAATAACGGGAGTCGGTCACCTGGCGCATCGGCGAAAGCCAGAAGATGAAGAGGGTGACGCCGAATATAAGTCCGCCGGCTAAGAGGTCGGTCTTAAACTCGGCGCCCTTGTGTAGCCAACTTTTACTCATGCCGGGTTATTGTAGAACGAAACTTGCCACGGCCCTGTCATAGAACGCAACCCCGTATCATTAGTTATCTGATTGAAAGATGACACGATGACCTGAATCACAGATGCAAGTAACTGGGCGAGTGAAAGCGATGGCCTTCAGACTACTTCGCGGGCACCCGTTTGTCTGGAAACACAAAAGTCCGTCTTGCTGTATCCGAAAGTAGAGTCTCTTCGCGGTAATAGTTTTTGAGAACGCCGTCCCGCCAGTCTAAAAGGTCTTTGTTGGCCAGAGCAAACTCTTGCCAAGTCTGTTCCCGGTCGGCCCGAACCATCCGCTCATGGATCAGGAAGATGTACGCCCACGTGACCGTCTCATGGTAGCGTCCGGGCTTGCCATGGTGGCGGGCAAAATTTTTCAGCCCTTGCGTGAACCGTGCGAGTGCTTCCAATTCAGGATAACGGCGCAGGTACAGCCACCCCAGCTTGACGTGGTCTTGATGATGGAAACTTTCATTCGGCAGAGAACAGTCTTCAAACCGCTCGATAAACTCTTCGTCCTTCATGAGTCTCATTCCCTAGGAATTGCCGCATCAACTTCGGGCGCTTGGTACCCGCGGTGGGCGAGGACGGCGATCACCGCCGCGCTGTAAATCAGCAACGCCCCCACATTGAATTGGCCGTGGGCGACATGGATCAAGGCGGC
>CAYLJO010000169.1:7047-13811 GCA_964383905.1 uncultured Blastocatellaceae bacterium
AAATCAGCAACGCCCCCACATTGAATTGGCCGTGGGCGACATGGATCAAGGCGGCCATGAGAAAGACTGCCAGCAGGGACCAGGCGCCCAGGACTAATGTGCGCGGGACGAGAAAGAGTACGGAGGCGGCGATTTCGGCCCACGCTAAGAGGAGGCGAGTCCAATCCGGCAAGCCGGTGTGGCCGAAGGCCGCAACCCTTTGGGGATCGAAGGCAAGCATACCCGACTCGATTAAGACCACGGATCCCACCGCCAACCGGAGGGCTTTAATCGCTAGCTCACCTTTCTCGTACCTCATCGCGTCCTCCTCGGCTTAGTGGCTCTCGCTGTCCGTGGGGGGACCTGATTTTCCCCCGTTTCCAGCAGCCGATGGCTGTCGCCGGAATTAAGATCCAACTTGTAGATTTGCTTCAGGTCGGCGATGAGTTTAAGAGACGTCTCGCCGAACGGGCATTTCCCGTCGAAAGCATGTAAGACGATACCCTCCAGCAAATCCCCGAGAGAGATGTCGTGATATTCGGCAAACGCCTTTAACACCTTGAGCAAACGTTTCTCCAGCCGGACGCCCGTCTGAACGCGCTCGACAATTAGTCCCCCGTCCTGTTGCATGACCTCCTCGGCCCGTTTTTTGGCGCGTTTCATACCCGGCCTCATCCAGAGGTGACGATGGTACAATGGTACATAGGTACATACGTGCTGTCAAGCGATGCGTGGCAGCATGCGAAACCGGGGGCGTGAGGCCGATGGCTGGCAAAGAAGGTTTGTGCGAGTCGAGTTTGGCGCAGGCCGAAATTTTTTTTGGCGGGAAGAACGGCTGAACGCGTCTCACCCGCGAACACTTGTCAGTGGCTAAGTGTTTCGCGCAGCGCGTTTTCGCTCCCGGGCGAGCAACGCTTGCTTCCGCTCCAGTCCCCAGCGATAACCGCCGAGGTTGCCGTCCCCGCGGATCACTCGATGGCAGGGGGTGGCTAACGCGACCGGGTTGGTGGCACACGCTCGTGCGACAGCGCGAGTAGCTGCGGGTTGACCGATGGCGGCCGCCACCTCTGCGTAAGAGCGCGTGCCGCCGTAGGGAATGGCTCGAAGCTCTCGCCAGACGCGCAACTGAAAAGCAGTCGCCTGAAGGTCGAGCGGTAGGTCGACGTGGGGTTGTTCTCCACCGAGGTGCTTCAAGAGGAGGCTCACCCGCCGGGTAAAACCCGCCTCGTCACGATGGATTTCCGCCGCCGGGTACTCGGCCGTGAGCGCCGCTTCCAGGGAAGCATCCGAGTCACCGAAACTGACGGCGCAAACGCCGCGCTCGGTCGCGGCGACAAGCATCCGACCTAAATGAGAATCGACGATGGTGTACCTGATATTCATGCCCCTGCCGCCGCGACGGTAAGTTGCCGGCGTCATCCCGAGATGATCCGTGGCCTTCTCATACAAGCGACTGCTTGAGCCGTATCCGGCGTCGTAGATCGCGCGGGTCACATCGGCGCCTTGCTTGATTCGTGCCTTAAACTGCTCGACGCGATTCGCTCTCATATACTGGTGCGGGGTGACGCCCATAATCCTTTTGAACGTTCGTTGGAGATGATGCGGGCTGACGCCCAGTACCTCGCCGAGAAGCGCCAGTGAAAGAGCCCCTTCCGGATGGGCTTCGATGGTGGAGCAGGCGCGCAGCACCGTCTCTTCTTGCGGGCCGTGAGCCTTGTGAGGCAAGCATCGCAGGCAGGGGCGGAAGCCAGCCCGTCGGGCGGCGAGGGGGGACTGAAAGAAGACGACCCGCCCGCGTTGAGGTCGCCGCGACGGGCACGACGGCTTACAGTAAATGCCGGTGGAGCGTACCCCGTAGACGAAGATCCCGTTGAAGCTCACGTCTCTGGTTTGCACTGCCCGCCAGCAGTTCTCTTCATCCATCGTAAGTAATTCTTGAAATACCCTCGCCTCCTGATTCATCGCGATTGCCTCCCGCACGCATACTAGGGGAAGGGGTCTATGAAATCTACCCGAAACTTGCGGTCAAACTTTTTTTGCGTTGCTTGAATTAAGAGGCGGGTATTTGCCAGACCGCGGGCGCATGGTGTCGCACACCTGACTGAGGCATCAACCGGGCGTGCTCGACAAGAGGTCGTAGCTTCGGTCAGCCTTCCTTCGCTTCAACTCATTCCCCGTCTTCGGCCGATCTATTAATTGACCCGCAGCGCCGCGGCTTCATGCTACTTTTGACACGGTGATTGGAATTCTCTTTGATTCTCGCGTTACTAAGTGAGGAGTGTTTATCGGTTCGATAGTCCTCATTAGGGGAAATGAGATTTCATCTCATTGGGAAGGGCGGTGATGGCGTTGCGGCACAGGAACTGGAAAGGGATCGCAAGTACGAGCGCCATTATAATCCTTGGACTTTTGGCGGTCGCCAATACTTTCACCCTGGGTTGGCGTCCTTTCATCGGCGCGAAAGCGCGTCCTTTGACTAATCACAGGTTTGAGATGACACAATATCGGCTTGAGCGCGGTCGATACCTGGTGGAAGGCCCGCTTCACTGCTTCTACTGCCACTCCCGGCTCGATACCCATTCCCCCGGAGCACCGCCCTTGCCTGGCATGAAAGGCGGTGGGTCAATAATGCCGGACGGCGATGAATTTGGACGGGTTGTGGCGCCCAACATCTCGCCTGACCTGGAGACAGGCGCCGGCGCGTGGTCCGACGATATGCTCGTGCGAGCTATTCGTGAAGGCATCGGTCATGATGGGCGCGCGCTATTCCCAATCATGCCTTACCGGAACCTTCGAAAGCTGCCCGACGAAGATGTGGCGTCAGTGGTGGCCTACCTGCGCTCGATCCCGCCCGTGCGCAATCCCCTGCCGAAGACGGAACTCTCATTCCCCTTCAACATGCTGGTTGAAACGCTGCCGGAGCCGATCACCGGGCCGGTAGCGCTGCCCGATCTGTCGACCACGATCAAGCGCGGGGAATATCTTGTCACGCTCGGCAATTGCGGTAACTGTCATACGCCGATGGATGAAGGTAAACCTGTTGCCGGTCTGGAGTTCGCGGGAGGATTTATACTGAAGGGGGTCTCGCGCAAGGGAGTGGCAAGCGCTAACATCACACCCGACCCGTCGGGGATCTCTTACTATGATGAAGCGCTCTTTCTTAAGGTGATGCATACGGGCCGGGCCGGCGCACGCAATCTCGATCCCGTCATGCCCTGGGGCTATTTCCGGAATATGACTGACAACGACCTCCGAGCGGTATTTGCGTACTTGTGCACGATCGGACCGGTGAAGCATCGAGTTGACAATACGGAATCACCCACCCCCTGCAAATTGTGCAAGGGCATGCATGGTTTAGGTGAAGACAACTAAATATAGTAAGATCCTCCGAAAGACGGGGTGGTTTGGCCCAATTGTCCGCCACAGCAGGGAAGTCAATGCAGCGAATAATCATCAGTACCTTACTCACCTTCCTGCTCATTGGCGCTGTCCTCGCCCAATCCGCGGCGACGCTCTCACAGGAGGTGAGGGAATTTGTCAGCGTGGATGCGCCGGTTGTCGCGCTGACTCATGCACGCCTCATCGACGGCACGGGCTCCCCGCCGAAACTCGACCAGGCGATTGTGATCGGCGGCGGCAAAATTCAGGGCATCGGCACGACCGGCAGCATCCAGCTTCCGGCTGAAGCTAAGGTGATTGACTTGCATGGCGAGACGGTCATCCCCGGCCTGGTAATGCTGCACGAGCACATGTTTTATCCGGCGGGCAGGCTGGTCTTGTTTAACGAAATGGGTTTCAGCTTCCCGCGGCTTTACCTCGCCGCCGGCCTCACTTCGCTTCGCACCGCGGGCAGCGTCGAACCTTACACCGATCTTAATCTGAAGAAGCTCATCGACGGCGGCAAGATCGCCGGACCGAAGATGAACGTGACAGGACCATATCTGGACGGCGCGGGTAGCTTCGCCACACAATTCCACGTCCTCAGCGGGCCCGACGACGCACGGCGGATGGTCGACTATTGGGCCCGGGAGGGCGCCGCTTCGTTTAAAGCCTACATGTACATCACGCGGGCGGAGCTGAGGGCCGCCATCACCGAGGCCCATCAGCGGGATCTAAAAATAACCGGCCATCTCTGCGCGGTCGGTTTCCGGGAAGCGGCCTCACTGGGGATCGACAACCTGGAACACGGGATAGTCGTAGACACCGAGTTCAACCCGGGAAAGAGACCGGACGTTTGCCCCGCACAGACGGAGACTGTCTCAACAATCGCCAAACTTGATGTCGAGAGCGCCGCCGTGCAGGAGATGATCCGTGATCTCGTCGCTCACCACGTCGCAATCACATCAACGCTGGCCGTCTTCGAGGCGTTGGCTCCGAACCGCCCGCCGCTGCAGCAACGTGTCTTAGATAGCATGACGCCCGACGCACGTATCCAATACTTGAGTGTCCGTGCTCGGAATGGGGAGAGAAAAGATTCCCCATGGCCGGCCGCGCTCAGGAACGAGATGCAATTCGAGCGTGATTTCGTCAGGGCCGGTGGGTTACTACTGGCGGGCACGGACCCGACCGGCAACGGAGGTGTGGTCGCCGGTTTTGGTAGTCAGCGAGAGGTCGAACTGCTGGTCGAAGCAGGCTTCACCCCGCTTGAGGCCATTCACATCGCGACCGCTAACGGCGCCGCGTACCTGGAAGCGTCTGACCTGATCGGCACTATTGCGCCGGGTAAGCAGGCGGACATGGTCGTCATTAAGGGCGACCCGTCGAAGAACATCGCCGACATTGAGAAGGTGGAGACCGTTTTCAAGGACGGCGTCGGTTACGATTCTGCCAAGCTTATTGAGTCTGTCCGGGGGTCGGTCGGATGGCGCTAAAACAGGGTGATCGAAGGCGCTGAAAGCCTCGTGCTGATTTTCAGCATTTATGTAACCATAGATCGAGACTTCCTCATGGCTCAAACGACAGCCCGCACACTTCCCGGTTGGTCTTTAATAGGAAGGGTGCGGGTTCGATGGTCTTCCAGCTTCTGATCTAAGCTCTGTAAGTCGTTGCCGCCCGCTCAAGTCAGTCTGCCGCCACGGGCATCAGTGGGCGCAGATGATGTTCGGGTATCTCCACACTTTCCGGCACGTTGTAACGCGGGACGCTCTCGCCGGTGAAATCTAAATAGAGCTTGCGCCGCAGAAACGACTCCGGCCAGTGGCCGAGTCGAAGCAGCGGGTACTTCATTGATTTACCGAAAAGCCTACGCCCGAGCATGTAATAGTAGATCGGAATCCCTAGGTTAAACTTCCGCTGGACGGCCGGGTCACGACGACAGAAGTCGATGTTGTAGCGCCAGCAGGTGAAGAAAAATTCCCACTGCAGGTCGGTCAGCTCGATGAGCTTGGCGCTCTCGTCCCTTTCCATGCGGGTCTCTTCCAGGGGGACAAAGAGGGTTGGCATCGCCACCCACTTCGCGTCCTTTAGCGCGAAAAGTAGATCGAGTGACTGCCTTGTGTCCTCCGGCTTTTCGCCGGGCAACCCGACGATCCACGTGCAGAACGGAAACCAGTTGTGACGATTCAAGATCTCCATCCCTTTGAGCACCACATCCGGCCATTGCTCCGCCGTGTATGGGTAGGCCTTGCCCTTCATGAACTGCTTGAACATGCGTGTCGAACCGGTCTCAAGCCCGATAAACAGGTTCGCGTAGCGCTTCTCGGGGTGTGAGGAGGCCGGGTTCTGGTTCGTGCTCATACCCACGGCGACGGGGGTGAGCTCTTCGACCACTTCGGGGGTGCGCACGACCGGGGCCATCGTCCCGTGCGTCAGCATAATGTATTTGACCCCGGGGACGGCGGCAACCGATTCGAAAAGCCGCTTCAGCGCCGGAATGTTGGTTTCAAACTTCGGCCCCTGCTCATACAGAAAGATGTCCTCCGTGGTGAGCATGATCGTGTCAGCGCCTTCGGCGACTTGCGCGCGCACGTTGGCGAGGATGTGGTCGAGCGGGATGCTCTTGCCGCGCCTGAGGGCGACCGAGCAGAACTGGCAGCCACGGCCGCAACCCCGCGTGATCTCGACGACACCGAACGTCGAGCGGTGATGGATACGCGGGATCGCCTCCAGCGCGGGACTCTGGCACGTCACCCTACGGGGCAGCGCCTCGCCGCGCACCGCCGCTTCAAACAGTGGAAGAACTACGTCTTCGGCTTCGCCGTCAACGATGCAATCGATCTTCCACACGTCCTGTAGCTCCTTCTTCTCAATCTGCCACGCGCCCGGCCCGCCGACGATTATCTTGAGTTGATCTTTGTGCTTACCGAGCGCAGGATGCAGAATCAGATTGCGGAACTCCGCCGCGTTGATCGGCTCGATATTTTTGCCGTAGAAATGGGCGTAAACGTTCGTGGCGAAGGTGATCCCGAGCGGGTTATGAGCGTGGACCCCGACGACGCGCGTCTCATCGCCGACAAACAGGTCTAATTGTTCGGGGTAACAGACGGCGATATCTTCGGGCGCGAACCGCTGTAAGAGAAGAGATTCGACCACGCGCAGGCCGTTCGGCACATATGATGCCTGGCCGTCCGGCCTGACCTCATTCCGCCAGGAAATGTCTGCCATGTAATAGGGGAAGCGGGCGTAGCGCGAGGGCAATGTGGCGAGCAGCATTTGTCGCCAGGTGCTACGCAGATACTCCGAAGACTCCGAATTGCTTGCTGCCAGGACGATCTTCTTGCCTGGTGAGCCCATAACTCTATATCCCTCCTTTTAGCGCAATGCTTATGCAGCCGCCCATTAAATAA
>CAYLJO010000170.1:0-13808 GCA_964383905.1 uncultured Blastocatellaceae bacterium
TAATTTAATGGCCGCTTAGAAAAACTATACCCGCGATCAGACCTCGCGAGCCGGTTGGTCTTCTGCCTATCAAGATTTCGCGTGTGGCTTCTTCGCCGCTTTGGGTTTTTCGGACATCTCTGCGTAGCCACATCTCTCGCACTCCCATAACGGGAAAACGGCATTCGGGTCTCCGGTGCTCTGATAGACGGCGCGGTTCGACGGGATGATTTTGCCGCCGCACCTCGGGCAGGCGCGGCCGCGTATCGTATTTTTCTCGACGTCCAGATTAAATTCGTTATCTGCCATCAGGGTGACGCTCCGCCTGGCCTCTTACCTGTCCTTTTCTTCCGGCGTTTTGGACGGCGATTCCCCCTGTGATTTGTGGTTCCTGAAGGCCACAATGAATATGGAGCAGAAGATCGTGACAGGAGGCAGGAGCAGGACCAGGACGCCAAGATTCAGGCTTTTGACAAATGTGGCAGTGTTGGTCGTACCGTCCACGGCAGCCTTACACATCGCGCACTGAGCGAAAGTGGGGGCGCACAGCGCGGATAAAGTGATCGCCGCCGCGATTGTTATGAGTAAACACCTGGCCGATCGGTTCATGCTCTCACTTACCCTCTATTTTCCCCTCGTTAAATCTATAACGCAAGCTCGACGACCTGAAGCTATCCGGGAAGAAGACAAAAAGCAGGCAGATGCAGACGACCAGCATGGGCACGAGCGTCAGCACGAGGCTCAGCCGCTCGAACCGCAAGTGCATGAAGTAGGCCATGATCAGCGCCGCTTTGATGATCGAGAGGCCCATCAGGATCACCAGCATGTAGTGAATCGGCAGCTGGATATAGGCCAGGAAGACCTCAACGCCGGTCAGCGCGAGCAGCCAGACCCAGACGGAGACGAACAGCCGGGTGCTGCCTTCCTCATGTATGTGTTCTGCCGCGGCGTGTGTACTCATTTTGCATCCTCCCGCTCATAGATTTTTCCGACGGCCTCATTTACCCATATCCACCGACAAGAGATAGATCATCGGGAACACGAACATCCAGACGAGGTCGACGAAGTGCCAGTAGAGCCCGCTGATCTCTATGTCCTCGTGCTTGAGATGCCTGACGCGCGCGGCGACAACCGTCAGATAAATAGCCCCCGTGAAGACGTGGAACATGTGAAGACCCGTGATGGTGAAAAATGTTGCGCCAAAGAGCGGCGACGGCTCCCGACCATTCTGTGAGAATCTCTTGACCCACTCGGCCGGCAATTCGAAGGGGCGTAAGCCCTCGCTGATCAGGTGATTCCACTCGATCAGGTGTAGCACGAGAAAGGCCGCGCCGCCGAGAATCGTGAGGAGGATCCATTTCCTGACCGCGCTCTTATCGCCGCGTGCCGAAGCCGACACCCCCATCACCATCGTCAAGCTCGACGAGAGGAGGCAGAGGGTCATGATCGTGGAAAAGATAATGCTGGGGCTGAACGGGAAAGGCGTCGGCCACGCGTCGCTCGAGGCGCGCACGTAGCTGTAGCCGATCAGAAGCGATGAGAATGTCAGCGAGTCCGAGACGATGAAGAGCCACATGCCGAGCTTTCTGTGGCCGACGCGATAAGGGAGGGTGCCGCCGCCCCACTCTGTTGCGATAAGATGCTCCGCCCGTGCTTCTGCTGTGCTCAAAGCTGCTCACCTCCAGAGGAAAAGAAGAAGGAATAGATAAATCCAGAGTCCATCCATGAAATGCCAGTAGAGCGCCACGGCATCGGCCGCCGCCTGCCGCTTTTCTTCTGAGTCAAAGCCGTTACGCCTGCGCCATGTGCGAAGCAACAGGTAGTCAAGCGCGAGCACTCCGCCGAGCAGGTGCACGCCGTGCGCGCCGGTTAAAAGATAGAAGAAAGAGCTGTGTGGGTTAGTCGCAAGATAAATCCCCTGCGCGACTAGCTGCCGCCACGCCAGCAGTTGCGAGCCAAGAAAGCCGAGGCCCAGCAGCACCGTCAGCAGAAGCCAGCGACCATACGCGCGATCGCTGTTGCGCTTCGATGCCCTGCGCGCGGCTTCAAACGTCCCGCTGCTAACAAGGATCAAGATAGTGCTGAGCCAGAGCACGCGCGGCATCCGAATCGGTTGCCAGTCGTTGGAGGATGCCGACCGGACAATGTAGGCGCTGGTCAGCGCCGTGAACATCATCGCGATGGCCGCGAGGACGACCCACATCGCAATGCGGTACCGCTGCGGGGAAAAGCGCTGCGCGCCATCATCACCGCGCGGGCCTCCGCCGCCTCCCCCGCCGCCGCGCCCATTCTTGCCGGGCCGACCGTTTCCGCCGCGCGGCCCGCCGCCAATTCTAACCCCCTGGCTCTTGACACGCTCAGTGCTTGTGACCGTCACTGCCATTGCCAGTACCGCTACTTCCCTTCAAGTTGGACCCGGCAGGAGCTTCCGCCGGATCGGGTGTTGTTTGCATGGTGAAATCCGTGGGCGCGCCGGGCACCGAGAATTCATACGGGCCTCTGTAGACCGTGGGGACCAGGCCTGCGAAGTTGTCGTGCGGGGGCGGCGAAGGAATCGTCCACTCGAGCGTGGTCGCCTCCCACGGATTATCGCCCACCCTCCTGCCCTTGAAGATGCTCCAGAAAAAGTTGTAATAGAAGAGGATTTGCGCGACGACGGTGATGATCGCGGCGACCGTCACGAAGAGCACGAGGGGGTGCAGCGACTTGAGGAATTCGTACTCCGTAAACTGCGCGTAGCGGCGCGGCATCCCGACAATGCCCATGATGTGCATTGGCATGAAGATGGCGTAGACGCCGGCGAAGGTGATCCAGAAATGTATCTGCCCCAGCCGCTCGCTCATCATCCGCCCGAACATCTTCGGAAACCAGAAGTACGTCGCCGCGAACATCCCGAAGATGGAGGCCACGCCCATCACCAGGTGGAAGTGACCCAATACGAAGTATGTATCGTGCATCGGCAGGTCGAGCGAGGTCTGGCCGAGCACCAGCCCCGTGATACCGCCCGCCACGAAGAGCGAGACGAAGCCGAGGGCGAACAGCATCGGTACGGTAAAGCGTATCTTGCCGCCCCACAACGTGCCGATCCAGTTGAAGGTCTTCACCGCCGACGGCACCCCGATCGAAAGCGTCAGGATGGAAAACGCCATCGCCGAATACGGGCTCATCCCGCTGATGAACATATGGTGGCCCCAGACGAAGAAGCCGAGCAGGCCGATGGCGAAGATGGCGAAGACCATCGCCCGGTAGCCGAAAACAGGCTTGCGGGCAAACGTCGAGAGGATGTGGGAAGTCGCGCCCATGCCCGGCAGGATCGCGATGTAAACTTCCGGGTGACCGAAGAACCAGAAAAGGTGCTGCCAGAGGAGCGGCGAGCCGCCTTTATGCGGAATCAACTGGTCGCTGACGACCAGCCCGCCCGGAATAAAAAAGCTCGTCCCGGCCACGCGGTCGAGAAACAGCAGGACGCCTCCGGCCAACAGCACCGGGAAGGCCAGCAGCGCGAGCACCGCGGTGGTAAACCATGCCCAGCAGGTGAGCGGCATCCGCATCAACGCCATGCCGCGCGTCCGCATGTTTATCAGCGTGGTGATGAAGTTCAGCGCGCCCAAAAGCGAGCCGACGCAGAAGATTGCGATGCTGATGATCCAGAGGTTGACGCCCATCCCCTGCCCGGGCCCGGCGATCTGACCCAGCGCGCTCAACGGCGGGTACTGCGTCCAGCCCCCGATCGACGCTCCCCCTTCGACGAAGAAGGCCGATAACAGCACGACGAAGCCGACGAACGTGACCCAGAAGGACATCATGTTGAGGACGGGGAAGGCCATGTCATCGGCGCCGATCTGGATCGGGAGGAAGTAGTTTCCGAAACCGCCCTGCGGCGCAGTCGTGAGCACAAAGAAGACCATCATCGTCCCGTGCATCGTCAGCAGCGCCAGGTAGAACTCCGGCAGCATGACGCCGCCCGGGGCGCCCTTCGGGAACAGCGTTTCGAGGATCGGCCACTGCGTCCCGGGCCAGGTCAGGTTCATACGCATCAGCACCGAGAGGATCATGCCGACCAGCACCGCGGTCATCGCCAGCAGGATATACTGGATGCCGATCACCTTGTGGTCGAGGCTGAAAATGTACTTGCGTATAAAACTCTTCGGCGGCTCGTGGCGATGTACCGCCTCGTGAGTCTCATGGTCTGCCATCGTTCATCTCCTCTCAAATCCAGCGCCGGGTATATTTCTTACCTACTGAGTGATGATCGGATATTTGTTGAGCAGTTCGGTCATCCGGGCTTGAAATTGGGCCTGCGACAGCGCGGCCAACTGCCGGTGCTCGTCTTCGGGGAGCACCAGCATGTAACTCTTCATCTTGTAGTGAAGCTGGCCGCACAGCTCGGCGCAGGCCAGCTCATATTTCCCGACCTTCGTGGCGGTGAAATGCACATGAATCTGCATGCCCGGCACGAGGTCCTGTTTGAACCTGAGCGGCGGAACCCAGAAGCTATGCGTGACATCTTTGGCACGAAGGATCAGCTCGACCGGGCGGTTAACGGGTATCGCGAGCGCCGAGACGACCGCGTCGTCTTTCGCATTCGGATCCGTCTCGTCCAGCCCGAGGTAATTCAGCTCGGAGTCGTTGATGAGCTTCGGGTCGGTGCGCCCGAATACGTTGTCTTTGCCCGGGTAATGAAAGTTCCACTGGAACTGCTGCGCGACGACCTCAACCCGGTAGGAGCCGGCCGGGGCGTTCTGAAAATGCAGCTGGGCCCAGACGCGCTGGCCCATGACCGCCAGCGCCACGAAGACGACGGCGGTGACCACCGTCCAGATGATCTCAAGCCGGTTGTTACCGTGCGTGTAGGTGGCGCGTTCCTCCTGCGGAGTCGCGCGGTAGCGCCAGATCGCATAGCCGAGGCCGACCTGCGCGGCGGTGAAAGAGACGCCGACAACCAGGATGGTGATCAGGAACTGGGTGTCAACACTCGGCCCGTGCGCGGAGATGGTCTGGGGGAACCACCAGTGACGGCTCACGAACAAGACCACCGAGGCGAGCGTGATCAGCCAAATCAGTACCGCCAGAGCACGACCCATCGGTTAAACCTCCTGTTGATGAATGGTCAATAGTAAAAGCCGGCCTTTCTATTCGCCAGTTACTGATTAAGAACCATCAAGGCAAAAAGCAGCGGCAGATAAAGGACCGAAGCCAGCAAGAGCCGCCGCGCCCGCTGCCTCGACCTGGAAAGCGCCGCGCCAATGCTGTAGCCGAGGAAACCCAGGCCGAGCAGGAGCGCGCCGTAAAAGTAGACCATGCCCGATATTCCGATCAGCGTCGGAAGCAGGCTGACCGGTAAGAGCATCAAGGTGTAAACGACGATCTGTTGGCCGGTCAGACGACCATCGGGCTCGACCACGGGCAGCATCAGAATTCCGGCCCTCCCGTAATCCTCACGGTACATCCAGGCGATGGCCAGAAAGTGGGGGAACTGCCAGAGGAAAAGGATCGCAAAGAGCACCCACGCGCCGACCCCCATCTCGCCGCGCGCCGCGGTCCACCCAATCAAGGGCGGCATCGCGCCGGGGAAAGCTCCGACCACGGTTGAAAGCGAGGTCCTGGTCTTCAGCGGCGTGTAAAATAGAAGGTAGCCGATCACAACCGCCAATCCGAGCAGAGCCGTCAGAGGGTTGACGAGCAGCGCGAGATAAACTTCAGCGCCGATGGTCAGAGCGAGGCCGAACAAGAACGCTTCAAGCGGCGTGAGCTTCCCCGCCGGCAAAGGCCGCGCTGCGGTCCGGCGCATCAAACGGTCGAGGTCGCGCTCCATATATTGATTGAGTGTGGCGATACCCGACGAGAGCAACGAAATGCCGACCAGCGCGTGTATAAGCGAGCCGTAGCTGACTGCCACGCGCGACCCGAGGCAAAAACCTGCCGCCGATGTCAGAGCAATCAAAAACGTGATGCGAGGCTTGGTCAGCTCAAGGTAGGCCACCAACTTTTCACGCCAAGACAACCGCTCGCCCGGCAAAACGGTGACCAGGCTCGGATCGAGTTCTATCGCCACACCCTTCATAAATAAGAGAAAACGCTGGCCGAGGGCTTGTCCCTGCCCCTACAATTTCAAGTTTCAAGGATTACCGGTTTGTCAGCATCGGGAGCTCGAGGGCCGGCAAGACCTCGAGCGACCCCTTCTGCGTTGAAGCGGTCGCGCCCCCGCTTAAAGTAAAGTCCGCGGTGGCACTGGCCTTGGGCCCGACGGTCACCTGCATTGTCTTTTCCTGCGGGCCTTTCTCCTGCCAGGCGACGACCGTGTAGCTTCCCGGTGGGACATTCTTAATCTCGTAGCTCCCGTCCTCTTTAGTAACGGCGTAGTAGGGGTTCTTCGTCACGCCGATATATGCCTTCATCCAGGGGTGCTGGTTGCACTTCACAGGGATCAGTACTTCAGCACGATTGAAGGTCTTTTCAATCGGAGCCGCCCCCTGCGCCTGCGTCTGGTTCCATTCTGGATTCACTTTCGGCGTCGGGTGAATATTGTGCGTTGTCGGATCGCTGTTTGTGATGCTCAGCTTCTGTCCGGTCTGGATGCCGAGCACATGCGGCTTGTAGTGACACCCGTTCTGATCCAGGACTACGGCGCTCGCGGGCGCCGGAAAAGTTAACTCAGTGATCTTTTTTCCGTCGGCGGTCGTGCCGTCCTTGATATAAACAAAGACGTTCTCGACTTTACCATTCTTGACGACCAACTCTTCGGTAGTGGCGTTCGGGTTCTTGGACGCGCACTGGGCGTCCTGCGACATGTCGATCTTCTTCGGCTCCGGCGCGGTTCCGGTGAACGCGACTTTGCCGCTGATGACCCCCTCGTCGCCCTTTGAAGTGTACGCGGTGCCTGTTGTACCTGTTGTGCCGCCTCCGGTGTTGTCATTAGCCGTCTCGTCCTTTTTACAGGCCAGAGAGAGCGACAGGAAAGCCATCACGATGGTGATGGCCAACCAGAAGCGGGCGCGTTTCATTAACATGGTATGTCCTCCAGAGTAAGATAAATTCCAATGACGTTCAAGCATTCGGCCGCCTTACGGAGAAGAGCTTCCGGGCCGGTGCGCGACCATTAGCCGGTCGCCGGGCGGTCGCGCATATATTTGATTAAGATTAAGCAACGCGAGCGCCTTACCACGGCGATTATTCCGCCCCCGCGTGTTGCGACCGACCTTTTGATTAGTCCCTGTTGCAGCCGTCTGCGGCTTCTCGGTCTGCGCCGGCGGCGCCCCGCCGGTGGCCGCCGGGGACGTAGCCAGCAAGCGGCGCTGCTCGTCGGGCGTCATCAGGAACATATAGCGCACGAGCAGGTCGACGTGGTCGCGATGATAATCATTAGCAAGAGGCGGCATATTCGGGAGGTTGGCCACCCAGCGTTCGCCATCCTGTTTGAATAATGCGGAGGGCATCGCCGTCCCCGGACTGATCTGCTGCGGATCAAGCAGCCAGCGGCGCGTCCACAGGGGCTTTAACCGCTCTCCGGCGAGCAGGAAATTGGGTGCAATCGCGGTCTTATCGTGCTGCGGGTCGCCCGTGATGTGACATTTCAGGCACGGCGTGCCGGACGTGAAGAGCTGCCGCGCCACCAGGCGCTCCTGATCGGTGAGCGGCTCCATCGGCTCTTTGATGTACGGCTCCTGCTGGGCCGACGCCGCCATGAAGAAGCGGACAAGCGTGCGCAGCTCGTTCGGCGAGAAATTGAAGGTGGGCATCCGCGCCTTTAAATAGATCCGCACGCCGTTGCGATCGGCCCCGGGCTGCGGCTTGTATTTTGCGCCGCCCTGGCTGGGGCTGTTCTGATTAGGGTTGCCCTGGTTGCCTTTCTGGCTTGCGCCCGCGTTCGGCTGATTATCCTTCCCGTTGCTCATCGAAGGATCGTGCAGGAAGCGCAGCAACCAGTCCGGATCAACACGGGCGCCTTCGCTCGACAGGCGCGGCGGCAACTGGTCTTTGGCGTCGGCGCTTTGATACTGCGGCAGATCCATCAGGACCGAGCGCTGCCCGACCTGTATGCTGTGGCAGCCCATGCAATTATATTTCTTGATGACCCACCAGCCGTTCTGTATGTCCTGCCTCCGCTGGTCCAAGGGGTTGTAGAAGAGCGATTCCGGCACGCTCGCTCCTTCCGTCCCGACGCTGCCGAGTAGGAATGTCGTGAGCGCGGTGCGCCACTCATCAGTCAGGTAAGGCTTCGGCATGCGCAGCCGGTCTTTCGGGTCCTTCTCCTTATGCAGGTCATAAATCGAAGGGTCGGCGAGCTTGTGCTCGAAGAAGCCCCTATGGTTATACCACTCCTCTTTATTCTTTGGGTTGAGGGGGTCACGGCCATTTTCCGCGTCTTTCGTCAGCAGGGCGAAGTCCAGGCGCTCGATGGGCGTCGCACCCTCGGCGGTCAATTCCTTGCCGATGCGTTGCTCCTCTTCGAAACCTTTGATCTCATGGCAGCCGGCGCAGCCGTACTGCTTGATCAGGGTGCGTCCCTTTTCCTTCAGGCCGGCGTCGTCCATGAAAGAGGCGTCCGGGTACGAGCTTTGCCCGGCCAGCGAGAAGAGGTAAGCGGCGATGTCGCGCGCGTCCGACTCCGGCAGCCGAAAATTCGGCATGACGGTCATGTTCTGGACTTGCAGCTCCTCGCCGTCGTTCGGGCATTTCGAATGGAGCTCGGTGTCGAAGACGTATGGCAGACCTTGCTTCTCGTAATCTTCGCGCGTCAGGTCGCGCTTCTCTCTGGGGCAATAGGGGGCCCACCGCTCGCGCGGGTTGTGAATCCAGCGCACGATGTAGTCGAAGCTGGCCTTTTCCCCGACGCGCTGCAGGTTGGCGGCAAAAGTTCCGCCGACTTTGCTATCGGGGTCGCCGATCGAGTGACAGGCCATGCAGCCGCGCGTCTCAAAGAGCTCCTTGCCGTGCGCGACGCTGCCCTGCTGCTGTTGCTGCTGCGGCAGTTGACCGTCGAAGCTTTCCTGCCAGAGATAGGCGGAGATGGCCTTGATCTGATCATCGCCGTCCTGATCGACGCCGAAGCGCCAGAAGGTCGGCATCTTTGTGCCGGGACGAAATGCCTGCGGGTCTTTCAGCCACACCGGGATCCACTCTTTGCGCAGCTTCAAACGGACGTCCTTGAGATTCGGGCCGACCTTCTTCTGATCCTGCAGCAGGTAGCGCGCCTGTACGTTCAACTGGTCGATGCGCGCGGACAGTTGGCTGTTGGTGACCTTCAAAGCCTCGGCATGGGCGAGCAGCCTTTGCACCTCTTCATCGGTGGCCTCCGTAGGTGGGTTGGCATCCTGTTCCGCCTGGCGAGCGTTGGCGTCAATTTGATCTCTCAATTGGCTGATCAATTGCCGCGCGTTGGCCAGCCCGTCGGCCTCGCGATCAAAGCCCTCGTAGCGGTGGCAGCCGACGCAGCCGCGCTGCTGGAACATGTCTTTGCCGAGCGTGAGCGTCGGCGCGAAGTCGAGCACGCGGTCGTTGCTGTGGCACTGCTGGCAGCCGGCCTCCATGTTCTCCCTGTGGTAGAGCGGGTGCAGCCAGAACGGGTTCAGGCCGTGCGCTTTAATGACATTTGTGGTGGCCCGCCCGTTGCCGCCGTGGCAGGCGGAACATCCGAAGCGGTCGGGGTTGTGAATCTGAAGCAATTCTTTGCTCGGGTGGCTGACGAATGCCCTGGCCAAATCGTCCGGCTTTTTCTTGGATTCACTCATATTTGCCGGGGTCAGGGTGAGGGGTTCGCGCACGCCCAGGTGGCACGTCTCACAGCGATCGACAACATTGGCTGAGGAGACGTTGATCTGGTGAATGGAGTAGTCGAAGTTCTCGTTCTTCGTAATCAGACTATTAATCTGGCCCCGGCTCAACCCGACCATGTGGTTCTTTAGATACTCGTCGCGCTTCTTCGCCAGGTCGGATGGGTTTTTGAGGAGCTCGGCTTTTTCACCAAGCAGTTTTGCCTTTTCGTCCTTCAGATCATTATATTTTTTTTCGAGTTCCGGGTAGGTGAGCTTCTGCCTCTGCGTTTTATTCGAGCCGTCATCGGCGGGCATGTCCACCGAGATGGGATCCTGCTTCATCCGCTCAATCTTTTGCCGCAATTTGTCCTGATCCGACTTACTGGAAGAGGTCTCGACCTGGTAGTTGACGACGGTGAGTTGTCCCCGCTGGTTCTGGAAAGGATCGGTCACGGCATCTAATTGCTTCTGGATGGCAGCGACCCGCTTATCGATCTCTTGCCGGCGGGGCTCGACATCCGCCTGCGCCGCCTTCGCTTCCTGGTCCAGCTTCTGATATTCGGGATCCTCCTTTACCTGCGCTTCACTCTTCCCGGCATCATTGCGGATGCTCTTGAGGTAGTTGGTGTACCGCTTAACGAACTCTTGCTGGATCCCCTTCCACGGGCGCTGGCCGTAAGCTTCATCCCAGAGCGCCCACGCCAGCACGCCGATCAGCAGCAGCGCAGAGATGAGCATCATGCTGCTCGTCGAACGGCTCACGATCGGGTCCCGCAACGGGAGGTCGGACTCTTTTTTTACAATCGCATCGGTCTCAGGAGAGTCAGCCACCTATGTTGTTCCTCCGCGTAATCAGCCTAGATATTAAACCACGGCGTCACCCACACATATTTGATATGGATGGGTAAGTTGCGCAGAATAATCTTGACCGGCAGCGCCACCAGCACAGAGATCGCGAAGAATTGGAAGACGAGGTACTGGAGCAGGCTCGTGCGGTCCAGGATCTTGCGCTCGAACTCGTTCCACGTCGCAATTTTATGAAGCAGGAACCCGGCCAGAAGGTAGAAGATGCCGACCACCATCGCGCCGAAGATCGCTTTAAATGGCTGTGCGGCAATGAACGCTAAGCCCGGGATGCTGGCGACGAGGTCCGGTAAATCGACGTTCTTATCGAAGACGACGGCGTTGTGATCCCACGTCTGGCCGGGCCAGAACCAGATCCAGCCGGGCCCACGGATAAAAGTGCCGATCATGATCAACACGATCCACATCAGCCATCCGAAGCCGAACATGCCGATGGCGAAGCGACGCTGCCGGATCGTGTAATAGCCGTTGCCGAGCGGGTTTGAGTCGACGTACGGGAAGACCATCAAGCCGATCATGATAATCGTCGGCATCACGACGCCGGCGATCCACGGGTCAAAGTAGACCAGCATCTCCTGCAGCCCCAGAAAGTACCAGGGCGCTTTCGACGGGTTCATGGTTAGATTCGGGTTCGCCGGTTCTTCCAGGGGGGCGTTGAGCGCGATCGACCAGATGAAAAGAATGACCGTCACGATCACGGCGGCCAGAAACTCGATCCGCACCAGATAGGGCCAGACGTGAAGCTCACGCGCCCAGCCCGGCCGCCACGGCTCGACTTTGCGATGATGCGTCTTCGCCAGTTGGGGCTCTCTTTCCAGCCGCTCGATCAAGCGGTCGTTGGCGCGGGCCTGGCGGAGGCCCAGCCACGTAAAGAACGGCACCAGGAAAAGCATCGCCACGATCGGCACGTTGTCCGGCGCGGAGACGATTTTCCAGAGCTGCTGCCAGTCCTGGACGATGAAAACAGCCCACAGCACAACGACCAAGATCAACGCCAGCAGCGCTAACTTCCCCGCACTAAGCTTGAACCTGCGCCTTTCCATCTCCGATCAGCCTCCGCCTGTTCTACTTTTTCTTCACCGCTTTCATCTCGGATTCGAGCATGACGGGTGCCGGCCCGGAGATGCCGCCGTCCTTGCGTATGCGCCAGAAGTGCACCGCCATAAAGATCGAGGCCACGAGCGGGATGCCGATGCAGTGCCAGATGTAAGAGCGCAGAAGCGCGTTCGCATCGACGATAGAGCCGCCGAGCAGTCCGAAGCGCACGTCGTTATAGGGCGTCATGCCGAGCTGGGCCCCGAAAGGCCCCTCGTGACCCAGCATCGGGGTGGCGCGCGCCATGTTAGTGCCGACCGTGACCGCCCAGAATCCGAGCTGGTCGTCGGGCAGTAGATATCCGGTAAAAGAGAGCAGCAGCGTCAGCACGAGCAGGACGACGCCGACGCACCAGTTGAATTCGCGCGGTTTTTTATAAGAGCCTGTCAGCACAACGCGGAACATGTGCAGCCAGGTGGTGATCACCATCAGGTGCGCGGCCCAGCGGTGCATGTTCCTGAGCAGCTTGCCGAACGGCACGTCGTGTTCCAGGTAGAGGATGTCGCGGAACGCCTGCACCTTGGTCGGGTGGTAATAAAACATCAGCAGCACGCCCGTAAAGGTGAGTACGATGAAGAGATAGAACGTCAGGCCGCCCATCCCCCAGGTGTAGCCGTAGCGCACGGCATCGCGGTTAATCTTGGCCGGGTGAAGATGCAGGAAGACGTTCGAGAGTATGGCCAGGCTGCGGTTGCGCGGGTCGGAGCGGTCGTGCGAGACGCGGAAGATCGATTTCCAGAGCTGGGTCTGCTGCGGGTCTTTATAGGCTTTGGCTTCTTCCAGAGCCCTGTCCCTCAGCGCGACGCCCTCCTGGCGCACCTTCTCAAGCAGACCAGCAGGAGCGTGGCTTTCGCCCTCAAGCTGCCTGGTCTCTTTCCGGTCAGGATCTTTAGGCTCCATACCGGTCCCCTCCTAAACTTGTGACCTCAAAGTAGGTCCTGCCAATATAGGATCTAAGATTCGCTGCGATCCGCCTAGAGCGGGATGTATGCCCCGGGATCGTTGAACTCGTTCTTTTCACCCTTCGGCCATTTGTAAAGACGGCTGATGTCGACGACGATCTGCCCTTCGGCGTCGAGCTCGACGTGCGCGCGGTCCATCGGACGCGGCGCAGGCCCCTCAAAGTTAACCCCTTCACTGTCATAGCCGCTGCCGTGACACGGGCACTTGAACTTATTCTCGCTCTGCTTCCAGTCGGGCGTGCAGCCCAGATGCGTGCAGCGCGCGTAGATGACAAACAGCCGGTCGGAAGTCTTATCCACCCAGATGCGGTACTGCTGCTGGTACTTCGTATCAACCCCGAGCGCGTAATCGGCCGGGAAGCCGACGCGGAAGACGCTCGACGGCTCGAAGATGGCGCGCGGCAGGAAGAAGCGGAGGAACATTAAGAAGCAGGTGGCGAGAAATCCGGCGATGCTGGCCCACACGATCCGACGCCTCATTTTGTTGATCGGCGGGTCGGGAGCACTCTCGACCACGGCGCCCGCCGGCTTGGCCGCAGCCTTGGATACGCCACTGGCGACGGAGGACGTCGGGGTGCCGGTGGATTTGGCCGGCCCGCCGGCGGACCGCGCGGCAGGCGGCGTGGCGGCCGGCCTCTCCTTCACCGGCGGGACGGTCTCATCGCCCCCAACGGATGGATCCTGAATTTCTGTACTCTCCACTCCGCAAAACCTCCCTTAAGGAAAATGGGCACGAAGATTTCCCCTATGATCGATTCCGCAGAGAGGGTGTGACAGACAAGCCTGACGGCAGATGATACAAGTCTCCATACCACAGGGAGAACTCTCTGCGACTCAATCTGAACTACGACTTTATCATGAAGAGCGCCGTGCCAGATATAATTGATGAATGCGGCATCGGTTAGGCTATATATACAACTTTTCACAATCCGCTGTAAAGTTTTAATTTGGATAATAAGGGTTCGGTGATCGGCGTAGCGGGTTGGCGAAGGGGTAACAAATTCTCTGTGATGAGGAAGCGCGTTAATCGATGAATAGAAGAGCGGCGGTTCGTTTATACACCCGGCCGAATTGTCATCTCTGCGAGGTGGCGAAGCGTGAGATGCTGGCGGCCGACTCTGCGGACGATTACACGCTGGAAGAGATAAACATC
>CAYLJO010000171.1:0-5723 GCA_964383905.1 uncultured Blastocatellaceae bacterium
TTAAGAAATCTTTGCGTTCCAAACTCCAATGCACGAGAATAGATCTATGCGCACGGGAGAGGCACTGAACCAGTCTGTGGTCATCGTGCTGAATGCCGTCATTGTCGCGGTCACGGAAGAAGTGCCTCGTATCCTGACTGTCAGAGAAGCCAGCTCAAATACCGGTGGGCCACTTGACGCGCTCCCCTTCGGACCGCTCGATCCCGTTCTCGATAAAACCCTTGAGCGCGGTGTCCGGCGATGGGTCAGTGAGCAGGCCGGTCAGGACCTCGGTTATGTCGAGCAGCTTTATACCTTCGGAGACCGCCACCGCGACCCGGGCGAGATCCGCGGAGGCCCCCGAGTGGTCGCCGTTGCCTATCTTGCGCTCGTCCGCGAAAGTCGCCCGTCCGGTATCCGCGAGGCGCGCTGGCGAGACTGGTACAAATTTTTCCCCTGGGAGGACTGGCGCGCGGGCCGCCCCGCCATTATTGATGAAAGAATCGTCCCGGAGCTTGTCGAATGGGCCAAATCCGCTTCATCTGCGGCGGCGCGGCGCGAGCGGCGCGAGCGGATTGATATTACCTTCGGCCTGGCCGATGTTCCGTGGGACGGCGAGCGGGTGCTCGAGCGTTACGAGCTGCTCTATGAAGTAGGACTGGTCGATGAAGCACGCAGAGAAGGGCACGCACCCGAGAGCGCTAAGCCAGGCACCATCGGCGAGCCGATGGCACTCGATCACCGCCGCATTCTGGCATCGGCGCTCTCGCGCCTGCGCGGCAAGCTCAAATACCGGCCGGTCGTCTTCGAACTGCTCCCCACGACCTTTACCCTCCTCCAACTCCAACGCGTCCTGGAAGCGCTCGCCGGAGTCCGCCTGCATAAATCGAATCTCCGCCGGCTGGTTGAGACCGGCGGGCTGGTTGAGCGCACCGGCAAAGCGGTCGCTCAAACCGGAGGCCGCCCGGCCGAGCTCTTCCGTTTTCGCCGCGATGTGTGGCGCGAACGCCCCGCCCCCGGCGTCGGCCTTCCCGGCCTGCGCTAATCAAATTGCGCCGCCCCCTCCGCAGGTTGACAATACTTATACTCACATTTAGTATAATAGTCGAGCCTCTTCATAGAGGCCCTTTTTAGAGGACACATATACTCAATTTGAGTATAACGGGGGGGGGACGCTCATGACTATTCAAATCTCGTCACAAATCTCCGGTCTGCTGGAAGCCGCGCACCGGCAGGACTATACGCCAGAGGTCGCGCGCCTCACCGCGCCAATTTACGAGCGGGTGCGGGGTGTGATCCCGGCCATCGAATGGCCCGTCCATGCCCCGTATATTGCGGCCATCAACGCCCTCAAGCGGGAGCGCCACGCGATTATCCTGGCGCACAACTATCAAACGCCGGAGATCTTCCACGGGGTCGCCGACCTGGTGGGCGACTCGCTGGCCCTGGCGCGGATGGGTGCCGAGACGGACGCCGAGGTGATCGTCCTCTGCGGCGTCCATTTCATGGCCGAGACGGCCAAAGTCCTCAACCCCGAAAAGACTGTGCTCATCCCTGATCCTCTGGCCGGCTGCTCGCTCGCCTCCTCCATTACCGCGGATGATGTCCGGCTGCTGCGCCAGCGCTACCCCGGCGTCCCGGTCGTCACCTACGTCAACACCTCCGCCGCCGTCAAAGCCGAGTCCGACATCTGCTGCACGTCGGCTAACGCCGTCGAGGTCGTGGAGTCGCTCGGGGTGGACCGCGTGATCTTCCTGCCCGATGAATTTTTAGGCAAGTACGTGGCCACCCAGACTAGGGTCGGGGTCATCCTCTGGAAGGGCCACTGCGAGGTCCACGAGCGTTTTACGGGTGCCGAGCTGAGGCGTTATCGCGAGCAGTATGATGGCATAGAGATCATCGCGCACCCGGAATGTCCGCCCGATGTGCTGGCCGAGGCCGATTTCGTCGGCTCGACTTCCGGCATGATCCGGCACCTGGGTGAAAGGCGGCCTCGTCGGGTCGTGATGGTCACCGAGTGTTCGATGTCGGATAACGTGGCGGTCGAGTTTCCCCAGCTGGAATTCGTTCGTCCCTGCAACCTCTGCCCTCATATGAAGCGCATCACGCTGCCCAAAGTTCTTCGCTCCCTGGAGACCATGGAACACCGGGTCGAGGTCGACCGCAGCGTCGCAGACCGCGCCCGGCGCGCCGTCGAGAGAATGCTCGAGGTCGGGCGCCGCTCACGAAATTAGAGCAGTTGGCAATAGCAGGTATCATTAAATCGGGGGAGCTACGACCATCTATTCTGAATTTATTTTCGCTTTTCCTCTGTGCTCCTCTGTGCCCCTGTGGTTCAAATCGCCTTCCTCCATTCACTCAAGTGAATCATGATCACGCGATTCTGCGGATTTCATACGGGCGGCCTTTCCGCAACAGATGTGCCTCGAAATTCTTGCCACAAAATCTCCTTCCGCGGTGTTCACATAGCGAGCCCTTGTAACCGCTGACCGCTACTAGGCGGATCGTGCGCAAATATATCCCCTCTGGGGGGTGGTATGCTGGAAGACCTCTGGCAGGATGTCCAATATGGCGCTCGTGTATTGATTAAACACCCGGGTTTCACCGTCGTAGCGGTGCTTACTCTCGCCCTCGGGATCGGCGCCAATACAGCCATTTTCAGCTTCGTCAATACGGTATTGCTGCGCCCGCTGCCCTTTAAGGACCCGGACCGGCTGGTCTATGTCTTTCGCACTCAGCCGCCGATTATGGCCGGCCCGATTTCCCGCCCCGACTACTTCGAATGGGAGGCACAGAACGGGGTCTTCCAGGGGGTGGCCTCTTTCCAGCGCACGACCTTTAACGTCACCGGTGGCGAAGAGGCCGAGCGTGTGAGCGGCGCGCGGGTGACACAAGGTTTCTTCCCCCTCTTTGGAGTTGCCCCGCGGCGGGGACGCTTTCTTGAATCATCAGGCGACTGGGCAGGCGGCGGCCGGGTCGCCGTCATTAGTGAGGGCCTGTGGCAGCGGCGGTTTGGCGGCGATCCGGGGGTGACCGAAAGGATCGTCACGCTCGACGGCGACACCTACTCAATCGTCGGCGTCGCGCCATCAACGTTTCAATTCCCGGCCCGCGTTGAAGTTTGGACGCCGGCGCTTCTCGCGGAAGCCAAAACTAATCGCGGGTCGAATTACCTGAATGTCA
The DNA here is from genome assembly GCA_964383905.1 of uncultured Blastocatellaceae bacterium. Lineage (GTDB taxonomy): Bacteria > Acidobacteriota > Blastocatellia > Pyrinomonadales > Pyrinomonadaceae > CAYLJO01. The sequence goes on from CAYLJO010000171.1 coordinate 3,163, forward strand.
TTGCCCGGCTCCGGGACGGCGTCAACCTAGCCCAGGCCCAGGCGCAGATGAATCAAATAGCCTCTGCCGAGGCGGCGCAGTACCCGGATCATGATATGAATCTGACCGTCACGATCATGCCGATCCTTGAAGCGCAAGTTCGGAACATCCGGTCTGTGCTGCTGATACTGCTGGGGGCCGTCGCGGTAGTCCTCCTGATCGCGTGTGCCAACGTCGCCAACCTGTTGCTGGCACGCGCGACCGCGAGGCAAAGGGAGATCGCTATTCGTGCGGCGCTGGGAGCAGGTCGAATGCGCATCGTTCGCCAGCTACTGGCGGAAAGCGTGCTTCTCTCGCTGCTCGGGGGCGCGTTCGGCGCCCTACTGGCAGTCTGGTCAGTTCACCTGCTGGCTGCGCTCGCGCCCGCCACCCTCCCGCGCGTCACAGAGATCGGCCTGGACAGGTGGGTGCTCGGCTTTACGCTACTCCTCTCGGTGCTCACGGGGCTGCTCTTCGGTCTGGCCCCGGCCCTGCAGGTCTCCAGGCCGGATCTAAATGAATCGCTCAAGGAAGGGGCGCGTGGGTCGGCTTCCGGTGGCCCGCAACGGGCCGCGGTTCGTCGGGTATTAGTGATCACAGAGATCGCCTTATCCTTCGTGCTTCTTGTCAGCGCCGCGCTGCTGATCAAGAGCATCAGCCGTTTGACCGACGTCAACCCGGGATTCGATCCGCGCCCCTTGCTCACGGCCAACGTTTCGCTCCCCCGCACGCCAGGGGCCAACGAAGGGTCTGCCGAGGATGTGCGAAAGGCTAACTATTTCCTGACGGCGGTCCAACAGCGGATCGGCTCACTGCCGGGTGTCGGAGCCGTTGGCGTTATCAATGACCTGCCCGTCTCGGGGAGCGGCAGCGTCAACGGGGATTTCAATATTGAGGGGCGGCCCAAATTCAAATCAGGAGAGGCGCCTGTCGCGGAGTTTCGGTGGATAACTCCCGACTATTTCCGCGCGATCGGCATCCCTCTGCTGCGTGGGCGTGTATTCAACGATCAGGACGGCCCCATTAGCCCCGTGAATATTCTGGTTAACGAGGCTCTGGCGCGACAATTCTTTCCGGACCAGGATTGCATCGGGCAGCGACTGGAGGTTCTCGATGACAGACCTCACGAGATCATCGGCGTAGTGGGAAATGCCAGGCAATGGGGTCTGGACCGCCCACCCGATCCCGAAATCTATTTCTCGTACTCTCAGATGGTTGACGGCGGGGAGACGACGCTGGTTGTCCGCACAACCGGCGACCCCGCCGCCCTGGCCGAAGCAGTCCGGCGCGCGGCGCGGGAGGTCAATCGCGACGCGCCGGTCTACAAGATCACCCCGATGACGCAAGTGATGGCTGATTCAACGGCACAGCGACGTTTTAACACCATCCTGATGACAGCCTTCGCCGGAGTTGCCTTAGTCCTGGCTTCGGTCGGTCTCTACGGCGTAATCTCCTATTCGGTCGCGCAACGCTCTCACGAGATCGGCATCCGCATGGCTTTGGGCGCGCAAACCGGTGACGTGCTGCGAATGATGTTATGGCAGGGCGCCAGGCTGGCGCTCGCGGGCGTCATGGTTGGATTGGCTGCCTCGCTCCTATTCACCCGACTTCTCTCTGGCCTACTCTACGGAGTCAGCGCCACCGATGCCGTAACCTTCACCGGCACTGCCGTCGCGTTAACCGGCGTGGCGCTGCTTGCCTGCTACATTCCCGCCAGGCGCGCAACCAAGGTCGAGCCCGTTGTCGCGCTTCGAAGCGAGTAGATTCGCACCCCGAAACTAATCGGTTGGCAGTAGGTCGGGACGTGAGGGCGGTCACCTCTTGTGGGCACGCGCTCCTGCGTTGAGAATGAATAGACCCGTTGAGGTCGCTATTGATATCCGGCTAAAGTTTGAAGAGTATGAAAAGGTCAGGGGGTATTCTTTGGCTCGCGGCGGCCCGCGCCCCGGAACCATTCACCCGTCATGAGATTTGAGCCTGAAAAGGGGAGTGTTTCTGTTTACGAAGTAAGAGGCAGGCGTGCTCAGTGGCCGCCTGCCTCTCATCACTCTTACCCCCTCTCATCGCTGAGGAAGGCCACACGAGACTATCGGTGGAACCCGGGCGTTTCCGGGATCTCTCTTTAACCTGCCCGCCCGAGCCCGCTCAGCGTAGTCACATCTGTTAATACTATGCCTTCGATGCTTTACGTTGCTTCCGGATCTTTGCTCCCATCCCCACCAGGCCCGTGCCGAGCAGGATCATCGTGGCCGGTTCGGGTACGGCCGGGCCCTTAGGACATTTATGATCATCCTCATGGTCACAGTCATGATCACCTTCATGGTCGCCTTCATCACCACCCTGCTGACCGCAGTTTCCACCTTCATGATCGTCATCCGAGTTATCTTTCCAATTGAACACGTGATCGTTACCGCACCGGTTGTCATCCTTCTGATGGTTCTCAAAATTGCAGATAGATTTGAGCCCATCGTGATCCGACAGCAAGTTGTTTTGCTCCGTCTTGGTCGTCGAATTGCTCGTGCTCAGGATGGTGTTTCCGGAGC
>CAYLJO010000171.1:5823-13757 GCA_964383905.1 uncultured Blastocatellaceae bacterium
TCAGCCTTCAAAGCTCTTGCCAAGCAGCTTATGGTTCTGCGGTGGGGGACCACCTTTTTTCGGCGTTATTGAGCTACTGAAGCCAGACCCGGTATTACTCATCAATCCTCGGCTTGGAGCGTAATCGCTTCTTGAGCGAATTTCGCGCCTTGGATTCGAGAGTCCGGTTCTTCGCACTCTGCGGGACCCGCGTCCGGATACGTTCGGCGGGCCGGTGATTCAACTTCGCAACTTTCCGGCGAAGCTTCCACAGACAGATGGCTTTGTTGCGGTGCTGGCTGCGCTCCTGCTGAGAAGTGACCACAATCCCCGAGGGGCGGTGCCGGAGCCTGACGGCGCTCTCCGTTTTGTTAACGTGCTGGCCCCCCTTTCCGCTCGAACGGAAAGTATCGACGTCACATTCATTCAACAGCTCTTCATCCGATTCGGGCAATTGGATCATACCTAATCATTATAGCGCGTTCCATTCGTGTGCGAGCCTCTAAACAAACCGTGATCAGCATAAACGTCGGGGGCGGGGCTCATCGAGTCCCGCCCCCAAAATTTTCTGCCCGATCTCTGTTTTGAAGCTGCTCCGAAAGCGTTATCAGAACAAAAAATCTTACATCACCAGCTTCGTGTCTAACACCTCAAAGTCGGCCTGCTGGTCCTCACCGGCCGGACATTGGATCCCCATCTGCCATGTCTGTTTATTCTGGATCAGCTCCCCGGCCTTGTCGCTCTCCAGCGGCTGGGAAAAAAGATACCCCTGCGCGTACTGGCATTGCAGCTTTCTCAGTTGCGATAGCTGATCCGCGGTCTCCACACCCTCCGCCACTGTGTTCATCCCCAGGTTAAGCGCTAACATCACGATGGTGCGGACGATCTCTTTATTCTCGTTGTTTTCCGTCATGTGGCTGACGAACGAGCGGTCAATCTTCAAAGTGTTGATCGGGAAGCGATGAAGATAGCTTAAAGACGAATACCCTGTCCCAAAATCGTCGATGCTCAATTCGACGCCAAGCGCCCGCAGTTGCTTGAGCATCTCCGTCGCCCTTTCCATACTCTCCATCACCACACTTTCCGTGATCTCCAGCTTCAAGCTGCGCGCTTCAAGTCCGGTCTCGTTGAGGACTGTCCTGATCTGCTCGATCAGGTCGGCCTGGACAAACTGTTTGCTCGACAGGTTGACACTCATCGAAAGGTGTTTGGCCTCGGAAAATTGCGACTGCCAGCGGCGCAACTGGCGGCATGACTCGCTGAGCACCCACTGGCCGATCGGGACGATCAGGCCGGACTCTTCCGCGATCGGGATAAACTTTACCGGCGGGATGAGGCCGCGTTCCGGGTGGCGCCAGCGCACGAGGGCCTCAAAGCCGCTCAACGAGCCGGTGTCCATCGACACTATCGGCTGGTAGTGGATGATAAATTCCTGGCGCTCGATGGCCCGTCGCAGGTCCGTTTCGGTCTGCAGGAGGTTGATCGCGCTGGAGTGCATGGTCTCGACGAACACCTCATGCCGCATCTTGCCGAGCGACTTGGCGCGGTACATGGCCGTGTCGGCGTCACGCAGCATGTCTTCGGCGCGGTCGTAGCCGATGGTGCTCAAGGCAATCCCGATGCTGACGGTGGGGAACACTTCGTGCCCGTCGAGGTTAAAAGACTGCCCCAGCTCTTCCGTGATCCGCGCGGCCACTGCCGTCGCCTCACCGGCGTTGTTTAAGTCCTCCAGCAGGATGGTGAATTCGTCGCCGCCGAGACGCGAGATCGTATCGCCGGCCCGCAGGCATGATTCCAACCGGCGGGCGATGCCCACGAGCAGCTTATCCCCGATCATGTGCCCGAGGCTGTCGTTGATGATCTTGAACCGGTCGAGGTCCAGAAAGAGGACGGCGAACATCCGATTACTCTTCCGCTTCTGCCGCTCGATGGCCAGCTTTAAGCGGTCCATGAACAGTGCGCGGTTGGGCAGACCCGTCAGGGAGTCGTGCAGCGCGTCGTGCAGCAGCCGCTCTTCGGCCCGCTTGCGATCGGTGATGTCTTGAATCTGAAAAAGCAGGTGAGAGGATTTACCCTCGGCATTACGCACGTGGGAAACGCTCAAGAGAACCCAGACCAAATATCCGTGCTTATGTAAGTAACGCTTCTCCATCTCGTAGGCCGGGATCTCCCCTTCGATCAGCCGGGGGATGTAGATCAGGAGGGTCCGCAGATCATTCGGATGTGTAATCGCCTGGAAGTTATCTGTGAGCAGCTCCTCTTCCGTGTACCCGACAATCTTACACAGCGACTGGTTGACCCGGAGCCAGCGGCCGTCGGGGGCCACCAGCGCCATCCCTATCGATGCGTAATCAAAGGCGCTGCGAAAATGCTCCTCACTCTCGCTGAGCGCCTTGCTGATCCGCTCCTGTTCGGCGATGTGGCGGGATAGTTCTTCGACGTGGCGTTGGGCCTGCTCGGCCTGCTCGGCCTTGGCCTCAAAATTTTTCAGATAAAAATAGTAGGTGAAGTAGACGGCGGCGATGATCGGGCTCGAGGCCACCACAACGTAAAACCCGAGCGCCGTCGTGAGCTTGGAGATGAGGGCGGCGGCCGAGGCCCCCGCGATATAGGAGATTGATGTGTATGAGTAGTTCCTGCGCCATGTTTGCCAGAGCGGCTGACCCGTCTTCAACGCCACGCCCGTTGCGACAAGCCAGGAATTCGTTAGGTAGGGGACGATGGCCATGATGCAGATCGCGAGAACGAGTCCGGGGGAGTAGCCGCGCGTCGGCAGCAACGGGATCGGTCCGAAGCAGAACCTCAGTGCCCAGACCGTCAGAAAGCACGACAAGGCCATCACGGCCGAGTTGAAAAGGCGGTTAAGGGGGTTTTTGTTAAAGCGTAAAGAGGTGCAAAAGGCTTCAACGGCAGACAGCAGGACGGCCGCCTCGCCGTCAAAGAGCAGCATCGTGAGGAAGATAAAGGTCTCGGAGGCGTTCGCTTCCCCCCTCACGCGGGGGATTCTGACGTAGAGGCGCGCTCCCGTCAGGATAGTGACAATAGCCAGCAGCAGAAAACGCAGGTTGAGTTGAGTGACGGAGAAGAGGCAGGCGGAGGTAAGGCAGGCCACCGCCCCGACGGCGATGACCAATAAGCGAAACGGCTTGGCAAACCGCTGTTGATCTACACTTTTCATCCCAATGGAGTGAGGAACCAAGCTTTCTGACTGCTGAAATCTGCGTGAGTATTTACTCGTTGGGGCGAGGGCATCGACCTGGGCACAGTCTACGCCTTCGTCCTTGGCAGCAATCCAAGTGCCACAAAATCTCTGCCAGCGTTGAGTCTCAAACCGATGAATTTCCTGGGGAATTCTCAAGCTTAAGGGAACGGAAGGATCGTTGCCGTCAGCCAAATTGACAGAAAGCTGGCAGAACAGGTATGTCTATTTGACCGGTACACCACTGGCGCGGGTGAAAGGCATATGGAGGAGTCATCACTAATCAGCGGGCGGCTGCTACCATCTATCCTGAATTTATTACGTTTTCCCCTCTGCGTCCTGCGGCGGTGAACATCGCCTCCTTCCCAACATCCAGGTGAGATATACTCTAGAGCCCAACCCCACTTTGAGGCGGAAGTGGGCAGCGACGAGAGGAGGCCGAAACATCTAATGGGTTGGTCAACGGCATGGCGATTTTAATCCGCTGCTACTATTCCGAGGAATAATAACGACTTGATCCCGCTTCGCAGCCTCCAACCCCGCTCACGAGTCCCGCTGGTCACGGTCGCGCTGATTGCGCTCAATCTGCTCGCCTTCTATTGGGAGCTACAACTCGGTGCAAGGCTGCCGCTGTTTATCCGGGCCTTCGGTCTGCGGCCTATCGTCTTTGTGACCCACTGGCACGACCTGACCGCCGCCGTCTGGCTGCCGCTTCTGACCTCTATGTTTCTGCATGGCGGATGGCTGCACCTGCTGGGCAACATGCTCTTTCTCTGGGTTTTTGGCGGGAATGTCGAAGACCGGCTCGGTCATACAAAGTTCCTGGCGCTCTATCTGCTGGCCGGCGTCTTGGCGGCCGGGGCCCAGATCTGGATGGGGCCGGCTTCGCGCGTTCCGCTGATCGGCGCGTCCGGCGCGATTGCCGGGGTGCTCGGCGCTTACCTGTTCCTCTTTCCGAGGGCCCGCGTCCTGACACTGGTGCCGGTATTCTTCTTCCTCTTCTTCTGGGAGTTGCCGGCCATCGTGCTCCTCGCGCTGTGGTTCACCGGCCAGTTTATTTCCGGCGTCGCGTCGCTGGACACCGGTCAGGCGCTCTATGGCGGTGTCGCATACTGGGCGCACATCGGAGGTTTCATGAGCGGGGCCGCACTCGCGCTCTTTTTTGGAGTCAACCCAGCATTTCTGTCACCGGCCGCAGAGTAGCACTTGCTCCACCATCAGCCTATTGATAGAGACCGGGCATCGTTGCAGCAGATGTAACGACAATTTCCTGATCTCTTGATCTTCAAGCCGATTGGTGGCGAACTCACCGCCTTTACCATACATTATCAAGCCGTTGGCGCTGTTCCACTGCTCGATCACATCTTCTCTGCTGCCGGTGACAGAAATGCTGGGTTTATCACTACCTGCCAAAGTGAGATGTAAAGCTGACTTGACATCCCCGGATTTCAACCCTATCACTTGTATGTAAAGTGAGCTTTACATGGCATCGAGTCTTCGAAACCGAGTCAAAGAGTTGCGCAACGAACGTGGCTGGACGCAGGAAGAGCTTGCAAGGGCGGTGGGCGTCTCGCGCCAGAGCATCATCTCTATAGAGCGTGAACGCTACGTGCCGAGCCTTCAGTTGGCGCTCACTTTCGCACGAGTTTTCAAATGTTCCACTGACGAGATTTTCACCTTGGAGAGCGAAGAATGAAGATCCCCGTTGTCAGCAAAGTAATTGATGAACGCTTCCTCAGCCACCGCCGCCGCTCCACAAACCTCGGCGGGATGATCGGCGGGGTGGTGGCCATCGGTCTCTTTGCCTACCGCTATTACATCGACCACTTCTGGAGTTGGGAACTTTTCATTGTTGCCATCACCATCGTGGTGGTCAAGTGGGCAGTCCTGACCTAGTATCTGTTACCCGACTAACCTTGAATGGAGAGAGAAAGATGATCTTCGGAAATCGACCGAAAGACCCTGCCACAATGATGCGTGTGGGGATGGCGTGCTTAGCATTAGCCCTCATGTGGCCGAGGTTCCTGCACCTAACCTTCAACTTCGGGCCGGACTTGATCGACGGCGTGCGTGGAGTGCTGTTCGGCGTCTCAATTGGTATAAACCTTTGGGCCGTGAAGCTGACTTATCGCCAGCGACGCGGCGAATGATGTGCAAAGATGGTGGTGGTCAACATCGGCTTCTGATAACATCTCCCTTTTCACGGGTCCTCCCCGTTTGCGGCTGATGACAGCAATGCTGGGTTTATCCCCTTTTTGAGGTTGCGAGAGTTAATAGCCACCCGATCGGTTCCATGCCATGAGTCGCCTTCCGGTAGCCATAGAACAAAAAGCGACGCTGCGCAGATAAGTCTGGTTATCCGCCGCCCGCGCCGTCCAAACCACTTTTACCGGCCGACTTCTCTGAAGGTTTGAACGACATCCCGAAGCAGTTTTTGATTCTTCCCCCATTGAGACTGGAGAGTCCAGGCGACAATCTGCTGGAAATTTTTCGGCGTCTCGACCGTCGTGTGCAGGTAGGCCACCTTGACGTTCTTCATGACCCCGCTCAGCTCGTATTGCAGCGCCGGATAACCGTTGATCGTTAATCTCGCCGGGCCTTTGGTTTCGGGGGAGGACATATTTTTAGTCAACACCTGAAGAGTGGATTGAGCGTGTGCTTCGAGGGTCATTCCAGAGTAGTTTGATTTGGGATCCGTGAGAACAATGACGTAGAGGCTGTGGGCCGGATCGCCGGCCTGCAGTTCGGCGCTCTCGTGCAGCTCGTGCTGCGCGCTCCAGCCTGAGGGGACGGTCACCTGGCTCTGCCCGTCCGTGCTCGTGATAACTGTGCCGGAGATGTGGCTGTTGGCATTCGAATCGGAGGCAAGATTGGACGTATTCGAGTTAGAAGGCGCGTTCGTATTGGAGTTGGAGGAACTGATTGCCAGAATAAAAATGGCGACGAAGGCGATGACGCCGACGAGCGCCAACGCCCCACAACCGACAAGGAAGAGTGTCAGATTCGATGTCCTCGGCGCCGGCGCTTGCGTCGCCGGTCCGGACGTCCGGGGCGGCGCGGTCGGGGCAGGGGACGGCTGGGGGACAGTTTCAGGGCGATACACGATAGTCGGTGGCGGCCCGGGTATGGAAGAGCCGAGTGGATTCGCCTGGGGATCAGAGGGGGCCGGTGTCTCGGGAATAAGTCTCGCCCCATCCTGCAAGCAAAAGGTCTGTGTCTCTTCCGAGTAGCGACGGTTACATTCAGGGCATCGTTTCATATATCTGCAATTTGTGGTCGACGGTATGATCGGCGATCAGCGCTTGCGAGAGCCGTTTCTTCCACCGCCCGGCGGGTCAAGGTCTCACACCGCGGCGCCACCGGGGTAAGCCTTGCCCTCATCCTGAAAAGATGCTCAGGACAGTGAAGTCTATCATAACAATAGATTGACCAAAGAGCCGTTCCAGATTGTCGAGGGATTGGTCGCCGTCCCCGACCGGCCGGGGCTGGGGGTGGAAGTGGATATGGCGCAAATCGATAAAGCGCACCGGCTTTACCAGGAGAAGAGACTCGGCGCGCGCGACGACGCCAGGGCTATGCAGTATCTTATTCCGGGCTGGACGTTCGATCACCAGCGACCCTGCCTGGTGTGCTGAGCACAGCTTCCGTGGCGCCGGGCACGCACCTGCCGTGCCCGCTCATGGTTGAAGACTCTGCCTATCTCTTCAAGATCGCCCGTTCTCGATTGATCATGAATCGCAGCGACCCGAACACCAGCAGGTTAAAGATCAACCACAATAGAGCGGCAAACTGCTCCTTATAGAAGATAAAGACCTGCGTGAGTAAAATCGAGACCAGGATCGAACGTTTGAACATTCTGAAAGCCGAAAGCCGCGACCGCCGGACTTGCAGGATCCCTAACAGGACAAAAACACCGGACAAAAATGAGGATGAGAGCTGCGCGTAATCGACAAACGACAAATTCTCGAGGCGCTCATCGATGTTGCTCACGAGAGGCATGTTTTGAAAATGCTGTTGATGCCCTTCCATGAAAAAAACCAGGAGTAACACGTAAACGACTTTGACGACTAACTCGACGGCGAAGAAGATGATCACGGCCGACGGGAACAAAGGGGATTTGACGACGGTGTGATAAAAAGCTCGCGTCCTGCTTTTAAGTCGCGTCAGGAATCCGGGGCGAGGGGACGGAGCCAAATCCGTGCCGGCCAGCGAGTCCCTCAGTATCGTGACCAGCGGGTGGTTCGGGTCGCATTCCGCTAAATAATGGAGCGCCCGCCGCTTCTTCTCGGCATTGAGATCAAATAAGACAATGTCCTGCATGGTTAACAAGGCGTTCACCAGATACTCCTGGGAAGAATATCTTTGGCGAGTCTGAATGGAGCGCACGGCCAGGAAGATCAGAATAAATACGATGTAGATCAGCGCCACTGCGGGCCGGAAGAAATAGTTATTATCGCTGGTGACAAACTTACCCACCTCATCGATAAACATTCCGAAACCGATTCCGCCCACGATGGCCGCGAGCCGCACCGCGGATTTACTGAGGAAAGAGAAAAGGATGATGATGGCTGCAACCATCAATAGCCCTCCCCAGAGCATGTGGGCAATGTGGAGCCCGCCGCCCCCGAGCTGTGGATAGCCGGTCAGCCGGAGGTAAAGGCGGATCAACAGTAAAGACGAGACTGCAGCAACGAGAAAGCCTTCCTGATAAATTCCGGCGTCGATCCTTCGGATAAAGAAGCGCTGTTGTTTCATT
>CAYLJO010000172.1:0-13698 GCA_964383905.1 uncultured Blastocatellaceae bacterium
GATAGTCAGAGCGTAAATCTGTGCTTCGCCCTGCTTTCTCTATGCATGTTAGATGGCAAAGTCAGGTTAATGCTCCGCACTCGGAGTAGTTAAGCCCCCTCTCTTCCCAGAACCCGTCCGCTTTTTCGGTCAATAATCAGCAGGACAGCGCGCTGTGCAGGTAGTCTGACGCTGATTGGCGCTTGTGTCTCATTGTGGACGAATCTGATCTCCTTGTCCTGACTACTCTCCGAAACTAAGGTGTAGAGCACCGCGGTGGAGAATAGGGTGGGCCTGATCAAGACCGACGGATCGCTCTTCTCAACCGTATAGATAGGCTTGATGTTCGCCTGTCTTAAAGCAAAGTCGTAGAGCGCGACGGTCGGTTCGGTTGAATCGGAAAGCTCGACCGGCAGCGGCGACCAGATGATCTTGCCCTGCCCGCGCGTGATAACTTTGACCTGCGGCAGACCTTCCCCACGATCGACCGCTTTGTCCAGCTTCTGGATCTTATCCCCGCGGTAGCTCAGACGGTGTTCTTGCCCGTCGATCACCAGCGACTCTTCCTGGACGACGGGTCTAGTGGTTGTGGCGAGGCCGAGCTGTTGTAAGCGCTCGGCCGGAAGCCAGTGCTCATCGTTATCGATGGTTCCTGTCAAGAGTAGTGTTGAGCCGCGATCAACTAACGCAAGCAATGCCTCCCACGATTTTTGGTTGAGCACGCGGGGCGATGGCAGAACAATCAGTTTCGGAGTATCGGGCTGCTTCCCGATTGCGTATTCGCCGACGGCCCGCACCGGTGTGTGGCAGTAGTAGTGCATCACACGCACCGCGCGCTTCGTTGCGGCCGTGGCAGAATCGCGCACCGAAAACATCCCGGAATGTGGGATGACCATCAGGACATCTTCATCCTGCTTGCCCTTAAATAAATTGGCATGCTGCCGGATGAACGGTGACAAGGCGAGCATCGGCTCAAGCTCAGGCTTTGCCGTGCCGTCGGCGCGGTAGAAGCCGATCGCGACTTCGTTGTCTGACGTCATATAAACATTTGTATTCCACACCCACTGGATGACCCCCGCGCCGTTGGCGCCAAGCGCCAGGGCCAGTTTTCTTTCGAGCAGGTTGCGCGACTCCTCCTCCGACCGCCAGGCGCTCCCGTCTATCTTTTCGAAGAACATGATCCCTGTTTCTTCGATCAGGTTTGGTTTGGCCGGGGATTTCGCCATCACGCTGTCCCACAGCAGGTCGTCGTTGAGCCACCAGGTATGGTTGCAGGTAAAATCTACGACGTCGCTGTAAAATTGGGGGTTCGGCCTGTCCGCGAGACCCCCTTCGTCCTGACCGACGGTGATAAGCTGGCTCGGATTGCCACCGCCGCGAATCGCCGTCGTCATTTCCCTCACCCACCGTTTGAACATCTCTTGGGCAAACAGGCGATAATCGAAAGCCTTGACGGGTCGCTTATCGTAAAAGTTCTGCTCGTCATTAAACTCGTCCAGGCGAGGCAGCCCTGCCGATTCCCACGGGAGCTCTCTCCACTGCTCCTGCAGTCTGGCCTGCCGCTCTTTCTCGCCGAGAGAAGCCAACCGCTCGCCGATCCATCTGTTCCAGGCGCTTATCTCGTAGGCATCATAATTCGGGCGGCAGCTCCAGACGTGCTGCGGCGAGCTGAACGAAGGCTCGTTGATGAAATCCCAGATGAGGTCGTTCACCTCTCGGTAGCGTCTTGAGAAGGCGGAAACAAACTCTTTCTGCGCGCCGACGGAGCGCGGGTCAAAGTAAGGGTTGACGCCGCCCCACTGCTCGGGCAAGAATGCAAAGAGCGTGAAGATGACCGGGATATCGTACCTTCGCGCCGTCAACAGAAAAGCGTCCAGTGCCCTGAGCGGCGCCTCGTTCGGCGCGCCCGGATCGAGCATCAAGTTTTTCCAACCGGTCCAGATCCCCGTCCGCACCATATTGACGCCCGCTTTTTTCATCTCGGCGAAATCCTGATCCCAGACGTAAGGGTTAGGCTCAAAGAGATACTTCCGGTGGACGTCCGAGGCCATGTAGGTCGTGCCGGTGATCGGGTAGGGCTGGCCGTCCCTCAGGAGATAATCCTTGTTGGCGGTAAACGGTTTGCCACCCGCCAGTAGTTGGCGATCAAACACCCAGAACCCCGTCGTGTAACGGAGGGTGTCAGCCGGGGTCGATGGCGTCAAAGATAGATTCAAACTGGCGTTGACCAGGTAGAACCCGGGCGCGAGCTCGCCGAGCTGTTTAAACGGGGCATCGAGATAACCTGTGGCGAGCGAAGCCGCGCCATTCAGCTTAAGAGACGACCTCCCGACCGAGCGGCTCTTCTGATCAATCAACTCAATACGGCAATCGCCTTTGATGGCCGTCCCCACATCACCTTTCGGTCTTCTGAGCTGCACGGTGAATGAAGGCGACTCGCCGCCGTAATAACAGGCATACGAGGGACGGACGACGAAGTCCATTGAACCCTGCGCGGCCATGTTTACTAAGGCGCGGATGGCTTTGGCACCGATCCTCCCTTTGAAGTTGGCAAGCATCCACCGGCCGCCGGCGAAAGTGCCTTGCAGCCGGTCGATCTGGATGAACGGGGCGGCGAGCCTTCGGCCATCATTTCCCAGGCCATAGACCAGGGGCTTGAGCTGGGCATCGCGTGCCCCTCCCGAACCACCTTCCGAAGGGTAATCTACCGTCGTGGTAAAGCGCACATACAATTCATAAATCTCTTCCGCCTGAAATTGATCGAGCAAGGCGTTCGCTCCGTCGAGCGATTCATTCGACCGGTACGACAATCGGCCGGCCGGCACGGGGAACGCCTGGTTAATCAATAGCTGCTTGTGGAACTGCGTCTGCCGGACCTCCTGCCTCCACCCGTCTCCTTCTTTCCTGACCGGAACAGCGAAAGGTACGCCCCCAAGATTCACCCAGTTCCCGCCCGCCGCGAGATACTGGTAGACAGCCCCCCAGGCCTCCCTGGGAAAAGCAGAGCCGTAAGGATTGACGAACACATCAAACTGGTTGCGACCGAGTTGCTCGTTTAAGTCGCTCAGATTCAGGAAAACGACCTCGTCACCTTCCAGGGCACTTTGCAAGGATTCCTTTGCCGGCGGGGCGAAATCTGCCGCCGGAAATGTGGGCTCGAAGAAGATAGCAACTCTCAGTTTGTTCATCTGAGGTCTGATGGATTGATCCTGAGAAAGCGCCACCTGGCCAAGGGCAGTACCGATCAGGGCCACAAGATACATTGCTCTAAAGAAATTATCTAGATTAGGTCGGGTCAGTCTATTGTTTTTTTTCCGCATAAGTTGTAAAAGTCTCTCGGCCCTACGGTAATCTAACGAACTACTGACACATATTATACTGTGGACCGTGGTTTCTGCGCGGCGGCTCAAACACTGCTCCGGGACCACGCCGCATCACAGTCTTGATCAAATGGCAGACGGGTCATTCCCGGTCAAGGCCGGTTTTATCTCAACAGTCAATTTGAGAGGGGGAAAATGATGTTTCCTTGGCGTCTGAGAGGCAGATTAATCGTGACCAAGTATAGGAGGCTCATCGGCTTGCTGGCGGTTTGCTGCGCTGCAGCTTTTGGACTCAGTTTACCCGCCGGAGCGCAACGCGAAGCGAAAGAAGGCCAGCCGGACTATCGCAATCCGCGGCTGCCCGTCGAGCAAAGAGTCGCGGACTTGCTCGGCAGGATGACGCCGGAAGAAAAGGTCGCGCAGACCGAAGCCATCTGGGTCACGGAACAGAAAAAGCTTTTCATTGACGAGCAGGGTAACTTTTCATTGAATGACAAGATGAAAGAGCTGCTCAAAAACGGGATCGGACAGATGAGCGGGCCGAGCCTGGGCCTGGCATCTGATCTCGTCGATCGAACCGGCCCGTACCAGAAAAAGGGGCCGCGAGAGAATGCCGTCTTTAACAACGAGCTACAGAAGTATGTGATTGAGCACAACCGCTTGGGCATCCCGGTCGTCTTCCATGAGGAAGCGCTGCACGGTTTCGCGGCGCGCGGCGCGACCAGTTTTCCTCAAGCCATCGCGCTGGCAGGCACGTGGGACGTTGATCTCGTGCAGGAGGTGTTTTCCGCCGCCGCAATGGAAGCCCGCGCGCGCGGCACCCATCAGGTTCTCGCCCCGGTCGTCGACCTGGGCCGTGAACCGCGCTGGGGTAGAACGGAGGAGACCTATGGAGAGGACCCGTATCTTGTCTCGCGCATGGGGGTGGCTGCTGTCCAAGGGTTTCAGGGCCAGGGCCCGACTGTAGACAAGCAGCACGTCGTTGCGACGCTCAAGCACTTTGCCGCGCACGGTCAACCTGAGGGGGGGACCAACATCGCTCCCGCGAATTACTCGGAAAGGATTCTGCGAGAACAGTTCCTCGCGCCCTTCCAGGCCGCCATCACCGAAGCGGGCGCGATGAGCGTCATGGCCTCCTACAACGAGATTGATGGCCTCCCCTCCCACGCTAACAAGTGGCTGCTGGAGAGAGTCCTCCGGGGCGAATGGGGTTTTAACGGCTTTGTCGTCTCAGATTACTTTGGGGTCCATGAGTTGATCACGCGCCATCACGTGGCGGACGATGACAGGGCCGCGGCTAAGAGGGCCGTTGAGGCCGGTGTGGACACAGAACTGCCTGGTATTCAGGCTTATGGGACACTGCTTCAGCAGGTCAAAGACGGGAGAGTCTCGATGGCGACTCTGGACAGGGCGGTCGCGAGGACCTTGCGCGCGAAGTTCCTGCTCGGGCTCTTCGATGACCCTTACGTCGACCCGGACTATGCGGAGAGAATCAGCGAGAGCCAGGAGCACCGCAATCTCGCTTTGAAGGCGGCGCGTGAGGCGATCACCCTTCTCAAGAACCAGAACAATCTTGTTCCCTTGGACAGGAACAGAATCAGATCCATCGCCGTGATCGGTCCGAATGCCGGTCGGGTTGAATTGGGAGAGTATAGCGGTGACCCCGTTCACAAAGTTAGTATTCTGCAGGGCATCAAAAACAAGCTTGGCGATCGGGTCAGGGTTTCCTACGCGGAGGGCTGCAAGATTACCGAAGGGGCGCAGGAAAAAGGGGGCGAGCCGAGCTGGTGGAACGATAATGTGAGATTAAGCAATCCGGCAGACGACGCGAGAAGAATCGCCGAGGCGGTGAGAGCCGCCAGGGACTCTGATGTCGCTTTGGTGGTCGTCGGCGGAAATGTCGAGACGGCAAGAGAAGCGTGGGCGGATAATCATCTGGGTGATAGAGTTAGCCTCGATTTGATCGGGCGGCAGAATGATCTTGTCAAGGCTATTGTGGAAACAGGCAAGCCAACGGTCGTCTTTCTGATCAACGGTAGAGTTTTATCTTTCAACTACATCGCCGACAACGTCCCCGCCGTTTTCGAAGGCTGGTATCTGGGCCAAGAAACCGGCACGGCCGTCGCGGATGTATTATTCGGTGATTATAACCCGGGTGGCAAACTGCCCATTACGCTTCCGCGCTCGGTGGGCCAGCTCCCCGATTACTATTACCAGAAACCTTCCGCCAAACGGGGCTATCTCTTCGACAGTAAAGAGCCCCTGTACGTTTTCGGTCACGGCCTCAGCTACACCACGTTCAAGTACAGCAACTTACGCATCATGCCGGATAAGATTGGTCCGGCGGGACAGGCGACTGTTTCAGTTGACGTGACCAACACGGGCGGGATGGCTGGCGATGAGGCCGCCCAGATGTACATCCGGGATGAAGTCAGCTCGGTGACCAGGCCGATCAAGGAGCTGAAGGGCTTTCAGCGGGTTGGTCTGGAGCCGGGGCAGACCAAGACAGTGCAATTCGTGATCACGCCCGATAAGCTGTCGTTCCTCGATGAAAACATGAACCGTGTGGTTGAGCCGGGCTGGTTCGACATCATGGTGGGCGGAAGCTCAAGCCCGGATAAGCTTCTAACTGCGCGCTTAGAAGTAGTGGCCAGGTGAGCTCTGTCAATCATAAAAGAGAAGCTTCATACAGGAATGGTACTCGATTCACTACGGGCAGGAGACGTATTGGAAAGGCGCTTTCACACGACCTTGAGCCTAAAGGGACTGGCCTTCTGTCGCACAAGCCGGTGGAGAAATCTCAGTCGATCACCTTAACCCCGTGGGGCCTGATAATTATCGAGGAAAGATAATTCGCCCCGATTCGTGGCACACGATCGCCTTGTTAATAATTACGCCGCATTCTGAATGAATATCCGGGAAGCCTCGCTACGTCACTGCCGGCTGACGGCTTCCGCTCGCTGTACTATGCCGTATAGCCCGGCGAGCGACCGAAGACTTTGCAACCGGCTCAGCGGGGACCACCGACGGCTCCCGGCGTGACGATAATGGTCCGGGTCCCGACTCCGGGTCCCAAAATCTGTCCAAAACCGAACGGAGCTCCAAAATTGAAGAACGGCCTGTAGCCTGGCTGCGGACCGGTAATGATGGTGACGGGGGGCACAACTAATCCATAATTATCGTACTGGTATGGCACCGGCGCAGGGTAGCTGTTCAGGTTATTAAGGTTGTTCAGGCTGTTCTGGTAAGCAAGCCGTGCGTTGATTACTTCGAGTTGCGCGCGCGTGGCTTCCGATTGGGCCCGGATGACTTCAGACTGCATCCGCTGCGCTTCGATCTGGAGGGCCATCTCGTGCAATCTTCGATCCTGCTCTTCCTGGCGCCGCCGTATCTCCTCCCGCGAGGGTAAGCCGAGTTCTTTACGCCGGCGTTCGTCTGCCTTTTCCTCAGCGATCCTCTTGCGGCGCAGCGCTTCTAGGTCCTGATTGGTGATCGTTCGTCGCGCCGCCGGTCCTTGCGAGTCTTGAGGTGTGAACGTTTGGGCGCCCGACACCCAGGGCACGATCAGCGTGACCATCAGGGCAGCCACACACTGCCACATCGGGCTGTGCATGCCTGTTCGGTGAAGTCTTAGCCAATCAATAGACTTTTCTGTGTTGGGAAATCTCAGGGTGGTCATAACCTAAATACTCCTCGGTTAACTTACAAATTCTCGGCTGGCTGGGCACTGATCGAATTTGAGCGGTATTATGGCATGCGCCCAAGTTTTATTTCAATCTTAAAGGTGGCTGTTTAAACTTGTTGTTTTGGAGGCTCGCTAACGGACACGGCGTATCCGGCGGAGCACAGGCCCCAAGCGTTGCTGGAAGGCTTCGGCTATTTTATCCCGCGCTTCCTGCTCATGCGGCTTACCGGTTGATCTGCTATCCGGAGCATGCATGGTTCGAGAAGGTTTATCCGGCTGCGATGACATCAGGGATAGGACCATTGGAGAAGTTTGTCCTTTTCCTCCGCCCGACTTTATTGTGAAAGGTGCGCATACCCCGCACTGTGGCATGATCCGGCGTTTTTGACCGGGCACGGGGCGCCGTGTGAAGAGTTCGCCCGCGCTGATCTCTTTTCCGCAGGGCGCGCAAATAAGTGGTCGGAGCGCGCGGTAGAGGACTCCCCCGGAATGGTTACCGAATTCTGCCCTCCCCACCACTTCGCTGACGGCCTGCTTCTTGATCATGATCCTGGCGTCTGAAACCTCAGGTAAATGGGTCATCTTTGTCCGTTGGCCCAGAGTTCAAGCACCGGCTTCAGCTCCGGAAAACTCAGCCCCTCTCCGCCACGCCATCTATATTCGCTTAAGCCCGTGATCCCGCTCCAGGTCGGATGGTAGCGGTCGTAAATGTCTTCTTCATCCATGCCACCCCAACTTCCGTCGCGGTTCTGATGCGACAGCAGGTACTCCATCCCGGTACGAATGCGCGGGTCATCGTTAGTCGCCCCCAAGGACTTTAGTGTGTCCATGAACTCGCCCAGCATGTCCGAATCCCCTCTCCTCACGGCCTCTTTGAGGTTGGATCGCAGGAATACGAATTCCTGCGGCAGCCATCTCGGCGAGAGCCTGTGAACGCTATAGTCATCCAGGGTGCAGACGATGTGTGTGATGGCGAAGACCGTATCATAGAATTCAGGGTTGGCGCCGTTTTCGCTCCCCCGGTATGGTCGTAGAGTCGGCAGCCACTTAAGAACATTCGTGTAATGAGCGCCTAACTTGACACCGTAGCGGTCGCCCGTGTAGGTCGTAATCAACGCATCGTACCAGACATCGTAGCGGGTCTTCATAGCGAGCGGTCTTTTGCACAGGGCACAAATCTTGCTGCCCCGAGGATTGCTCGCCCCGTCGAATTCGCACTCATCCGGCACGTCGGTTGGCGGTGGCTCGCTGAGCGGGTCGAAATCAAGATAATCGCGCGCCGAGGAGTGAGCTGCCGCCCGCCGAATCTGTTGCTTAAGCTGATCACCGCGGACATTCAGGTGGTCTGCCGCGTCGCTTCCGAAGGCGAAATCTGAGACTGTGCTTGCGTTAGCATCCGGGGGAAGCGTGCGACGTTCACGTCGCCAGTGGTGAGCCCGCTCCACACCCATGCGCCGTGCCATCCGCCGCAGGTTTTCATCTTGAACCGTTGCCGAAAGGGTGTAGAAACACCACAGATAGTCGCTGCCATATTCCGAGAAGTTATCCGGGTCGCGGGCGGTGCGGTAGATGAACTTTAACCCGCGGTAAAGCGCGTGCGCCCGGTCGGTATCGGTGAAGCGAGCGGCGGGCCAGAGCGGACGCCCCGTTTTCTTGTGGCGAAAAGAGGCTCCGGTGTTGTGCGCCGCCTGCGCCCTGAGGTGAGGCTGACGGGAGACGAACGCGTACGCGGCTCGAGGAGGGGTGATAGATGTTAATTGGAAGATCAGAAGGATGGATGGAATAATTGATTTAATCTGCATAATGAATTCCATTCTCCATTGCTTCGGATCAGCGACAACCAGTTGCTCACTCCAACGCGGAGGTTTTACTCCGTTCGGCCCGTTCTATCAACCATAGATTGAGCCAATTCGTGTGCCTTACTCAAATCTTCGGGCAGCAGGCATCCGCCCGCCTCAACCTTCAACCCGTCCAAAGTCACATCGATGGGCTGTCCATGCACTTCGAGCATCGAGATGCAGCTCTCGGCGACCTCTCTGATCCCCTCCGGCGAGAGGGGCTTTGCCTCAACCGGCGCGTCGCAGCTTTGGCCGACGTCCGGCCCAGAGTGTGTCCGCTGTGCCTTAGGGTTGACGACTCCATACCGTCTGAGAACATTGTATGCTTCGCGTTGCGCTACGCGCGCGGCCTTCGGTATTCCGCACTTCTCTAGCCACTGGCGGGTCCGCTCGTGCTCGCGCGCGGCCGCCTGTTCGGCAGTGGTGCGCAGCGAAGGTTCTAATTCGCCCCTCAGGCGGCAGAGCAACTGATCCGCGGGGATGGTACTCGGCTTCGGTATTTTCGTGGCTTCGCCTTCCCTCCTCGTGATTGAGATTTTTGAATGGATCCCCGGCGGCGTTGAAGCTTCTGCCGAAGGGCTTTCGCCCCCAGTTCTGGCTTCCGCGCCGTTTTCCGGCGCGTGCCGGTTAACATCGGTGTCTAAAACCTCTAAATCACCGAAGGTGTCATTAAAGGCTGGTTCATTTAATGAAGCATGCTGTTTACTAAATGAAGCATGGTTTAACTCCAAAATTTTTACACCTCCGGTGGGCTGGCGCGTGCCGATGGATGAAGCCGCGCGATTTAAAAAGATCCGCAGCCCGACCCCATTTTTGCCTGCGAAGTAGCCGATGATCCCTTGATCATGCATCCAACTGATCGCTTTATGGGCCGTCGCGCTGGCGACACCCAGTTGTTTGCAGAGCACCACCCATGCTTTAAGCTGACCGCCGCCCTTTATCTCCGCTTCAAAGCGCAAAACGCCTTCTCTTTCCCAGTACTGGGCCGGCGCGTTAATGAGGCGGAGGTAGATTTTACTCATCAGCGGGGTCACCTGATCCGCTTCTGTAGAGGTGATGGCTGCAACCACGTCATTATCGAGCTGGTGAAAGTTCTTGCGATACTCATTGGCGCCCAGTTGGGTTTTGCGAATGAACCGCGGCGCTTGAAGGGCCCGTGCAATCATAGTCAACTCCCTGAAAATAAAAGGCTTGACAGCTATAGTGGAGGCGTGTATTATGTCCTTAAGGTTGAGACACACATCCACCGTCTCGCCAATGAGCGGGTTCTACAATTGACCTGGAGCGCCTCGTCGCCAAACAACGCGCTTCAGGTCAATCTTTTTGTGGGCCTACAAATCAGACCCACCCAACCTTTCATCACTTCATATCTCAAATAATTAAATTTGTAAATACCTATGCATAAAACCGTGCTACTGTAGCAGGGAATTCAACTACGGTGGCATAAAAAGCTGCTACGGTGGCAGAGATCTCTGCCACCGTAGCAGGAATCACTACTACGGTGGCGCGATATACTGCTACCGTAGTAGTAGTTAATACCACGGTGGTAGGATTTACTGCTACGGTAGTACAAATTTATGCTACGGTGGTATTAAATCGTGCTACGGTGGTAGTTTTTTATGCTACCGTAGCATTGATTTCTACTACGGTGGTATTAAATCGTGCTACGGTAGTAGTCTTTTATGCTACCGTAGCATCGATACAGCCGGTTGCAATAAAAGAAGAGTGCCGACACTGTGACAACTGAGTGCGGGGGACCGAGGGGTAGATAAAACTCAATTTGATTGAGGCCGACCCGGGAGTCCAAGGACGCAAACGGTAAGGGGATAAGGATTTGAAAGGGGCATCAAAGCACCGTCTAACCTGGAGATATTTCAGGGCCATCTTCCAAATAGTACATGCGCTCGACCCGCTCTTCAGGTTTGAGGGGTGAAAAATGTAAGCGAAACACAGTTCCTTTTAACTGAGAGGTGTTCCAGGTTAGAGGTCTTTCGACAAACCCTTTATTTTCAAGCTGTTTAACGATGATGGCACACCATCGCTTTTTGAAACCACAGGCTTCGGCCAATTTAGCGGTTGATGTCAGACACTCGCCGCTGCCTCTCTCAAACGTAAGCTTAAACAGTTCTTTGATGACTCTTAACTGCCCCTCAGTTAAAAACGTTCCCCACTCCTTCTCAAAATCACCAAAAGACCTCGTTACTTTCGACACGCCGGCCTGAGGAGGAGTAGGTAAATGAGCTTTGATCAGCCGTTTGGTTGCGGAAGACGCCTCGCCGCGTCTGCTCTCATCACCCATTTTTTGCTCGTCATTGTTAGGACCTCGGACGGCCGCTGGACTCTTGGGCTCTGGGAAAGGTCTCCCTGCGCTTGGAGCTTCTTTTACAGTCGATGGGGCGCTTTGATCTATCTTTCTATCTGCTCGCGGGGGTGGTTCATCACTTTGATTAGCCGGCGAAGTTTGTGGCGGGGCCTCGGCCGGCGCAGACTGTTCTGCGCCTTTCGGTTCATCCCTACCTCCTACATTTTGCTGAGGAACTATGATCGGCCCGGATTTGAATGTCCCCGTCGGCGCGTAGAACTTCTTCATCACCTCGTCGGACGGGGTGACTTCGTCAGCCCAATCGGGAAGATCAACGTTGCGGTCAGATCTGCCTTGTTTCTTCGACATATGCAACGGGTTCCGCAACCGGCACGGCTGCTTCCTGCGCGATGATCGCGTCGGTCACGGCCCGGTAATCTTCGGCTCCTTTGCTATGTGAATCATATTCGAAGATCGTCTTTCCATGCGCCGAGGCCTGTCGAAGCTTCGCGTCCGAACGGATCGGGGGGAGGACTTTCGTCGCGTATCGTGATTCGATGACCTTCATTACCTGGTGGGTAATGTTCGTGCGACGATCAATAAAGGTGGGTAAAACTCCGCAGATATCGGCCGTATATTTGAATACTTTTTCAAGCTCGGCGGCCGAATCGAGGATGCCCTTAGCGCCTTGCAGGGCCAGCCTGTCCATGTCAATGGGGATAATCAGTTCGTTCGAGTAGAGCAGGGCGTTATTGTGCATGACGTTGAGCGCCGGCGGGCAATCCAGCACGACATAATCGAACCCGGCCACCTCAGAGAGGCGTACGGTCAGGGCGAGCTCGCGACCGGGTTGGGCCGAGATAATGTTCTCGGCCATCGCCGTACGCTTGTCCGAAGGGATAATAAAGAGGTTCGGGCGTGCTTCAATCACCACCTGGTCGTAGGCCAGATCATCGACCAAGAGGTTATAAAGAGTCGGTTGATTCTTGGCGATTTTGAGCCCCAACATATCCGAGGCGTTGCCCTGCTGATCAAGATCGATGAGGAGGACACGGCGGTCCTTAAGAGCAAGCCCGTGCGACAAATTGACGGCCGTAGTGGTCTTCCCGACCCCACCTTTAAAGTTCTGAATCTGAAGCTTTCTAGTCATTTATCATGCCCTCTAATCCGGTAACGAGTGGTTGATTTGAGTCGCTGCAAATAGATCTGGGCTGATCTGACGTCCATTTCAGACCAGATATAATATCCGTTCGAGTCTTTTTGAGGACGCGGTATTTTCCCCAATTCTAACCAGTTTTGTAGAGTACGCTTGGTGACGTTGATTAACTGAGCTACTTCGCCCGTCTTCCACTTTTGCATAAGGGTTATTTCAAAACCTTTCGCTGGTTCTGAGATGCAGCCAATAAAACAGAATGGAGAGCCGATGTCAACAGTTTTTTACTTCAAGAAAGCGACATTAATAGGCGGATGGATTATTTAGACCATATTTCAACCGGGTAAATGTTGGAAGGCGAGATGCGTCACAAAGAGCCGACAGGAACGCGGCGGAATCATGTAATCATCCAGGGTTTCTAGCCCGCCGAGTAAATTTCGAATAAAGCCAGCTAAATCTTCAGCTTGACCGGTCGCACCGGCTGTTTGCGCTTCTGTATCTTAGCCAGAACAGACCACAGCGGCTCGCTCGCGCGCAGATATTCGTCAAGTAGATCATCTGTGAGATCTGCGGGAGTAATCTCTTTAAGCGCAAATCCTAGCCTTTTGATCTCGTCATAGAAAAGGTGCGTCGGATCATGCGGGTCGAAATCTTCCAACTCAATTCTTGCAGCCAACGGACGCTGGATACCCGTTGGCTGCAGGCAGGGTTGTGCCGGCGACCCCGAGCAACTCTTTGACCCTCGCATGCAGACGCGAACCGGACCGCCTCGCCTGCACGTGGCTGCTAAGTAGGTCGGCCCGTAGACGACGCGCTTTTGCGGGGGGACTCCCAACCGTTGCGGTGTCAAACGGGCCAGTTGTTCGGTCTCGAAGAGGTTGATGTCACCGCGCGCGATGATATCCACAATATCAGAAGGGAAGTCGAGCACCCGCAGGTAGTGGTCGACAAAGCTAGCGAGATACGTCCCTCCGTTTCACGGACTAAGATGGCACGCAGAGGTGTGTCGGCAGTAGGAGCAATTGGGCACGCTCGTAAGCTGACGGGCGGCCACGGCGAGTATCTGTGGCAGGGTACCGCTCGATGTGACGAGCGGCACGAAGCATGCTGATTAACTGCTGATCGCTCTTTGGATCATCCTCGGGCAGCAATCGCCGCAACTGATCGAGCACGGCTCGCACAGCCGCGGGCGAAGATAGTGAGACGGGTCGGCGCTGCCGCCTGCGCATGATTCGACGGCCCAAGGGGTGATCCTCAGTTCCATAAAGTTTCACGACGGAGGATAATACACATAAAATCAGCAAATATCTCCCAAAATAAGCCTGAGGTTACACAACCAGACCAGTTGTGTAACCTCAGATGACCGGGTATCAGTTCAGGACTAGGGGTAGGGAAGCCGTGAATGAAAGGCCACTCCGGCG